>JAFTCN010000058.1 GCA_017454675.1 Clostridia bacterium
TACCGGACGGGTTTATCGCCTTGGTTTTCCGAAGGGCGATAAGAACTGTCCGATCGGGGTATCCCCCTTCTTTAAAATCCGCGTCGGCGCTCAGGTCGCTCCCCAGCGTTGCCCTATCCTCCGCCGCGGCAAAAGCACTCAGATTATACCACGCATTCCCAATTTTGAAAAGGAGAAACGTATAATTGAATTCTCTTGCTGGGGGACTATTTAATTATACCAGGACTGAATAATGAAACGCCGTTTAACAGCTTATTTGTTGTTTTGTGTTGTGATCTTATTGTCCTTTTCCGGTTTGAGAATCCGGGCTTCAGGCGATACAATTACAGATTCTGAAATAAAACATCTGGTAGTCGCTGCAAACCGGCTGTACTGGAAATACCAGGACGGGATTCAGAGCAAGGTCCACGGCCCTGTGACTACAACTAAAGAAGCAGCATCAAAAGAAGCCCGTGCTGTTTATTCCGATTCGGTCGCAGACGGTGCATGGATGTTTCAGTGCTCGGACAGAAAGCGGTTGACTTATTCGGAAAATCCCGACGGAACAATAACAACAAAAGAGTTTATTCCTCAAAACATCCGTTTTTTTTATCTTCTCTCAGATTATTCCAGCGAAGCGTGGTTTAACGCTGCGTCGACTCCGGAAACCGCTGTTGAGTTCCGGAATCTGACCGGGGATAACCGTTCGGCCACTGCGGAAGTTAAACTGTATTACCATCAAGGAATAGAGTGGAGCGAGACACCGGTATGGGTCAGTGTTCAGTTCATTAAGTCGGACGACGGATGGAGGATATCAGGAGGAGGCCTTCTTTATGCATTTTCAGACTGGCTCAACGAAAAGCTGACTTATACACCTGACTATCCCATACTGGGTATAGATGTATCCTTTATGCACGTGTTGATAGACTGGGCAATGAATTCTCATCATCCGGAAGAATACTATACCACAAAGATCCACAGTAATGATGATTATTATGTTGATGGTTCTTTTTTCTCGCAGTCGCAGATTTCGGCAGATGGCCGCAGTTGCACATTCCTGTTTAAAAACGCCAAAGACGGCCTGATTTATTCCGCTGAGTTTTCTTACGATCCTGATTATGTTATAGATTTCTTAGGCGAGAATGGACATGGCGCATGGTTTCTGACCGGCGGAGGATGGTATGATCTCGCCACCGGAAAGACAGACGTCGCGCCTTATACGGGAGAATCGGGTGATTTCACGGAATCTGTTTTTGCCATGAGCGTGATCGCAGTTCTTTCCTTGTGTCTCTCAACACTGCTTGCTGTTCGCAGGAAGCGTAAAGCAGATTTGTCTCAATAATTGTCCCGGAAATCTGGCAGGTGCCGGGGACACGGAAGAAAACTGACCTTCATAATGCTTAAGGGAACCGGCCTTGACCTCCGGTTCCCTTTTGAGTGATTCAGGTTTTCGCATTATCGCTCCCGGTCGGCAGATCTATCAGCCGTCACTCTGACCGTAATACGCGTTTTTTCCGTGCTTTCTGTAAAAGTGCCTCTCTAAGAGCTCGCGCTGCATCTGAGGCATCTCTCCGGCCGTCATAAGGATCTCGGTATTGATCGCCATGCCGGCTACCGCCTCGAGTATCTCCGCGACATCGACCGATGCCATGGCGTCGGGTCCCCAGGTGAACGGCCCGTGCGAGTGCACCAGCACCGCGCGCATCATGTCCGCGCCGGGCTCTCGCACCGTCTCTGCGATCACGAGCCCGGTGTTGTATTCGTAATCCCCGGCGATCTCCTCAGGCGTCATCCGCCGGGTGCAGGGTACCGGCCCCGGGAAGCAGTCGGCGTGTGTCGTACCGTACGCGGGGATCGGCCTGCCGGCCTGCGCGAAGGCCACGGCGAGCGGCGAATGGGTGTGAGTTATCCCGCCGATCCCGGGGAACGCGGAATAAAGCGCGAGGTGAGTCGGCGTGTCCGACGACGGACGCAGCGAGCCCTCGACAGTGTGCCCGTCCGGAGCGACGACCGGAAGGTCCCGAGGCAGCATCTCCGAATATGCGACTCCCGACGGCTTTATTACGATGAGGCCGGTCTCGGGATCCCTCCCCGAGACGTTCCCCCATGTGCTGATAACGAGTCCCCTCTTTACCAGCTCCAGATTCGCGGCGCAGACTTCTTCCTTAAGTTTCTCCAGCATTGATATCCTCCGGCTGTCTGAACGGCTCATTCTGACGTGCCACAGACATACAAAGATATTATATTACTATTTTATTAAGCGGATGTTAACAAAGACAGGCTAAAAGTCAGATGTAAGACTTGAATTTACATCGCCTGATGTGATATAATTATTATTTGGAAAAAACAGCGATCGGAGGACGGAGACATTGGACGATACGAAAGCCGAACAGTCCGGGACCGGGCGCGGTGCTCCTTTGCGAATGACGCTTCTGGCGCACGCGAAGATCAATCCGTTTCTGGAGATAACCGGCAGACGCCCCGACGGATATCACACGCTCTCGTCAGTCATGCTCTCACTCTCGGTCGCCGACACAGTGAGGCTGACTGTTTTTCAGGCCGGCCCCCGCGGAAGCCGGTGCTCCGGGCGGAAAATTACCGTGGAATGCGATGAGCCGGGGATACCGAGGGACGGTACGAATATCGCGTACCGGGCAGCGGTGGCATTTTTAGATGCCGCCGGCCGGGACTGCGACATAAAGATCGAACTTGAAAAGAGGATACCCTCGTCCGCGGGACTTGGAGGCGGGAGCGCCGACGGAGCGGCCGTGCTCTACGGTCTCGACAGGATGCTCGGCCGGCCTGTCGGTGAAGAGAAGCTCCGCGCCATAGCGCTGAAGGTGGGCTCCGATGTCCCATTCTGCCTTGCCGGCGGACTGCGGTCGGTCACGGGGACAGGCGGAGAGATCTCGGCAACGTCCGGCTTCCCCGATATGAATTTTCTCATAATAAAACCTGACAGCGGCATTTCGACCGGCCGTGCCTATTCCGAGCTTGACCGTATGTTCCGCGGCTTCGACGGATACGTTCCGAGAAAGCCCGGCGGCATCGCGGAGGCTATATCGTCGCGCGGCGCGGACGGGATCTCGGACTGCATGTACAACATCTTCGAGAAGGTGCTGCCGTCGATCTGCCCGGAGGCCGCGATGATCATGGAGAGCATGGGCGGCGCTGGCCTGTGCGGCAGCGGATCGGCCGTCTATCTGCCTTTCGGGACGCGCGAGGAAGCCGTCTCCGCCGGGAGGCGCGCGGGAGAGCTCTTTCCGGGGGCTGTGACCTTCGTCTGCGGGGCTTCGCACAGCGGGGTGGAGATCGCGGAGTAAAGACGGCGGGATGAATACGGAAGACCGGCAGGCAGCTGCGGAAATTCACGCCGGATCAGATACAGCTGCGGCAGCACCGCCGGGAAAGCAGCTGTCCGGCTGAAAAACCGCAACAAATCAGTAAAATAATAAATCAGAGAAATACGATCAACGGAGGACCAGACCATGGCAGATACGGCGAAAATGACCGGGACAGAGAGAATACTGTCAGCCGGCAGAAGCCTTCACGTGACTGAGAACGGCGTGTACTACGGCGCGGGAACGCCCGGGATGTTCGATGAATACGTCGATTTCATCAATTACGTGTTCGGATTCAACGGAAATTCGGACGATTTCAAGAAACTGCTGCCCAAACTCTACAGATATGAGCTCGACCCCGCGGGCAACTCCTACGTGGCGGTTGAGAACGGGAAGATCCGGGCGGCCGTCGGGGCATTCGACCACGATATCGTCGTGTGCGGAAAGCTCCTTAAGACCCGCGGCATCGGGAACGTCGCCGTGCATCCGTACGAGCGCTCGCGCGGCTTCATGAGGAAGCTGATGAACATGGCGGTGGACGGGATGGTCGCCGACGGTGTCGCACTCTCGGTGCTCGGAGGCAGGCGCCAGCGCTACAATTACTTCTCGTACGACAAGCTCGGGAGC
Source organism: Clostridia bacterium (assembly GCA_017454675.1). Taxonomy (GTDB): domain Bacteria; phylum Bacillota; class Clostridia; order Oscillospirales; family CAG-272; genus CAG-390. The sequence goes on from JAFTCN010000058.1 coordinate 3,948, forward strand.
GAGATCTCCATGAGCTTCAATCCGGACAACATCCGTCACACGTTCGGGCCTTCTTACAGCAGGAGATTCACTTTCCGCAGGATATCACGTGGCGATGAAGATCTGCTCCGCGACGTGCGGCGCGTGTCCGAGTCGCAGCCGTTACACGCCGTGAGGAACGGAGCGAACTATTTCGACATCATAACGAGCTGGAGACAGACGGTATGGGCCGGCTTCGACGGAGACGTCTTCGCCGGATACGCGGTCGAGAAGAACGGCAGCGTCAGCGAGCTGCTCCTCGACGCCTCCCGCAATGCGGAGGTCGCCGAGTTCGTACGCGACCTCTTCGACGCCACAGACAGAGGCTCGCTCACGGTCAGACTCCCGGTCTGGCTCGACAGCTATATCGAAAAGCTGATCGGCATATGCGAACACTACTCGCTCGGCCCCTCGAAATCGTTCTCGGTGCTGGATTACGAAAAGGTCTGCGGTGCGTTCTTCGAACTCGAATCGACGTACAGAAGGATCGCAGACGGAAGGCTCACTCTCGCGATCGACGGCAGAGGCGGAAAAGAAAAGATCACACTCGAGTCAGAAGGCGGTGTCCCCCGTGTCTTCGCGGCGGGCGAGACAGACGCCGATCTCGAACTGTCTCATCTCGAGGCGATGAACCTGCTCTTTGCGCCGTATTCCACCGCAAGGGCGAAGCTGCCCGCGAATATCGCGTCGTGGCTCCCGCTGCCCCTCTACCTCTTCTATTCAGACGCGGTTTGAACTGCTTCGCGATAAACGGCGGCGATACCGCCGGAATTACCCCGGACGAACTGGGAGGCTGGTATTCGGGAGACAATGCCCGGCTGTTCCGGCTGATGAGCATATTCCTGAACCTCGCGCCCGATTACATAGAGGCTGACATGATCGACGGGATAGCCGGCGATCCCGCGTCACGGAGCGAAAAAGACACAGTGTTCGCCTACGCGTCGGTCGCGGCCGCCGCGTGCGGCCTCGACGTCTGGGAAAACAGGGAGGACCGGCGCATCTTCGGCGAGCGCTTCCTGCCGATGTTCGCCCTCATGGATACCGCGCCATTCAAGGCGGACCCGTACTACCGGAACATCGCTTTTCCCGACGGGGAGGAAGGCGGCTGGAGGTTCGAGACGCGAACCTGCCGGCCGTACGAGGCCTTCGTCAGGGGAGACCCCGAAGTCTCGCGAGGCAGAGACGGGAAGATCCTCGTCACTCCCCGGATCGGCTTTTTCACCGGGGAGTACAGATATCCGGCAGTAACAGAAAACGGCAGGGAGTGGATGACGCTCATGCCGAACGAGACGCTGACCAGCGCGTATGCCGTAGAGAGGTCGCGCGGACGGGTGCTGACTTTCGGCCTTGGCCTCGGGTATTTCACCTATATGGCCGCCCGCAAGCCCGAAGTGGAGTCGGTGACCGTCGTCGAGCGCGATCCGTCGGTGATCGACCTCTTCCGCCGGCATATCCTGCCGCAGTTCCCGGACGCCGGCAAGGTGTCACTAGTCACAGGCGACGCCTTCGAATACGCGGAGAATGTCATGCCCGCGGGAGGGTTCGATACCGTCTTCTGCGACATCTGGCACGACCCGTCGGACGGGGTGCCGCTCTACCTCAGGATGAAGGAGATCGCCTCGCGGACTCCCGGACCCGAATACATATACTGGATCGAGGACACGCTCAGACTATATATCTGAGGAGTTCCGTCATCCGTTTTTTGGAAGGACAATATCAGCATGATGCTTCAAATCAGAAACCTGCGCTATACCGTATCCGACATGCCTGACGGCAGACGCGGAGCCGCCGAGAAGGAGAGGGACATTCTCGACGGAATCGATCTCGACATCGACGCCGGCACGCTCACCGTCCTCACCGGCCCCAACGGCGGAGGCAAGTCCACACTCGCGAAGGCCGTCATGGGCCTCGTCACGCCCGATTCGGGGAGCATCCTCTTCGAGGGGAGGGACATAATGCCACTCGGCGTTACCGAACGCGCGCGTCTCGGCATCTCCTACGGTTTCCAGCAGCCACCCCGGTTCAAGGGGATCAGAGTCCGCGACCTCATTGAGATCGCCTCGGGCCGCGACGACCTCTCTGCCGCCGACTGCTGCAGGTATCTCAACAAGGTCGGCCTCTGCGCCGGCGACTATATCGACCGAGAGGTCGACACCTCTCTTTCCGGAGGCGAGGTGAAGCGCATAGAGATCGCGACGGTCCTTGCGAGGGGCGCGAAGCTCATGATCTTCGACGAGCCCGAGGCGGGCATCGATCTGTGGTCGTTCGCGCGGCTCACCGATACATTCTCTGAACTGCACCGCAAATCCGACGCCGCGATCGTCATCATCTCCCATCAGGAGCGGATCATGAACATCGCAGACAGCATAGCCGTCCTCGCCGGCGGCCGCATCGAAAAATACGGCAGGCGCGACGAGATCTTCCCGTCGATCCTGTCCGGCTCCGGCAGCTATTGTGATTATCTGAAGGAGGAATGCGGAAAATGAGTCTGACGAGAACCGACCTGAAGCTGCTGCGCGAGATCGCGGAACTTGAAAAGACGCCCGAGGGCGCCTACAACATCAGGAAAAACGGCGAGCCCGCGGGCAGGGCGTCGACCGAGAACATCACGATATCGCCGAAGTCGGACAGGCCCGGCATCGACATCACCGTGAAGGACGGCACGAAGAACGAATCGGTCCACATACCCGTTATCCTCACCCGCACCGGCTACACCGAATCGGTCTACAACGATTTTTATATCGGCGACGGCTGCGACGTCCTGATCGTCGCCGGCTGCGGGATACACAACGGCGGCTGCGGCACGACGCAGCACGACGGCATACACACCTTCCACATCGGAAAGAATTCGAGGGTGAGATACGTCGAGAAGCACTACGGCGAGGGAAAGGGGACCGGTGAGAAGATCATGAACCCGAAGACCGTAGCGTACGTCGGCGAAGGCTCGTTCCTTCAGATGGACACCTCGCAGATCGGAGGAGTCGACTCGACCGACCGCATGACTGAGATACACGTCGGGAAGGATGCCGAAGCCGTCGTTAACGAGAAGCTCATGACGCACGGCAGCCAGACAGCCGATTCGGGCATGGAGATAGACCTCGAGGGTGAGGGCTCGAGCGGCAGAGTGATCTCAAGATCGGTCGCGAAAGACTCATCGGTCCAGAAATTCTTCCCGAAGATGGTGGGAAAGGCCGCCTGTTTCGGCCACGTGCAGTGCGATTCGATCATCATGAACGACGCAAAGATCAGTTCGATCCCGGCGATATCGGCCGAGAGCATCGACGCCGTGCTGATACACGAGGCAGCGATAGGCAAGATCGCCGGCGATCAGCTGCTCAAGCTCATGACGCTCGGCCTCGACGAAACGCAGGCGGAGGAGCGGATCCTCGAGGGATTCCTCAGTTGACGAAGCGAATAAACTCTGTCCGGTGCCGGCATGTCCTTCGGTAAGGATGCGATAAGCAACGGAAAGAACCTCCGGCATGTGCCTGCAATGCCGACGGCGTGATGCGGCAGGCAGCGGAAAGATACTTCTGCCGGGGCCTGCAATGCCGCCGGTCGGGATGTGACAAGTAAAAAGCGGGATAGCCAAAAACTCTCCCGCTTTTTTGTGCGTTTCCGGCCCGCCGGAGCGCGTTTCCGGGACAGAACCCGGAAACAGCCCCCCGGCGCCTGACGTGCCGACCCGGCCGGAAATAATTATCATTCCGGCAGTTCGATGTCCACCGCCTCTCCGAGCTGGAGAGGGAAGACGCAGACTCTGTCCGGCATGCGGCCGAAGATGCGCCGGACGGCCTCCGCGTAGTAGAGCAGTTGCCTGCCGTGGCGTTCGCTCATGAGGGCGGCTGCCGCTCCCGCGTCGTATGCCGCGCGGCCCGGCAGACGGTCGGTCTTGTAGTCGCAGAGCGTGAGAGTGCCGTCGCCGCTCTCGAGCAGGATGTCGACGACCCCCTGTACGAGGATCTTTTCATCCTCCTCCGCGAGCCTGCGCTTCCTCTCCGAGTCTGTCGTAAAGTCCGCGGCGGGAAGCAGGACGTTGAACCTGAACTCCCGGTAAAGCTTCTTTGCCGCCTTCATCTCGGCAAAGAAGCGGCTGCGGAAGAATCTGTGAAGTTCGTCGCGGCGTATAAGGGAGGCCGTTCCGGCGTCGATGAAACCGAGGGAGGCGAGCCGTTCCGCCTCGGCGTCGGTCGAGGCTCCGCTGCCGTCGACTCTTTCCGGATCGAAGAACTGCAGGAAGAGGTGCGTGGCGGTGCCGCGTTCGGCTGCGTCGGGCACACCGCCGCCCGCGAAGCGCGGGACGCGCGGCTCGAGCTCCTCAGCCTGGAGTCCGGCGAGCAGTTCCGAGTCCTCGTAGTCGGACGATTCTGTCAGGGCGTCGGGGAACAGGCGGGACACCGAAAGCTTTGCCGGAATGCCGGCAAGGTCGGCATAAGGGTATTTATAGGCGAATTTCTCCCTCAGCCTGCGTGTGATCCCGGCCGTGTCAGGGGGCTCACGGGATACGTCGCCCGGCTCACCGGCCGTGTCCCGGTCTCCCTCCGGGATCAAACTCCCGGCGGCCCGGCCGGGCCTGGCGCCTGCCGCGTTCCAGCTTTCCGGTCCGCCGTCTCCGGCCTCGGATTCAACGCCGGGAGGCGTGTCTCCGCCGACCGCGGCGACGAATGAATCTCCGGATCTGCCGCCCGTCGCGGCGATTATCCATTCGGCAAAGCATTTCGCGCCGAGCACCTTGCCCCTTCCGCCGGCTCTGCCGATCAGGCTGCCGGACGATATGAGGCTTTCGGTGTATCCCGTGCTGCCGGACGACGTGATATAGAGCCTGTCGCGGGCTCTCGTCATCGCGACATAGAGTATCCTTATCTCCTCCTCGATGCCAAGCTCGGATATTACCGCGGAAGCCGTCTTCCGCATGAGCGTATCCGACTGGCAGAGGCCGTACGGCCCCGACATCCTGGAGGATATCCCGAGACCGCGCTTCCGCGTCATGACGGCGGGCTGCTTCGAGTCGGTCCTGTTGAAGCCCGATGCGGCGTCGACGATAAACACGGCGGGGAATTCGAGACCCTTCGAGCCGTGCACCGTGAGGAGCCTCACGGCGCCGTCCTGCGTCTCCTTCTCCGGCTTTATCTTCGTGCCGCGCGAGATCAGCGTGTCGACATAGCGCACGAAATCGTGGAGCGTGCGGTAGCCTCCCGATTCGTACGAGAGGGCGAGCGAATAGAGCTGCCGCAGACTGCGGCGCCGCTCCTCCGGCCTCATACCGGCCGAGGATGACGAAAGACCGGCATAGGATATCGCGTCGGTCTCGCGCCAGAGAGACCTGACGAACTGGGAGAGGGGTAGCATCTCGGCCCTGCCCCTGTAGTCGGAGATCGCCGATACCGCCCGGGCGCACATCTCTCCCAGCTCTCTGTCTTCGCCTTCGGCCGCGTACCTCTGAACCGACGTCCACAGGTCGGACTTTCCGCACGCGCACCTCAGGCGCACGAGGTCGTCGAGCGAGAAGCCGAAGAGAGGCGAGCGCAGCGCCGCGGCGAGCTGGACGTCGCGGGACGGGTTGTCGGCGGCCGCGAGGAGCGAGAAGAAGAGAAGTACCTCAGGGGTGGCAAAGAGGTCTTCGCCCGAGCAGTTGCGCACCGGTATGCCGGCCGACGAGAGGGCTGTCTCAAAGCGCCTCAGCGCCCCGCCCGTCCTCGATATGACGGCTATGTCGCCCGGAAGGAAGTGCCGCCCGCCGGGCAGCCTTTCCTCTGTCAGCAGCTTTTTTATCTCGGATACCACATACCCGCACTCCGCCGCTTCGGAGAGCGCTCTCGTCTTCACGCCGTCCTCCGGTACCGGGTCGGGGAAGAAGATCCTGACCCTCCCGTCGCCCTCCGGCTGACCGTCCGGATACTGTCTTTTAAAGATCAGAGCGTCCTCCGGGCGGTATCCGATCCCGGCTCCCGTGCCGCCGTCCTCGGCGGCGGAGAAGAGGAATCCGCATACCCGGTTTGTGAATTCGATGATCTCCCGCGAGCAGCGGAAGTTCTCCGACATATAGATCGAGGCGGGACCTGTCCCTGCCCCTGCGAGAGGCGGGAATTCGCCGCGGTAGGCCGAGAAGACCCGGGGGTCGGCTCCCCTGAACGAGTAGATGCTCTGCTTTATGTCTCCGACGATGAACAGGTTGCTTCCGTTCCCGATCAGCCTGAATATGCGGTCCTGGACCGAGTCGGTATCCTGGTATTCGTCGACGAAAATGTGTGTGTATTTCTCCCTTTCGGCGAGCGCGACGCCGCTCGGCGAGCCGTCCTCTTTCTCGAGCAGCTTCAGTGCGAGGGCCGACAGGTCGGAGAAGTCGAGCGACATCCCCGCCGCCTTCTTTTCCTTCAGCGCGGCCGAATATGCCTCCGCCGTTTTCTGCGCGATCCTGCAGAATGAGGCGCAGGCGCGAAGCTGAGTCGATACTTCCTCCTGCGTCGGCCCGCAGAGCTCCGCGCAGCCCTTTATCAGGTCCTTGACTCTGCCGCGCCCTTTTGCGACGGCCTCCGATACGGGCGTCTTGTCGTCCGTCCTGACCGTCGCGAGCTTCGCCGGAGCGTACCCCGACACAAATTTGCGGAATTCCGAATAGCTGCCTGAAGCGAGACGCTCCAGGGCTTCGCGCGCGAAGCTCATGTCTGACATAAGAGCGGGTATGTAGCGCGACGCCGCCGCGTCATCCGCGGCGTCTTCGATCAGAGCAGACGCCGTTCCCGCGGCGTCTCTCAGCTTCGATGACAGGATGCCGGCCAGCGCCGTGCCGTATCTCGACGCCGGGTCGAAGAAGTCCGCTTCCGCCTCGCGCCCGTACAGCTCGGCGCAGCGGCCGGCGTAAACGTCACCATCGGGCGTGCGGGAGAGAAATCCGTCGAACCTTGTGATCCAGGAAGGCAGGTCGTTTTCTCCGCGGATGCCGGTGAGCGTCTCGGCGAAGAGCGCGAATCCGGGCTCTGTCGCGAACAGGCGCTCGGCGGTGTCGGCGGCGACCTCAAGGCGCATGTTCTCGGTCTCGCCCTCGTCTGCCATCCGGACCGACGACGGAAGACCGAGACGGTAGAAATTGGTCCTTATGAGGTCGAGATAATATGAATCGATGGTGCAGATGTGCGCCCCGCCGGCCTTGGCCAGCTGCGACGCGAGGCGGGTGTTGCCCCGGTCGGCGTCAAGGGCGCGCGAAAGAGCCGCACAGATCCGCTCGCGGAGCTCGGCGGCAGCTGCCCGCGTGAAGGTCACGACGAGCATCTTCGATATGTCTGCCGGATCGTCGTTGTCGGTGAGAAGCGAGATGATCCTTGCGGTAAGAGTCGCCGTCTTGCCCGAACCGGCCGCCGCCGAGACCATGAGACTGCGTCCGCGCGTCTCTACGGCCTGTTTCTGTGAATTCGTGAATTCCATCTGTCGTCTCCGCTGAACGTCTTCAGACGCTGCCGGAAGCCGTGCCGGCTCCGGCCTCTGTCACTGTATCTGTCCCGGCCGCGGCCTCTCCGCCTCCCGGGGCACCGCTCCGCCTGCATACCGGGACGAATGGGCAGTTTTTGCAGCTGTCGGGAGAGGCGGGCCGTGCGGCAGTCATGCCCTTGCGCATCGATACCGCGGCGGACCTGAGGTTTTCTGCGGCTCCCGAGAAGATACCGTGCAGCTCATCTTCGCTCGCGGCCGAGAAATCGGCGGCATTCCCGGCTGTCTTTTTCTTTTTCCGTGTTCCGCCGTCCTCCTGACTGTCCGACCCGGCTTCCGGGGCGCCGCCTTCAATATAGCGCCCCAGGCGCTTTATCCCGCCGGCGACGAGCCTCTCCGCCTCGCCGGCGTCAGATGTCGCCGATTCGGGCTTCTCCGGTACGCAGAAGAGATAGTAGAATGACGAAGGGACCGCAGGCATGCCGAAAAAGCGCTCCGAGACGCGCGGCGACGCAGTGAGAGACATAAGATACAGCGGAAGCTGCATCGTTTTTGGGTCGGTGTACGTCGATCCCGACGGGAACTTCCTGCCCGTCTTGTAGTCGACGACTCTCACATACGCTTTCCCGTCCTTTTCCATCACGTCGACCCTGTCGGCCTTGCCTATGAGCGACGCCCTGCCTCCGTCCGGGAGGTCGAACACGGTGGCGGGGAAACCTCCCCCTCCTATCTTCAGCTCGAAGAAGCGGGGGACGAAATCCGAGGCCGAAAGTTCATCCGCCATGCGAGACGTCACGGCATCGGATAGCACGTCCAGCCTGCCTGTCACATGTTTTACAGAGGCGGAGAGCGATTCTCTCCCGCCGGGAGCGATGCCGTTCTTCACGCGTTCGGAGATCTCCGCGAGCAGAGCTGCCTTCTCGTCCCCCTCGGGAAAGACTCCGCCGCGCGAGAGATATATCTCGCGCAGGTAGTGTTCGAGTATCGAGTGCATGTAGTTCCCGACCGAATCGAAAGAAAAATACGCCCTCTGCCCGCAGACCCTGTCGAGCTTCAGCAGCCTTCCGCAGGCGAATTTGAAGGGGCAGTCGTAGTATTCGGCGAGCGCCGATTCGCTGAGATACATCTGGTTCCCGAAGACGGCAGCGGCCGTGGCGGGCGATATGTCCTCGAGCGAGCTGTCCCTGTCGCGTCCGGTCATGCACGATGCGTCGCTCAGCGCCGCGGCGACGGCGGACCCGAGCGGAGTGCCGGTGAGCAGCGGAAGATATCCCATGGCCGTGCGCTCCGACGTGAATCTGCCGGTTATGTCGTCCGCGAAGCACTCACTCACCCGGAGCCCGGGGAGGACGGCGAGGAGCCGCTCGACCGCCGTCGATATGGCGCCCGTGCGCGTCACGACGATCAGCCTTTCCGACGCCGACGCTGCGGCGCGGCTGAAGTAGTAGAGCTCGTCCGACGCGTCAGACTCGGGATCCGACGAAAGAGGCAGTCCGCACTCCGACATGAGCTCCCTGTCGGGGTCGGAGAACAGCCCGCGCGACGGCGGGGCGGCGGGGAACGAGCCCTCGGCGACGCCGAGCAGCATAACGCAGCGGGGGCGGTCCGCCCTGAAGACGTCGGCGGGAGCCAGAGTCACCGCGTCGGCGGTGGCGGGGATGCTGCCGACCCTCTTCGCGTCGAGCATGAGAGAGAGCGCGGAGGTGAATTCGGGGAGAGAAGGGGCGGGAGAGCCGACGTAGCAGTCGCACAGCTCCTCAAGGCAGGAGACGAGTCCGTCGGTGAAGCCCGCGAGCTTCACGGCTTCGTCGCGCCTGCCGGCCTCAAGCGCAGATGCCGCCCGTGAGCGCATATTATCGGAGACTCCGAGAGAACCGAGGAAACGGTACAGAGAGAGGCAGATCTCCCCGCAGCTCCCGGACGCCGAGAGCTCCTCCGAGAGTTTCTCAAGCATATCGCATAGCGACTTCCTGACTTCGTTTATCCTGCGCAGCCGGTCTTCGTCGGCGGGCGAGAGGTCGCCTGAGTATCCGTCCGGATGCATCTGCCAGTCGCCGCGGGTGAACGCCTTTCCGCTTATGTTCCATTTTTCGGTGTAGCTTTCGAAAATGTCGAGGTCAGGCCCGGATATCCCCGAAAGCCCGGTGTGAAGGAAGGCTGACACGTCCTCGCGCCTCCAGCCGCCGGTCAGTATCTTCAGCACCGACAGAAGGAGCCTCGCCGGCGCGGTGTGCGACAGCGTGTGCTTGCCCGAAGACCAGAAGGGAATGCCGGCGTCCTCGAAAGCGGTGTCGAGTATCCCCTTGTACCGGTCGGGGTCGCGCACGCATATGACGATGTCGCGGCAGCGCATGCCGGCGCGGATCAGCTTTCCCGCCTCAGCGGCGGCGTATTCCGCCTCCTCGAAGATGTCGGAAGCCGCGGCGACAGTCACCGAACCGTCGCGGGGACCCTCTTCGGGAAGCGCCGTCCACAGCCTTCCGGCCGCCGCGAGGTCGGCATAGCGCGTGCGCTTCTGTTCGCCCGCGAGGACCGTCTCTGTACGGATCCCGGTCGCGGCGGCGTCGCGGCGGAGCCTCGACGACATACGCCTTCTCGATATTCCGTCGATCCCGGGGTCGGAGTCGGGACTCTCGAGCGGAACCGCGACGGTGGTCGATGCCGCCTGCGACATTATTTCGGCCACCGCCTCGTGCTGGACGCCGGTGAGTCCCGAGAATGAATCGATGTACACGTTCGCGCCGGCGAAGAATCTCTCTGACTTCAGTACTTCGACGAGTCTCTCCATTCTGCCCGACGGATCGGCCACGCCGCCAAGCAGTTCCCGGTAGGCGGATGCGCACGCGGATATGTCGGAGAGCCTCGACGAGAGCGAGGCGTCGGGTATGGAGGTCGCGGCGGCGTCGATGCCGCCGGGTGTGATCCCGCATGCGGCGAGCTCGTCGACCGCCGACAGCATGCCCGCCGCGAAGGACGGGTCGTTCATCGCCGCGCTCCGGTAGACCGACAGAAGCGGAGCGCATGCCCGCAGCGCGCGCATCATCGTGACGAGGCGCATTCCATCCGAGGCGTATTTTGCCGACAGGCCGCCGTATTCCCTGAACACGCGGTTGCACAGTCTCGTGAAGTTCAGCACCTCGAAGCAGAGCGCAGACGACGCCGGAAGGCGTTCGGCCGCCCTGCGTTCCGCCAGGACTCCTTCCTGCTCGGGGATGATCAGGAAGGCGCGGCGCCCGGCGGCGCAGTCTTCGGCGATACGTTCGGTGATATATTCCGTTTTTCCGCTCCCGTGAGCTCCGTAAATGAATCTGATCATCGTGTTGCCGTATTTACGTATTTGTTTCCGGGGCTTCCCGGCCGCCGCTGCCTTCGTCCGGGTTCGCGCGCGGCGAAGTCCCGTGTTCTTCGAAAAGCCTGATGTTGCGCAGTATCACGTCCTTCGGCCGCCACGAATAAGCTCTCTGCGCGAAGTCGTCGCTGTCGGCGAGCGTTTTTTCGTCGGGGAACCGCAGCGCTGTCCCGGTGAAAAAGGGGATATCCGTGTATATCGTCCCGGCCTTCTTTGCCGCCGCGGTATACGGACAGACCTCCTGGCAGATGTCGCAGCCCCATACGCTGCCGTATCTCAGTACCGTCTCTTTCTCTTTTTCGTCGAGGCCGCCCTTTTTCTGCGTTATCGCGGACAGGCAGTTCTCACCCGTCATCCCGAAGGGGCAGGCGGCGGCGCATCTCCCGCATCCGGGACATCTGCCGGGCTCGACCGGCTCCCTGTCGGGCGGGACATCGCTGACTATCTCGAAGATGAAGACGTACGACGAGTACTTTTCCGTGATCAGCATGCCGTTCCTGCCGATGACACCGAGACCGGCCCTGGCGGCGCCGTCGCGCTCGTCGAAGGGCGAGGAGTCGCCGAATACAGCGAATCCGGCGCCGGGGAAGGCCTCCTTCGCCTCTTTCTCGATCAGAGCACCGGTTTCCTCTATGAAGAGGTGGTAATCCTTTGATACCGCGTATGCCGAGACCGAGCGGGGAAGGTCGCATTCGCGGGTATAGTACGGGATGAGCCCGAAATAAACCGAACGCGGCTCAAAACCGACGCTCCGCAGCTTGTATCCCCGCGTCAGACGGCAGCTCCCGAACGGTATCCCGGCCGCCTGGATACCGTGCTTTTTCATTATTTCCGTAAGTGTCATTTTTTTGTGTTCCGGTGCGTGCGACTCCCGCCTCAGCGGGTTTCGCCGCAGCTGTTTTACCACTTGCACAAAGCGGTTTTTTCATGTATAATATTATTATATCAGTTAGAAAGAGCGAATACAAGCGGATTTTTCGAAAAACGCGGAATTTCGCATCTTCCCGCAAGGGTGTTCCCGGTGTTTTCCGCGTTTCCCCGCGGGAAGGACGGCGTAATTCCTGACAAACGGTCTTCACGCTCTTATGAGATCAAAGCTGATTCAGCTGAACAGGAGGTCTTGATTTTGTTTTACATGCCGGTAAAACTCTATACAGGCGAGGGCTGTCTCGCGGAGCACGGAGCTGAGATCGGGAGATACGGGAGGAGGTTCCTTATCCTTACCGGACGTTCATCCGCTTCGAGATCCGGAGCGCTTCAGTGCCTTTTGTCGGTGATAGGCTCCTTCGGCGGCGAATATCTGCTTTATGACCGGATCGGAGCAAACCCTCCCGTGTCCGCCTGCGCCGAAGCCGGAAGGGCCGGCGCCGCCTTCGGAGCCGAAGCCGTAATAGGAGTAGGCGGAGGATCTCCGCTCGACGCCGCCAAGGCCGCGGCCGTCTTCCTCGCCAATCCCTCGATCGGGGAGGAGGAGCTCTAGTCGCGCTCCTGGCCGTCAGGGCCCGCTCCGGTGATACTTGTCGGGACGACCGCAGGGACCGGGAGCGAGGTGACTCCGGTTTCGGTGCTGACCGATTCGAAGGGGAGAAAGCACAGCATCCGCGACGACGCAGTCTATGCCTCTCTCGCCTTCGGTGATCCCTCTTTCACATATTCGATGCCGCGCGCCCTGACCCTTTCGACGGGCATCGACGCCGTCGCCCACTGCGTCGAGAGCTGGTTTTCAAAGAAGGCGACAGACCTGTCCCGGGCGGCTTCCGCGTCGGGTATCCGTAAGATAATACGCCCGCTTTCAGCAGCAGCCGCGGGAGTCGAGCTCTCGCCGGCGGAGCGGTCCGACATCTACAGCGGATCGCTGCTCGGAGGCATCGCGATTTCTGTAACCGGGACATGCTTTCCGCACAATGTCGGTTATTATCTGACCGAGAGCCGCGGGCTTCCGCACGGTCTTGCCTGCGCGGTCTTCATGGAGGATCTTCTCAGGTTTGAGCTCGGGATATGTCCGGAATACGCGTCGGCTCTGTTCCGGGATTCGGGGACTTCCCCCGAGGATCTTTCGGCTCTCGCTGCCGGCTGCCTTGCCGGATCGGCGTCAGAAGAGATCTCTATGACCGAAGACGAGATCGAGAGAGTCCTTCCGAGGTGGGAGAACGCGGGATCGGTGAAGAACACGGTCGGGGCGCCGGATCTCAACTGCCTTTCGGGCATACTGAGAAATCATTTTCTGAAGCAGCGGTGAGGCCTGCCGGCCGGCTGCGGCATCAGACTGCTGTTCACAATTATTTTGAGAAAAAGCCGCGAAGCGCCGAAGAGGTCGCCGATCCCGCGAAGGGAGAGAACGCGGCGGAAAGGTCCGTAAAAATGTACAGAGCAAAGGAAAACGCAGAGAAGGAATCGAAATGCATCAGGGGAGGCATCGGCGAGACGCATATGACGAAGATATTAAACGGCCCGGACGAGATGTACGGGAAGGGAAGGCTCTTCAACATAATGACAGTCGATCCCGGAAACAGCATCGGCGAGCATTTTCACACCGGCGACAACGAGATATTCTACTTTCTTTCAGGCACCGGCGTATACAACGACAACGGCACCGAGGTCAGAGTGAGGCCGGGCGACACCGCCGTCTGCAGCGACGGCGAGAAGCACAGCATCCGCAACGACGGCTCCGAACCGCTGGTATTTGTCGCTCTAATACTTTACTGATCCCGCGAGACGGAAAAACCGCGGTTTTCCCGCATCCTCCGGCGCAAGGGCGGTTTTTCATCGAATATGAAAAAACTCTACCCGCCTTTCAGTGACTTTTTTTCCCCCCTTCATACAGTTTTCACATGCTTCTGGTATAATAATGCCGTAAAAGAAGGGACGGGAGACGCCGGGTGACATCGGCCTGCGGCTCACCGCCCCGCGAATGACCCGCAGCGCGGAAAGGACTGAGAACAAACACCATGGAAGAATTCAATTCTGAGAACAGAAACGGGTACGTCCCGTCGCAGGATCAGGCTGATCCCGGATACCGCGGACAGCCTTACGGAGCCGTATACACCCCGGATTCCGGATCCGGTGAATATCACTATACCCCCTACCGGGGAACACAGACCGAGAACGTCTACGCGGGAGGACAGCAGGCTGCGAAAAAGAAAAAGGGCGGAAAGGCCGGCATGATCATAGGGATCTCGGCGGCCGTGCTCGTCGTATTCCTCCTCATCTCGGCGATGGCGGTCGGAGTCATGTTCGCGGCCAAGAAACTCTTCCCGAACGCCGGGAACCTGTCGGGAAAGCAGGGCGGCGTGCCCGAATCGACCCTTGACTACAGTTCGTCGACCGTATCGGTATCCGACAGAAAGGGATCCGAGGGCCAGGGCCTCATAACTGCCGCCGTCACTCCCGGAAAGCTGATGACGAAAGCCGAGACCGTCTCCGTCGTCAAGGATTCTGTCGTCGAGATCACGACCGAGACGGTCAAGGGCGGCTCGGGAATGTTCTCGCAGTATGTCGTCAGCGGAGCCGGAAGCGGCGTCATAATCTCCGACTCCGGCATCATCATAACCAACAACCACGTCATCGAAGGCGCGACCAAGATAACCGTCCGGCTGACCGACGGCACCGAGTTCGAGGCCTCTCTTACAGGCACCGACGAGGACGCCGACATCGCCGTCATCACGATAGATCCGGGCGACAAAAAACTCACCGCCGCCGTTCTCGGAAACAGCGACCTGCTCGTCGCCGGCCAGGAGATCATCGTCATAGGCAATCCTCTCGGCGAACTCGGCGGAACGGTCACCAACGGCATCATCTCCGCCACCGAGCGCGAGATAGAAGTCGACAACAACGGCACGATGACCCTGCTTCAGACCGACGCGGCCGTCAACCCGGGCAACTCGGGAGGCGGAATGTTCAACCTTTACGGCGAACTCGTTGGCATCGTCAACGCCAAGTCCTCGGGCGACAGCATTGAGGGGCTTGGCTTCGCGATCCCGGTCAACACCGCCTGGAGCGTCGCTGACGAGCTCATCAAATACGGCTACGTCAAGGGCAGGACCACGCTCAACATAACCGTCGTCGACGTCACCAACAGCATGTACGCGAGGTACTACTTCGACTCCTCCTCGGTCGGCGTTTATGTCGTCGAGGCGAACAGCGGTTCGGACTTCAAGTACGGCGACAGGATAATCTCATTTGACGGCATCGAGATCGACTCGGCATCTGATCTCAGCACGCAGCTGAGGAAGCACGCCGTGGGCGACTCCGTGAACGTGGTCGTGATGAGAAAGGGCAAGACGGTCGAGATAAACGTCAAACTCTCGGAGCAGGTCCCCGAGAACAAATCGTAACTTTCCGACTCCCGGAGGATAAGCAAATGTACAGTCTTCTGATCGCAGACGACGAGCCGGGCATCCGCTCGATCGTCAGGAAATACGCCGAATTCGAGGGCAACAGAGTCACCGAGGCAGCCGACGGCATGGAGGCCGTCGAGCTCTGCCGCTCCGAAAAATTCGATATCGTCATCATGGACATCATGATGCCGGAGCTCGACGGCTTTTCGGCGGTGCGCGAGATCCGCAAGTTCTCGCAGGTGCCCGTCATTATGCTGTCCGCCAGAGGTGAGGAATACGACAAGATCAACGGGTTCTCGCTCGGTGCCGACGATTATGTCGTCAAGCCCTTCTCGCCAAAGGAGCTGCTGCTCCGTGTCGAAGCGATACTGAAGAGGGGCGGAAGACGCGAAGAGCACGGGGAAAAGGAGCACGAGATCATCGAGATGGACGGAGGCGGACTCAGGGCCGACCTTACCGCCAGGATCGTGTATATCGACGGCGAACGGGTCGACATGTCCCCGAAGGAATACGAGCTCTTCTTCTACATGCTCGCCAACCGTAACATCGCACTGTCGCGCGAGAAACTCATCAGCGATGTCTGGGGCTACGATTTCTACGGCGACGCCAGGACGCTCGACACCCATATCAAGCTCCTGCGCCGCTCGCTCGGCAAGTATGCGCCGTACATCGTCACCCTGAGGGGAATAGGATACCGCTTCGAGGGCAGGAATTGAAAAAAATAATAAACATGGGAATAAAAGGCAGGATAGTTCTATACTTTACTGCCTTTATTTTACTGATGCTGGTCGTCATATGGGTGGTCCAGATCTCGCTTCTCGGCGTATTCTACCGCCGCACCAAACTTCATGAGCTCGACGAAGTATCACAGACGGTGAGCTCGTACCTCGGAACCGGCAGTCTTGAGGACATCACATACGAGATGTCGACGAAATACAAGATCTGCATGATCGTTTTCGAGACGTCGGGCGATGAACTCGGCAGGCAGGTCGTGTCGGTCGAGAGCACTCCGATGTGCCTTATCCATCATCTGACGCCGGGAGCGCTCGGCGAGTTTTATTCGAAAGCCCTGGCATCGGGAGGCAGATTCGTCGAGAGATTCACGATGGGAAAGGGCCTCGTGCAGGACGTCCCCCGCGGCAGCGCGGGCGATGACGGAGACGGCGGCGAGGAACGGAGGAACGGAGGGGACGAGGTCACGATGGCGGTTTCCGTCATCTCGGCGTCAGGACGCGACGGCAAGAGCTACGCGATATTCGCCGATACCGAATTCACGCAGATGCATACGGCCGAGACGCTGCTCAACACGCAGTTCCTGTGGCTCGCCGGTTCGATCGTGCTCCTCACGGCGTTCGTCGCGTACATCTTCGCCGTCAACATCTCGAGGCCGCTGACCAATATGAATGAATCGGCAAAGAAGCTGGCCGCGGGCGACTACGAGCCGAACTTCAGGGTCGAGGGATACAGGGAGACGAGGGAACTGGCGGAGACGCTGAATTTCGCCGCCTCCGAGATATCAAGATCCGACCGGCTGCAGCGCGAGCTCATCGCGAACGTTTCGCACGACCTTCGCACGCCGCTGACGATGATTTCGGGATACGCAGAGGTGATGCGGGACATCCCGGGAGAGAACACTCCGGAGAACGTCCAGGTGATCATCGACGAATCGAACCATCTCTCGGCGCTCGTGAACGACATGCTCGATCTGTCCAAGATCGAGGCGGGTGTCAAAAAGCCCGAAAAGACCGGATTCAGTCTCACGACGGCGGTCTCAGAGGTCCTGGAGAGGTATTCCCAGCTGCGTGAGCACGACGGCTACTCGATCGAATTCGAACACGGCGAGGACGTTTCGGTGTGCGCCGACCGCACTATGATCCTGCAGGTCCTGTACAACCTCGTGAACAACGCAATAAACTACTGCGGCGCCGACAAGAAGGTCATAGTCACACAGAGCGTCGCGGAGAGCGAGAGCGGAGAGTCGGTGCGTATAACGGTCAGGGACCACGGAGAGGGCATCAGTCCCGAGAACATCCCTCTCGTATGGGACAGGTACTACAGGGTGGACAAGCTCCACAAGAGGTCCTCCGTCGGGAGCGGACTCGGTCTGTCGATCGTAAAAAGGATACTCCAGCAGCACGGAGCGCTGTTCGGCGTCGAGAGCGTTCCGGGTGAGGGATCGGCCTTCTGGTTCGAACTTCCGTGCACCCGCAGGCAGGCGGACGCGGAAGGGCCGGAGCGCCCGCGCGAGAAATAACTTGATTTTTCGACGACTTTGTTATATAATAGCTGTATCTATGATGGGAGGTGCCGCTTTGGGCAGGTCTAAAAAGAACAGATTCGAAAGCGGCGTCATGTCCGAATACTACGGCGGGCTGGGATCGGACACGTCGGACGTATTCACCAAATCGCTCGATTCGCTGAGTGAAGACGACCTGCTTGCCGGTACTTCCGCTGAAGGAATAAAGAAAAAGAAAAAGAAAAAGAGCGCGGGCGGGATCATCAGCACTCTGATGTTCTTTGTTTTCGCGGCGGTGTTCGCCGTATGCGCCTGGAAGATAGTCGGGATCGTGCAGCAGTACCGTCTGGGGGACGAGATCTACGACGCGGTCGCCGAGGAGTTCGACGCCGTCATCGCGGCTGCCGCCGAGCCTCAGCTCGTCCGCCTAGGCAAGAGCGGCCTCGACAGCCCGATGCAGTCGTACAGCGACGTCCTCTCGAACGGCGCTATCATATACAACCCCGACAATGCCGGACGCGTGAGTCAGTCAAGCGTCCTCTACCGGCAGATGCTTGTGAAGCTCGAGGAGTGGCGCGACTCAAACCCCGACATATACGGATACATCAGCATCGACGGCACGAACATCAGATACCCGATGGTCCAGTCGGACGACAACGACTTCTACCTGACTCACAGCTACACCGGCAAGGCGCTGAAATCGGGTGCGATATTCGTCGACTACCGCAACTCGCGGACGATAAGCCGCAACCGCAACACCGTCGTATACGGACACAACATGGAGAACGGAGCCATGTTCCATTCCATGACGAAATTCCTCGACCGGGATTTCTTCATGAACACCGACATAGTGATCTACGCTTTCGACGGGATATACACATTTGAGATGTTCTCGATCTACGAGACATATGCGACCGACGACTATTTCCGCGTATTCTTCTCGGGCGACGACGATTTCGTCAGCTTCTGCGAGCGCGAAGAGGGAAGATCGATGTATCACAGGGACGGGGTCAAGTTCGGACCCGATTCGGTGATCGTCACATTTTCGACCTGCATAAACTCGGTGGCCGACGGAAGATACGCCATCCACGCCCTGCTCAAGAAATTCGAAAACTGACTTTTCCGGGCCGGCGCCCGGCCGAGCCGCAAAAAGACACAGATGAAGATCTCAGTCTGCATTCCGGTATACAACGAATCGAAAATAATAGCCGATACTGCCCGCACGCTTTCTTCGTATCTCGAGGAGCGATTCGGAAGGACTCCCGACGGGAGACCCGATTACGAGATCGTCTTCTCCGACGACGGCAGCACCGACGGCTCGGGCGATATTGTCCGGAGCCTCGGGCTCGACGGAGTGAAGGTAACGGGATACGGGAAGAACCGCGGCAAGGGATGCGCGGTGCGCACCGCCGTACTCGCATCGGAAGGGGACGTCGTGATGTTCACCGACTCAGACCTCGCCTACGGCACAGATGTCATCGAGAGGTTTTACTCCTGCCTTTCGGCCGAAGGGGCGCCCGACGCCGCCGTCGGTTCGAGGAACATAAGCAAAGACGGATACGAGGGATACACCTTCATAAGGAAGGCGGCCTCCAAACTCTACATCAGGTTCCTGTCGGCCGCGGGCGGCCTTAAGCTTTCGGACTCGCAGTGCGGCTGCAAGGCGTTCCGGGCAGGCCCGGCGAAGCAGATCTTCTCCCGGTGCGAGGTGGACGGATTCGCCTTTGATTTCGAGGCGCTGCTCTGGGCCGACAAACTTGGCTTAAGAGTGGCCGAACTTCCGGTGCGCGTGCTCGTGCACGGCGACTCGAAGGTAAGGCTGCTCCGCGATTCGCTGAAAATGCTGCGGGACGTCTCCCGCATGAAAAAAGAGATCCGAAAGAAAGATATATGATCTTCCGCTTCCGCTGCACCTTTCTGCCTCCGGCACGGCGCGTCCGCGACGGATGAAGAGACACGGCGGGGACGGGAGTCAGGTCAAGAGAACCCGCATGACACACCGGATACTTCGAAAAGGCAACAGAATAGCCGCAATGCTGATCACGGTCGCATTGCTTTTTCCGTTTGCCGCGGTATCCTCATACGCAGAAGAAGCGGACGCGCTGCCGGCGACCCGGACATCCGGGACCGTGCGCTCAGGCGATTCGTCGATAGAGAATCCGCCGGAGTCCGAGCCTGAGACCGCAGGGGAAGGCGAAGTGGAGGAGAACTCCGAAGAAATGGCCTTTCCCGGCATCTTCCGCATACGCAATTCCGCGAGCGGCAAATATCTGTCTGTCGGGAAGTATTCGAAGAGCGCGGCCGAGATAACGAGGCTCGAGGAATACAGCGCGGGCTCCGGCGCCCAGTGCTTCAGGATCACCGACCCCGGCGACTCCGGCAGATGGATGATGATCCCGCAGACCGACAGCGGAAAATACGCCCTCACCCTGTCCGAGAACTCCGGTAGCGGCTCGCTCCTCGTGCTTGCCGAAGCGGACGGGCGTGAAGGCCAGTTTTTCGACATACTGAAGCTCAAAAACGGCTGCTATACCGTCGCTCCTTCGGAATCGTCGAACTTCTACGACGTACTATGCGGAGCAGACGCGGGCGACGGGTCAGGGAAGCAGGTATCTGGCATATCCGACTATTCCATAGGTGACCCCGGAGCCATGTGGGTATTCGAGCCCGTGCTGACCACCGGAATTTCGGTCGCCTTCAGGGAAACCAAGATGCAGACGGGTTCCACGGGCAGGTTCTACGCGAAGCTCATGCCATACAACAGCAGCGAGAGGCGTGAAGTCTGGACCTCCGACAGCCCCGGAGTGCTGAACGTCTCGGAGAACGGCGCGTATGCCGCCCTGTCCGAGGGCACGGCGCACGTGACCGCGGCGCTCGACGGCTGTTCAGCTGAGATGACGGTCACCGTCACCGACCGCGCCTGCTTCACCTTCTTCAGCCAGAACAGCGCCGTCAACAGCGACTGGTGCTACGACGGCCTCGATACCCTGTATTTCAACGGCGGAGGCTACCGCAAGCCCTTCGCGATCGACGACAAGGCCCCCGGAGGTAAGAGCGCCTGGATCGACAAGGGCTGCGCACTCTGCGCCGTCGCGATGGTCCTTCGCAACCACGACGCCAGGCTTACGGTAGGATACGACTTCAGGTCGGGCCAGGACGGGATGCTTCCTGCCGACCCGTATACCGTCGCGCTCGCCAACTCGGGCAGCACCGGTGCGCTCACCGGCGGCAGCGTGATCTACGGAAATCCCGTCTACATGGCGTGGTCGAGAGCGGTGTCCTCCTTCGAGACCGGCGGTCAGGCGCTCGCCATCAAGCGAGTATACACCCAGAACCTCGCCACGATCAGGAAACTCGTCGAGGAGCATCCTCACGGGATAATAGCCATGCTCAGCCGCGGCGAGAGCAACCACTGCGTGGTCATCGGGCGCTGCATCAACCCCGAAGAGACCGTGGCGTCAAAACTTCAGTTCGAGATCTTCGACCCCGCGGCTTACTTGCGGTACGAAGGCGACGGAGTGCTCATGTCGGAGACGACTTCAGCCAGGTTCATGCATTATTCCTTCCGCTCGATCTCTCAGCTCATCATCATAGACACACCCGATAAACTCAATTAACGGCCTTTCCTCGGTCATGTCCGGGAAAGGCTCGTTTATCGAAAAAAGAGACAAAGACATAAAAAAGGAGCATTATCCGTAATGAAACGGAAGATCCGCACGCCGTATTTCGAGATCGGCACCAAAAACTACATCTACGGAGACAAGATCCTGGAATACGCGAAGGCTGCCGACGCGGCCGCAGAAAAATACGATATCGACGTTCTCTTCATAACGACGCCGATCGAGATCCGCAGGGTCGTCGAGAACACGAAACACCTGATAGTGCTGGCGCCGTACATGGATACTCTCCGGCCCGGCCGCGGAATGGCCGATATCCTGCCTGAGGCACTGAAGGCGGCCGGCGCGGAGGGGGTCGTCGTCAACCACTGCGAGAAGCCGATGTCGCTGCCGCAGATCAAAAAGACGATCGACAGGGCTCGTGAGCTTGACATGCTCGTCTTCGCCTGCGCCGACACGATAGCTGAAGCGAAGGCCATCGCGGAGCTCCATCCCGATATAATAAACCCCGAGCCGTCCGAGCTTATCGGCGGTACGGGAGCCGGCGTCAGCAGCATGAGTTATGTTGCCGAGTCGATCAGGACGATAAAGGCCATATATTCCGACATACTCGTCGAGCAGGCGGCCGGGATTACGAGCGGAGAGCAGGTATACAGGTTCATCATGGCAGGCTCTGAGGCCGCAGGAGCGGCGTCGGGCATCATGAACGCGGCAGATCCCCTCGCGATGATCGACGAGATGATCGCGGCAACCCGCCGCGCGAAGGACGATCTCGCCGCCGGGAAGACGCTCTGACATCACATCACGGAGGAGACATCGATGACTCTCGTTAAAAAATATCCTCTCCGGTCCGACGACCGGAAGGTGACTTTCCACAACGTAACGGACCTCGTCAGGGAGACGGTGAAGAGCTCCGGCGTCCGGAACGGCACCGTCACGGTGTATTCGCACCACACGACCTGCTCTGTGATCACTCAGGAGGCGGCCTTCGACATGTCGATGACCGGCCTTGAGACGCTTCAGCAGGACCTCGTCGACGTTATGTACAAGATCGCGCCGCTCTGCTCGAGAGAGGGGATCTACCTCCATCCGGGCCCGAAGGCGCTGAAGTTCGCCGAAGAGCACGGCGAGGACGCGCGCGGCTGCCACAACACCGACGCGCACCTGATTTCGTCGATCATCGGACGCAGCGTGACCGTCGTTATAGCCGACGGCGAGGTCGATCTCGGCGAATTCGGGTTTGTATATTTCATCGATTTCGACACCACAAGAGCGAGAAACAGGACCGTCGACATCGCCGTGACCGGCGACTGACGGAGACGGAGATATCATGGATAACTGCAACGGACCTGATATAAAAGCTGCCGTCGACGCCGCCTTCGGGGCATTTGCGACCGAAGCCGAGTCCCTCATCGAGACAGAAAAGGCGCTTGACAGGGGCGAGTTCGAAAAAGCGGTGAAGATGCTGGCAGGCGCCGAGCGCATCGCGGCCTCCGGCTGCGGACACTCGGGAATATGCTGCATGCATTTCTGCCACCTCATGTGCTGCATCGAGCGGCCCGCGAGGTTCATCTCACCCGCCGAGGCGCCGCACGGCGCGCTGGGGTATATACAGCCGGGCGACCTGATGCTGCTTGCGTCCCGCGGCGGAAAGACCGACGAACTCATACAGATCATGAACATCTGCCGCTCCAGGGGAGCGAAGATCATCGCGGTGACCGAGAACACGTCGTCTCCGCTCGCCGAGGGCGCCGACGCCGTGCTGGCGATCAGGGTCACCCGCGAGTGCGACAGATACAACTGCCAGGGGACGACGAGCTTCGCCGTTACCTCGGCGGTCTTCGACGCCCTCCAGTGCGCCGTGCTAGAGGCGACGGGCTTTCGCAACGAGGACTTCGCCGTGATCCACCCGAACGGAGCGGTTGGGAAGCGTCTCAACAATAAGGACAAATGACCCGCCGCGCGGCGGCATACCGCAGAAATCATATTTTTTTTCATAAGAAAGGAATTCGCTGAAATGGAATTCAAAGTATTTCAGAAAGAACTCGAACTCCAGTCAAGAGGCTGGATCCCCACCTTCCACGATGTTTCCAAAGAGATAAGGGAGATCGTCGCGGCTTCCGGCGTGAAGAACGGCACCGTCTGCATCGCCTCTCACCACACCACGTGCTCCGTCATGGTCCAGGAATGCTCGCACGACATAGACTCCTTCGACCTTGAGTTCCTGCAGCACGATCTGCTCGACATCATGCGCAAGCTCGTCCCCGACTTCAGGGAGGAGCATCAGTACCGTCATCCCGGTCCGATCCACGCGCAGTTCGGCAGATACGTCGACGAACCCGGCGACTTCACCTCGATGAACACCGACGGACATCTCCGCAGCGTCTTCTTCGGCAGGAGCGAGACGATGACCATCAAGGACGGCGTCCTCGACGGCGGCGAATTCGCCCATGTGTACTTCATCGACTGGGATCAGGTCAGAGCGCGCCACCGTCAGCTCAACGTGACCGTCATGGGCACGACCGAAGACGTCGGCGACAGAAAGTGGAACAACGGGGAGGTCATCAACACCCTCCACAAGTTCACCGACGAGGAAAAGGGCTACGATCTGCACTACGATCTGCAGCTGAAACGGTAAAATAGTTGTAAAAAACTCGCGCAGGGAGGCTCCCTGTGAGAGGCTGCGGGGGCGGGGGATCGGTCCGGAATGATCCCCCGCCCCCGTCCCCGGCGGCGACGCGCACACGGTGAATCGGCAGCCCGGTACCCTGACGGTGTTACAGCGTGCATCTGAGGCAGTAAAAAGAGGATAAAACGACATGAGATTATTAGAGCTGACCGTTTTGCTTATCGCGGCACTGACCGCCTGCGCTGTTATCACGTCCTGCGGCCGAGCGGGCGAGGGTGAGCTTTCAGGTGCCGGGAGCATGTCCGGTACCGGGAGCGGAGACACGACCTTTGAGTCATCCGAAACGGAAGAGCCTGCACCGCCCTCCTTCCGCACCGAAAACGGCCACGGCTTTACCGCCGACGGCTACTCATCGGTCGAAGGAGGCATGTTCACTCTAAGGAAAGAGCTCGTCATGACCTTCGACGAACCTGTCGCCCCCGGAGGATTCAACCGGATGTCATTCTCCTACACGTCGACCGGCCCGGTGAAAGCTACGGTGAGCTACAGGCTCGGCACCGTCTCCGCGGTCGAGGTGTTCTACTTCGAGGCGTCCGGCGAAGGCGCCGTCTTCAACGGACTGATCTCGACCTTCCTTGACGGAATGAAGGGCAGCGGGATAGAATCGGTAAAGATCAAGCCCCTGAAGGGAACGACGCATTTTAGGCTGCTGTCCGTCTCGGCAGAGACAGTCGACGCCCTCCCCGGAGGGGTGTACTACCTTGAGAACGACCGCTTCAGGGTGGGTATCAGGCTCTCCTGGGGCGGGGGAATCAACTGCATCGAGGACAAAACATGCCCCGTCGCAGGGCTGTCGAATCTTATAAACGGCCACGACACAGGCAGACTTATCCAGCAGTCATACTACGGCACGGGAGGCAACGCCTCATACACCCCGGGCGAGTTCAACGGCTCGAGATGGTCATACAACCCCGTCCAGGGAGGCGACAAGTACGGCAATTCCAGCCGTCTCATCGACTTTGAAGTGACCGGGGATTCGGTATACGTCAAGGCGCAGCCGCAGGACTGGTCGCTGAACGGAAAGATAACGCCCGCCTATATGGAAAACAGATACACTCTGTCAGGCGGACTCATCAGAGTCGACAACCGCTTCGTCGATTTCTCGGGCTGGGAGCACAGATACGCCCATCAGGAGCTCCCCGCCTTCTATACCGTCAGCTACCTCGACCGTTTCGTCTGCTACGGCGGTTCTGCGGGATGGAGCGGCGACACGCTCACCGTAAAGGACGGGCTGCCCTTCTGGGGAGACGCGGCATATGCGAACTCCTGCAGGTTCACGATGAAGAAAGGCAACACCGAGACCTGGTGCGCCTGGGTGTCGTCGGCCGATAATTACGGTATTGGCCTGTACGTGCCGGGCATCGACCAGTTCTACGCCGGAAGATTCGGGTACAACGGATCGAAATCGGCGTCGGACAGCGCGACGAACTACGTCGCGCCGCTCCTTACGCTGAAGCTTGTCTCCTTCAGGCCTGTCGAGTACAGCTATCTCATCGCGACCGGATCGCCCGAAGAGATCAGATCGGCTTTTTACGAAAACCGCGGCTTCGCAGACAATTCGTCACTCACGGCGATATCGCAGTCTATGAGATGAATTATTACAGTATGGGGCTGTAAAAAGACCGGAAAAAAGAAGATACCCGGAAGGCAGAACTTCCGGGTATTGTATTTTGACGGCTTTTCTTTTCATAACAGCCGTATTGCGGTATGATCTTCCGAAAAATCAAAATGAAAAGCACCCGGGCTCAAACCTTACGTTTATCGCCTGAGTGCTTTTCTTTTTTCGGTACCGTGTTGCAGTCCCTTTGTCAGAGACGCCTCTCGCGTCTGACGGCTTCAGAGCGGCTCAGCCGCGGTTCTTGAGCGAATCGCGGATCTCGAGGATAGCGGCTCTGACAGCGGCGAGCTCGGCCTCCTTCTCGGCGGCAGCGGCGTCCGCGGCGGCTTTCTCCTCGGCGGCCTTCTCGGCAGCGGCCTTATCGGCGGCTTCCTTTTCGGCCTTTGCCTTAGCCTGAGCCTTGTCCTTGAGCTTGTTGATCGAGCGGATCACGAAGAAGATGCAGAGCGCGACGATGATGAAGTCGATGATGGTCTGGATCCATGTGCCCCAGAGAATGGCGACTTCGGGAACTTCAGCCGCGGTCTCGGTAGCGGGGACGGCTTCCTTCAGGACCGTCTTTACGGAGCTGAGATCGACCCCGCCGGTGATCAGCGAAACGCAGGGATTGATGATATAGTTCACAAGTCCCGTGACTATTTTTCCGAAGGCGCCGCCGATGACAACGCCTACGGCCATATCCATCACGTTACCGCGCGAGATGAAGTCCTTGAATTCGCCGAAGAACCCCTTTTTTCCGTTTTTGGCCATAGCAATACCTCCAAAATGAAACCGGAATCATTGTCCGTATCTATACTATATTATAAAACAGAAATCCGCTCAAGTCAAGTGAAAAAGGCGGCGTCGCATAAAAAATATTGACAAAGAGCGCTGTAAGTTATAGAATAATAGTGTTATAATAATAAAAACCGTTGAACGGAGCGAGAGGACATCAGATGAAGAGATTCAGCGAAGAAAACTACGACTTCATAGTGGTCGGAGGCGGCATGGCCGGCCTCTGCGCGGCAATATCGGCCGCGAGACACGGAACGAAGACCGCACTCATCCACGCAAGGCCGGTGCTCGGGGGCAACGCCTCATCCGAGATCAGGATACACATATCCGGAGCCGACCAGAGCCTGCGTCAGACCGATTACGCCGAAGGCGGACTCGTTTACGAGATGATGCTCGACAACAAGGCGTGCAACGACAGCTTCTGCTATTCTGTCTGGGACAGCGTCCTCTTCGAGAAGGCGAAAAAGGAGAAGAACCTGACGGTATACTTCAACACCGTCATGTACGACGCTGAACTCGCCCCCGGAACAAACCGCATCGCGTCGATAAGCTGCGTTCAGGAGACAACGGAGATGAGATACCGCTTCACCGCGCCGCTGTTCGCGGACTGCACCGGGAACGGCACGCTCGGCTATTACGTCGGTGCCGATTTCAGGCAGGGGAGCGAATCGAAGGCGCAGACCGGCGAGCCCCACGCCCCGGACGAGCCCAACAACGAGCGCATGGGCAACACCATCCTGCTCAAGGCGGTAGACACCGGACATCCGGTGAAATTCACCCCTCCGTCATACGCCAAGAAGCTCGACGAGCATCAGCTCAGATACCGCGTCCACAGCAAGACCATGAAGGTCGACGCCAGTATGGCCCCCGACCCCGAGGAGTGGCTGCGTCTCTCGGCATGCAGCTGCAAGGCCGTCGACTACGGATACTGGTGGCTCGAACTCATGGGCGACGGCGACGATATAATCCCCGATTACGAAAAGATCAGAGACGACCTCTACGCCTACGCCTACGGCATCTGGGACCACATCAAGAACGGCGGCGAGCACGGAGCCGAGAACTACACCCTCCAGTGGGTCGGCGCTCTGCCCGGGATGAGGGAGTCGCGCAGGCTCATGGGCGACTACGTCCTCTCCGAGAGCGACATCCTCGACCACAGGATCTTCGACGACGCAGTCGCATACGGCGGCTGGTGCGTCGACCTGCACGCTCCGCACGGTCTTCTTGACTTTGACCTGCTCCCGTCCGACTGCCACCACTTCACCGGAATATACACGATCCCGTACCGTTCGTACTACTCGAGGAACATCGACAACCTCTTCATGGCCGGCAGAGACATATCCACCACGAAGCTCGGTCTCGCGTCGACGAGGATCCTCGGCTGCTGCGCGATCGGCGGACAGGCCGTCGGAACCGCGGCGGCGCTCTGCCGCAAATACGGGACCGACCCACGCGGACTCGCGCCTCACGTGCCCGAGCTCCGTCAGATCCTTATGAAGGATGACATATACTTTCCGGCGCCATTCACCAACGACGACGAGGGCGACTTCGCCAGAAGCGCCGTGTTCACGGCGTCTTCGGTGTCAGCCGGCAGCCCCGATATGCTGAACAACGGCGTGTCGCGAAAGATCGGCGACTGTCTCAACGGGTGGAAGTCGGACGGCATCGCAGAGGGCGGGGAGGAACTTCTCATGAAGTTCGGAAAAGTACGCTCCGTCTCGCAGACGCGCGTGACATTCGACTCGAACTTCGCATACCCCGTCAGGATCACGATGTCGGCGAACCGCCAGGAGCAGCAGCGCCCCGGCGTTCCCATGGAGCTCGTGAAGGATTACGACATAGTTCTCCTTCTCGACGGAAAGGAAGTCGGACGGAGCGAGGTGCGGGACAACCATCAGCGCCTCAGCGTCACCGACTTCGGCCGAAAGATCGACTGCGACAGCATAAAGTTCGTCTTCAGGAGCACGAACGGAGCTCCCGACGTGACCGTCTACGAAGTACGGGCGTACTGATGCCAGGCATGTGACATATACCCCCACATCCCGCCGCCGCGGCTTCCGCGGCGGCGGGGCTTTTTACGCCAACCGTCTGTCCGTCGGTCATGAGCACGACGGTCCCGTCCCTGTCGGTCCGGAGTATCCCGGCCCCGACCGACCGCAGGACGAGTAGCGTCCCGGCGTGCGGATGGCCGAACCGGTTGTTCTTCCCGCACGATATCACCGCGAAAGAAGGAGAGACGGCCTCGGCGAAAAGGCGCGATGTCGATGTGGCGGAACCGTGATGCCCGACCTTGAGGATGTCGCACCGGGGAAATCCGGTGCGCGAGCCGTCTGACAGAGGTCTGCCGCCGGCGCTGCCGTCGGGCAGGCGGTATCTTTCGAGCAGGAGCGACTCTCCGGCCGTTCCGAGGTCGCCGGTAAAAAGGGCGCGGACCGCCCCGAGTGTGAGGACCATGACGAGAGAGCCCTCGTTCTCATCCTCCGGAAGAGGAAGGAAAGGGGAGATTACGGCGGCAGACATCCCGCCGAGCGAGAACGACGTCCCGGCCGTCGCCTCGCGAACATCGGTGCCGCGGGCGTGCGCCGTCTCCTTCATGAGCAGGAAGTTCGGCGCGCCGCTGTTGATGTCGGGGACATATACCGCCCCCACGCCGAACGCGCCGAGCAGAGCGGAGGCGCCTCCGATATGGTCCTCATCGGCATGCGAGATGAAGAGCATGTCGATCTTTTTTATTCCTTCGTTCTTCAGATATGCAACGAGTCGGTCGGCTGAATCCCGGGGCCCCGTGTCGATCACAAGGCAGCCTTCGGGGGTGCGGATAAGCGCGGCGTCACCCTGGCCGACGTCGATGAATGATATTTCAGCGGAGCCGGGCGGGATTGCTTTGTCGCGCGACGACGGCAGATATACGAAGAAAAGGTAGTATGCGAGTGCCGCCGCGAACAGCACCGCCGCGGCCGCCCCTTTGAGGTTTATCTTTTTTCCGTGCGAACTCAGTTCTTTTTTCCTCCGGAGCGTTTTTGGCACTATTTTAACATTCTATTCATTATTTGTCAACAAAATATTGACAAAACCGCAAAACTGTGTTAAAATTATGCCTGCTTACGGATGGTTGCCGTTTTTTTCCGGGATAACGGGGAACAGGAGACCGGGCCGGGTACGGCAGACGGTCAACGCGAGACCTGTAGATATAAACGCGAAACGGGTGGAAAGGAGAGAATGCGGACTGAGACTTTTCCGCGGCAGGCCGTGCGCCGTGTGCGCCGCGGTGTTCGTATGCGCCGCCGCGGCGGCGGGATATCTGCGCACCGCGGCGTTCTATGCCGTCTTCGCCGTCATAGCCGCGTCGGCCGCCGCGCTGTTTGTCATCCTCGCTTCGCGCGGGAGAGTCAGCCGCGAGCGCCTCATGTCGGCCGCCGCGGTCATCGCGCTGGTCTTTGCCTTCCTCGCACGCTGCTGTGTGCTGTATATAGGTGTTTACGGACCGCTTGAGAATTACTCCGGCGGTACGCATTCCGTCGCGGGAAGAGTCGTGTCACCGGGATATATGACGCCTTATTCATCGTCGTTCACCGCCGATATCACGTCGGTCGACGGTGCTGAGTGCCGTGTCACGGCGGAAGTGTCGCTGCCTTATGCCGCGACGGGCCTCTCAGCCGGACAGAGCTTTTCGATGTCTGATGCGACGCTCTCGCGGACCGACGTGTCGTCGGACAGGTTTGCCGAAGGGATAATGCTCGACGTTACTTCCGAATCGGAATTCGGTTTTGTCCCCGGCCGGACCGAAAAGACGCTCATGTACAGGGCGTCGGCGCTGAACCGCAGGCTGTCGGGAATGATAGCGGAGTCGGTCGGAGGAAGGGAGGGCGGACTCTGCGCCGCCATGCTCCTTGGCAGCAGGGAATACCTCGACGCCTCGGTAAAGCGTGATTTCGGTCGCGCGGGGGCGTCGCACATGCTTGCTGTCAGCGGGATGCACATGTCTGTCGTCGCGGCGCTGATCCTGTTCGCGCTCTCGCGGATGAGAGTCGGCAGGCGAATGCGGCTCGCGGTGATGTTCATCGTTCTTCCCGGATACCTGCTGCTGCTCGGCTTCCCGGTCAGCGCCGTGAGGTCGGCGGTCATGATCATATGCGGATACGCCGGCTGGTTCTCGGGCGCCGACGTCGACAGGGTGAACGCGCTCGGGATCGCGGTCTGCGCGATACTCATGCGGTCTCCCGCCGCGGTCTATGACGTCTCGTTCATACTCAGCGCGGCGTCGACGCTGGGGATCACCGGAGGGGCGGCCTACTTCGAGAAACGGCGCCGGGACAGACAGCGCGAGCGCAACATCCGGCGCTCGAGGCGCCGCTCGGGCGAGGTCAGGCTGGGCCGGCAGGTATCCGCGGCGGGCAGGCTGTTTTTCGCGGCCGCCGACGCGCTCTCGGACTTTCTCCTGCCTCCGCTCGTCACGCTTGCCGCCGCAAATATGCTGACGGTGCTGCCGACATCTGTCTTTTTCGGGGAGATCTCACTCATGTCGCCGGTGTCGAACGTCATCCTGGCGCCGGCGGCGACGCTCGTCATTGGGCTGTCGATGCTCCTCATACCCTTCGGAAGTCTGCCTTTCATCTCTGGATTTCTGTCGTTCTACGCGGGCAGGGCTGCGTCCTTCATGCTGGATACCGCGTCCCGGATATCGTCTATGCGCGACGTCTCTCTCTCGCTGCGCTACCCCTTCGTGCCGTATATCCTCATACCTATGACGGCCGCGACGGTCCTGCTCCTCACGCTCGATCTCAAGCACAGGGGCCTTGTGTTCGCTCCCGCAGCCGCGGCCGCAGCCGCTATGGCGGTGTGCTGCTTTTTGTATCTCGGCGGTGAGAGCGGAAAGAGGGTCGACGCCGTTTTCCTCACCGGAAAGAGCGGCGACTCCGCTGCAGTCTGCGGCGGAGGCAGGGCGCTCGTGTGCGACGTCTCGTCGGGCGGGAGCGGGATGATGTACGCGGCGGCCGAGGCGGCGGCTGAGCGGGGCGTCACCGAGACCGAGGTGCTGATGCTGACGCACTACCACGCGGCTCACCGCAGTTCGGTCGCGTCGTATATGTCGAGATATGTCGTGCGGCAGCTCTGGATGCCGGAGCCGAAGGATAAGTCTGATGCTTCGGTCGCGCTCTCCCTTGCGGCTCTGGCCGGGGAGGCAGGCGTCAGGTGCGTCTTCTACGGGGACGGTTCGGAACTTACCGCCTTCGGCGGCGTGCGGGTCGTCCCGTCGGGGATCATCAGGATAAAAAGGTCGACTCATCCCGTGTTTTACCTGGAGATCGGAGACGGGGAGAAGAGCGCGGCGTATGTCGGAAAGTCTTCCTGGGAGGGCGATCCCGCGGGAGTGGCTTCGGCGTCCGTGTCGTCTGATACCGTTATCGCGGGAACACACGGCCCGGTGGCGAAGCCGGCGCCGGCGGGTTACCGCATTCCGCTCCGGACCGGCGGTCCGAGGCTGTGTCTGCTCGATCATACTCTGGCGCTGTACTACCTTGTCCCTAACGCCGGCGGAGAAACAGGGAACGGAAAGGCGAGCGCGCAGTTTCCCCCGGGAGCCGACGTCACCGTGAACGGGAACGGAGCGCTGGTGAGGCTCCGCGGCGTGCCGTCGAAAAAACTTGCTTTTTTCCGAAGGTGAGGTTATAATATATCTATAACACTATATTGGAAGATGTTTTCCGGAGGATATACGGCGCCATGAGGACAAAAGCGGTGAGACTCTACGGCAGTGAGGACCTGCGGCTCGAAGAATTCGAGCTCCCCGAGCCCGGCGAGGACGAGATACTCGCCGAGGTCGTCTCGGACAGTGCCTGCATGTCTACCTACAAGGCGTATAAAATGGGCCCCGCCCACAAGAGAGTCCCCGATGACGTCGCAGGGAACCCCGTGATCGTCGGACACGAGTTCTGCGGGAAGATCCTGCGGGTGGGGAGAAAGTGGCAGGGCGAATTCGAACCCGGGGAGCGCTTCTCGATTCAGCCGGCGATGAACTACAGGGGGTCGCTGGCGGCTCCCGGATATTCGTATCCCAACATCGGCGGTGACGCCACGTACGTCGTCATACCGAATGAGGTCATGGAGACCGGCTGTCTGCTCAGGTTCAGCGGCGACGCCTACTTCTACGGATCGCTCGCCGAGCCGCTCTCCTGCGTCATCGGAGCTTTCAAGGCGAATTATCATGTGACTCAGGGAAGCTACGTCCACAGGATGGGCATAGTTCCCGGCGGCAGCACCGCGATCCTGGCAGGAGTCGGCCCAATGGGACTTGCGGCGATAGAATACGCACTTGAGGGGCCGGTAAAGCCGAAGCTGCTTGCCGTGACCGGCGGATATACCGGCAACGACTCCAAACTGCGCCGCGCGGAAATGCTCTATCCGCCGGAAAAAGCCGCCGAAAAGGGCGTGGAGATAGTTTACATCAACGGTTCGGAGAAGAATTACACCGAAAAAATGAAGGCTCTCACCGGGGGGCGCGGTTTCGACGACGTATTCTGCATGGCTCCGGTGAAGCAGGTGGTCGAGGAGGCCGATTCGCTGCTCGCGAAGGACGGATGTCTGAACTTCTTTGCCGGCCCCGCCGACCCGGATTTCCGGGCGGAGTTCAACTTCTTCAACGTCCACTACGCCGGCACGCATGTCGTCGGAACGAGCGGCGGCAACAACGACGACCTCCGCGACGCCATCGATCTCATGGGGCGCGGTGTCATCGATCCCGCCGCGATGGTCACGCATATCGGCGGGCTCGGAGCGGTCATCGGGACTATCGGGGACCTTCCTTCGATCCCCGGAGGGAAGAAACTGATCTACACGCACTCCGACCTGCCGCTCATCTCTCTGCGGGACCTGGGGAAGTATAAGGACAGGTATCCCGTATGCGGCGATCTCGATGAGATAGTCCGCGCACACGGAGGGCTGTGGTGCGCCGAGGCCGAGAAGCGGCTGCTGCGTGAGACCGGAGAGGACTGACCCGCGCCGCGCGACGGCGCGCGGTTTCGTGGCTCTCCTAAGTAATACCGAAAAAGGGAAGGTGTATTCAGTATGATATCCGAAACACTTGCCGAACTCACGGCTTTCTCGAACAGATACGGCGCCGACGGCAACTGCGTCATCGCCGGCGGAGGAAACACCTCGGCGAAGGAGGGCGGCGTGCTCTATGTCAAGGCGTCGGGTACCGCGCTCGCCTCGATAGGCCCCGACGGCTTCGTACGCATGGACCGGGAGAAACTGGGAAAGATACTTGACAAAGAGTATCCCGACGGTGAAAAGGAGCGCGAGGCCGCGGTGCTCGCCGACATGCTCGACGCGCGCGTCCCGGGCTCGGTCGGCCGGCCAAGCGTCGAGGCGATGCTCCACGGACTCTTCCCGCAGAAATACGTGCTCCATATCCACCCGACGCTCGTCAACGGGCTGACCTGTTCGGAGGATTACTTCAGAGTCGGAAGGATGCTTTTTCCGGATGCCGTATTTACCGACGAATCAAAGCCGGGCTATCTTCTGGCGATGCTCTGCCGCGGCGCCCTGGACGGATACAGGGCAGAGCACGGGAGGGATGCCGACCTGCTCTTCCTGCGCAATCACGGAGTGTTTTTCGCATCGGATGACGTGAGCGGGCTCGACAGGCTCTTCTGCGCCGTCACGGGGACGCTTGATGGGCTGATAAGGAAAAGGCCGGACAGGATAGAGGTCGGCGGCGAAGACCGCTTCTGCGCCGTTCTGCAGGCCCTGGGTGCCGCGAACGGACGTCCGTGCGTCACAATGCTGTCGGGAGACGATATCGCTTCGTGGGACCCCGAATGCGGTTCTCCGACGCCCGACCACATCGTATACGCCGGCGCCCGCGGGCTGGTCTTCGACCGCGAGCCCGACCCAGCCGCTCTTTCCGCCGCGGCGGAGGGATTCACGTCCCGGACCGGCGCCTTCCCGAGGACTGTAGCCGTGAAGGGAAGCGCGGTATATGTCTGCGGAAAGGATCCCGCCGACGCCGCAAGGATAGCGGATATAGTGAAGGACCAGGTGAAGATTACGGTATATGCCTGGAATTTCGGAGGATATCACCCGATGTCCCCGTGGCTCAGGGAATTCATAGTACACTGGGAAGCCGAAAGCTACCGCAGCAGCAAAGCCTGAACAGACAAAAACGGTTCTATACCGCATAACGAAGATCCGGAGGTAAGGCTGAATTGACGATCGAAGAACTCCGGCGCCTCGCCGCTGAGGGGAGACTGCCGCGCGTCGACCGGACGCATTACATCAACAACCACATACACACAACATATTCGTTCTCTCCATACACCCCGGCGGACGCGGTGTACACCGCTCACATGAGTGGCCTTGCCACCGCCGGCATAATGGACCATGACACGGCCGGCGGCGCCGCCGAATTTATCGAGGCCGGAGCTCTGCTGTCGATGCCGGTCACCTGCGGAGTCGAGTGCCGCGTCGACATGAAGGGAACTCCGCTGGAGGGAAAGAGGCTCAACAACCCCGACCAGGTCTCGGTCGCCTACTGCGCGATGCACGGCATCCCGCATTCGAACCTGCGCGGTGTCGACGAATTCTTCGCGCCCTACAGGGAGCGAAGGAGCGAACGCAACCGCCGCATGACAGAAAAACTGAACGGCGTTTTGGCCTCTCTCGGCCTTTCGCTTTCGCTCGACTACGACAGGGACGTTCTGCCGCTCGCCGCGGCGACGGTCACCGAGCGCCACATCTGCTTCGCTCTGGCGGGGAAGATAGCGTCGCTTTGCGGATCTCCAGGCGCGACGGCAGATTTTCTGAAAGACAGGCTCGGGATCGGGCTGACGCCGAAGGTGGAGGCCAATATCAGGGCGGGGGACCTGACGCCGCAGTTCTTCGAATACGATATCCTCGGAGCCCTCAAGAGCGGCCTTGTCGGCAGTTTCTTCATCCCGGCTGATGATGAGCTCCCGAAACTTTGCGACTTCATCCGGACCGCGAAGAAGTACGGAGCGATCACGGCGTATGCCTATCTCGGCGACGTCGGGGATTCGGTCACCGGCGACAAGAAGGCGCAGAAGTTCGAGGACGGATATCTCGACACGCTCTTCGATGTCCTGACAGAATACGGCTTCGACGCCGTCACCTTCATGCCGTCGCGGAACACGGCAGCCCAGCTTGAGAGGGTTATGGGGCTCTGCCGCTCCCACTGGCTTTTCCAGATCAGCGGAGAGGACATCAATTCCCCGAGGCAGGGATTCGTCTGCCGGGCGTACGACAGACCGGAGTATGCGCATCTGACCGACGCGGCCTTCGCCCTCATCGCGTACGAGAACGCGGCTGACGAAGATCCCGCAGCCGCCCGGAAGATCAT
Source organism: Clostridia bacterium (assembly GCA_017454675.1). Taxonomy (GTDB): domain Bacteria; phylum Bacillota; class Clostridia; order Oscillospirales; family CAG-272; genus CAG-390. The sequence continues at coordinate 39,369 of JAFTCN010000058.1, forward strand.
AGAGAACGAGATAAAAAAAGAGTCGGGTAAAGCCTGAGAGCGGAATGGCCGCGGAAAGAGACAGACCGCCGCGGAGACGCAGAGAGCAGGCAGCGGCCCTTAGCGGTGACTTACCGCTGACACTCGGCTCATCATACAAATACAGCGGCGGGCATTATGCCAGCCGCTGTATTACGGTCACGGAACTCAGTTCTTTATCATATACTTCTCGATCACGGGATATGCGCCGTATACCTTGAACAGGCAGACCGTCGGCAGCAGGTATATGATCGGAAGTATGAGAGGCACGAAGAAGTTGATCGGCCAGAAGGCTATCACGAGAAGCACGTTGAGGCCTATCAGCAGCACGATCGCGAGAGCGGTCATGAGGTTCCGCCCTATGCCCAGTATCGAGAAGATCAGGGCGTTTTTCAGTATCTTGCGGATCTTGATGTCGAAAGTCACGAGCATGAGGTAGATGTAGTACCGCATGAACATGTATATTATCGCCACCGCGCAGATCGCGAAGAAGAAGAAATCGTATATCCCGCCGCCGCGCCTCGAGAAGAAGTAGATGTCGTATCCGATAACTCCGAGCAGGACGAAATCGATGAGCCCGAGCGCCAGTCCCTGCCAGAGATTGCGCTTGATCGAGTATTTGAAGTCGCTCCATATGAACACGGGGTCGCCGGTGAACATGCCCTTTGCGCAGTATGTGGCGCCTACGTTTATCCAGCCCCAGATGACCGCGAGCAGTACCCCGAGACCGACCGTTATCCAGATCCTGGCGGCGCCGTAGGTCTGGAGGTTGAGCTGCGCGCCGTATACGCCGAGCAGCGATGACCACGCCGGCGACCCGCCCCGGAGCAGATACGCGCCGTATATGCTCGTATAAGCGGAACTCATCTGAGACGGCATCGACGGAGCGGTGATATAGAGATAAACGACAGCCAGCGGTACCAGCCATACCGGGAGCATGACGAAATTCAGGTTCAGCGTCTTTGTGAAGTGACGGAACCAGAAGCGGGGGAGGTTCCAGAGATTCGGCTTCAGCGGCTTTTCGTCCTTTGAGACGCCGCGTCCGTTCCGGTTCATATCGAAGAGTTTGAATTTTTTCATCGCAGATTCCGATCCGATCTAATGTGAGGGCGCTACCGCGCCGGGGAGGTTTTGCTTCATGATCTCATATGCCAGGACCGACACCGCGGTCTCGGACGGAAGCGAGCCTATGTAATCCCGGGCATATGGTATCCTCACGTTGAAGTCGCACAGCGAGAGGAGTTTCGACGATATCCCGCGCTTTTCGCCTCCGCATATGAGGACCAGCGGGAGCGAGAGATCGGCCGATGCGGCGTCTTCTGAGTCTCTGATCTCCGCCGCCGCGACCCGGAAACCTCCGCTCTTCAGCCGGAGCACCGCCTCTTCGGCGTCGCACAGAAATACCGGCAGGAGCTCGGACATGCCGGCAGACGCGCGGCAGATCTTTGCATCGGCTCCGTCGGGCAGCCTTCCGGTGATGAGGCCGGAGGCTCCGAAAAGGTAAAGCGCGCGCATGATGTGGCCGAGCGAATAGGGGTCCTCGGCTCCGTCGAGCACGGCGTAAAAAACGCCTTTTCCGGGAACCACGGCGCGAGATCCGGGATACACTGCCGGCGTGACCTCGGCGAAAATGCCGCCGTGGGTCTGGGTCGGACCGTCGGAGATCGCCTCCGCCTCGCCCGCCGTTATCTTCTCGACCCGGAAGCCGAGTCTTTCGGATGCCGCACGCAGGAACGCGACCCGTCGGCGCTCCGAAGAGAAGCGGCTCTCCTCAATGAGTACCCGCAGTATCCTTCTCCTGGCGGTCCCGGCATCCTCCGCTTTTATCAGCGCGGAGACCGAAACGATGCCTCCGAAGAAGAGCGGCGGGCAATTTCTTTGCTGCTGTGGTGTGTCCATTTTTTAAAAAACGGCTGCCGCTTAAGCGACAGCCGGGTTTGTTTTTGACGGTGTGCAAGTCGGCTGCGGGACCTTATTTCTTCAGCCCCTCGAGATAATTGACGACATCGCCGACGGTGACGAAGTTGCGGATATCATCGTCCTGTATATCGATATCAAATGTCTCTTCGCAGTGCATGACGAGTTCCGCAAGTTCTATCGAGTTTATGCCGAGATCGTTTGACAGCTCTGCTTCCATAGTCACTTTCTCGGGGTCGACCTGCAGTTCATCGACAAGCATTTCCTTGAATTGTTCGAACATGTTCTTCTTTACAGTCCTTTCATTAGTTTCCATCTGCGGAATGATAAGTTATAAACATAGTAATTATACTGATATAAGGCCTTTTTGTCAATGTTTTTTTTCCTGCCCGCCCCTCGGATGGCGCGGGAGGGCCTCCCGGGCGGAAAAATGCATGTCATTCCCACATCGGAAGGGGCGGATCAGCGCCTGCCGGGTGTACCGCCGCCCAGACGGTCGCTCCCGTTCTTCCTTGAGGTGTTCCTCCGCGGCCGCTTCTTCCCGTTTCCGGGACGGCTGCCGCGTATCACCGCGGATACGACGATGTATATGACCGTCGCTGCCGCCGCGGTTATGAGCATGCCGATGAAGAAGTCGCTCCTCGTGAACTCCCTCACTCTGTCGAATACATAGAGGAGCTCGCTCTTCGACACCGGGCTCTTGGTCACGAGGGGCACGCTGTCGATCTGTGCGCCGAGGTAGTATACAGTCAGGAATCCGACGCGCGTCCCGGCCGGGACGGGGGCGTCGAGTCTGTCGCAGGTGAGCCTGTACCTGTAGGTGATGTCGTATCCTTCTGTATCCGCATTCTCTTTTTCCCCCCGGCTTCCGACCTGATCGGCGTCGTTCTCGGCGCGGGGCGATATCTTTACCGAGAGGGGAAGGAAGTACGATACGCTCCGCTCGGGGACGGCGATCACCGTCTTGGTGTCGAGGGCAAGGTCGACCGGGACCTCGCATATGACGCTCGACGTGCCGAAGACGTCTACGTTTCCGAACGAGGCGAATGCCCAGTCGAGCAGTCCCGTCGTGAGGATGTACGAGTATATGTTGTTGTAGTCGTCGGTCTGGGCGCCCATCACGACGCTCACGACGGTCAGCCCGTTCTTCTCGGCCGCCGTCACGGCGGCGTATCCGGCGTTCGGGGTGTTGCCGGCGTTCATTCCGCGGCAGAGACTGTTGCGGTAGCCGCCTGACGCAATGAGCCTGTTATAGTTGTCGAAAGAGAAGGGCTTGGCTATACCCTCGGTGGTGTACGACACCGCCGACGTGACCGTCATGTAGAGCCCCGACTTCATGGCTTCGACGGCAAGGAGAGCGGTGTCGCGCGCCGTCGTGTACATGTTGTCGTTGTGGACGCCTGTCGCGTTGGTGTAGAAGGTATCGGTCATGCCGATCTCGGCGGCGCGGGTGTTCATCAGTGCGACGAACGAGGCGTCAGAGCCCGACAGTGTGTATTCCATGACGGCTATGGCGTCGTTGAAGCAGCCGCAGAATCCGAGGTAGAGCAGGTCGCGGACGGTCGGGCGGTCACCCGCCTTCAGGCCCATGTGGCGGCCGTCGACGGCAGACAGCATCTTGTCTGTGACCGTTATCCTCTCGTCGAGCCTGCCCGAGAAGAACTCGCAGCAGATGAGCCCGGACATGATCTTGACGGTCGATGCGGGGTGGATCCGCTTCTCGGCGTTTTTCTGAGTCAGCACCCTGTCGTTGTCGGTATTGTATATATATACGGCCTCTGCCTTCGAGAGCGGCAGCTTGTCGAGCGACGGCGCCGCGGCGGACGCGGGCAGCAGAAGCAGGACAAGGGCAAAGAAGAGAGCCGCCGGCAGTGCGGCGGCTCTGCCGCGGACTGCCCCGGTCTTGCGGCGGAGGGTGATTCCCCGCCGGTCGTGATTTCTGTTTTTCATGTGAGTCGTTCTGCCGGTCCAGCCGCGGGAGATCTGCCCCGGAGACCGAAATAGGCAGCCGCGATACCGGAGTCGGCCGATATACGCCGCGCCAGCATTCCGGGCGAAGAGAATTTCATTTCGTCGCGCAGACGGTCGAGAAAAGAGATGCGTATGACGCCGTCGAAGTCTTCGCCCGGAGGCGGGAGCCTTCCGGCATCGGTGGGGCAGAGAGAGTCGAGGATGTGCGACTCGATGCGCAGCTTTCCGCTGTCGTCGAGCGTCGGGGCGTATCCGATGTCGGTAACCGACGGAAGAGGCGGCGTCACGCCGGCAAGCTCGGTCAGTGTGATGTATACGCCCCTCGCCGGGCAGACCAGCCTGCGTGGTGGTCCGATGTTGAGCGTGGGGAAGCCGAAGCGGGTTCCGTCGCCCCTGCCCGATATCACGCGTCCCGAGAGAGCGTACGGACGGAGCAGCAGGCGAGACGCCTCTATGACGTCGCCTGAGAGCAGTAGTTTCCTTATTCTGCTCGACGAGACGTCGCCGGAGCGGTGCCTCGTGCGGGCGATCACGACCGCGGCGTCGCCGAAGTATCCCTTCAGCGACTCCGCGGTCCCGGCCCTGTCCTTCCCGAAGGTGAAGTCGGCGCCGCAGACCGTTCCGGCGGCGCGGAGCTTTCCGATCAGGAATTCCTTCACGAAAACGTCCGCCTCTATGTCGCGGACGGCGGCGAAGTCAAGCGAAAGGATCTCTTTGATCCCCAGCGAGCGCAGCATCTCCTTTTTTTCGGCGGGCTCCATGAGGATCCCCTCGAAGTCCCGTGTTCCGAACCGCGCCGGCGGCAGCGTGAAGACCGCCGCTGCCGGAATGAGACCGCGCTCTTCCGCTTCGGATACCGTTCTTGCTATCAGGTCCCTGTGACCGAGGTGCACGCCGTCGAAACTGCCCAGAGCGACGAGCGTTTCAGCTTTCACGGTTGGCCCAGAAGTAGAAGTGTACTAGCGCTTCGAGCAGTTCGTCGCGGTCGTATTTCGTGATCAGGCCGCGCGCGTTCATATAGCTGGTGATATATGCAGGATCTTCCGACAGGATATAGCCGACGATCTGGCTCACGGGGTCGTAGCCTTTTTCCTCCAGGGCGGAATAGACCGTCTGGAGCATGTTCCGGATAGAAGCATAGCGCTCCGAAGTGATCGGGAACGTCCTGGTGCCGCCGGAGGACTCGTGGTTTTCGTTCTTTTTCTGAGGAATGTCTTTTTTCATGACTCAGTCTCCGATTTTTTCTTGAATCCGTCCCCTGCATGATCAAAAGAAGGGGGACTACTTTTACGTCTATTATATTATATCCTAATTATTTAATAAAAACAACCCCAAAATGAAAAAAACGTCCCGCTGCGAAAAAAATATGCCGTCTGCCGGGCGCGGCAGTGGAGCCGTCATGACTTCCGGGATTATCCGAAAACAAAAAACAAGTGTTTTTTCCGTGCGGGGATTGACTAAGAGTTAAAAGTATATTATAATTATATGTTACAGGTCCGCGCCGGCTCAGTGTGACGGAATGTCACGCGGAGCGGCCGCGTTGCAGTAATGACTGACAGGAAGGGAGGAGATGACAGCGGTGGATACGCACGATATGAAAAGCGCATATGACGTCGGCCCGGGGAAGTCCGCCGCGGACGGCGGTCTCCCGCACGAGCCCGTCGAGATCGAGATACCCGTTCCCGAACGGCTCGCCTCTGCCGGCTCGTCACCGGCGCAAGTCATGCCGACATCCGTCCCGCCGGCGTCCGGGGCCTCCTTCCCTCTGCCTCCGGCTTCTTACGCTTCGCGGGAGGGGAGCGGTATCCCGCGCTCCGCTTCGGACGCGACCGGAACCGCCCGGGTCCCTGCCGGAGAACCGCTGCCGCCCCGGAGCGCCTCCGGTCCCGATCACCCGAGGATGCCGGGATTCGGAAAATTCCTCGGCAGCTACGAGCCCGGTCTTCCGCTTGTTAAGAAGGTCTCGGTATACGCCTGGCACACGACATACAACTATTACGACGCATTTCTCTCGGCGGCCGAAAAGCTTTCGGGAGTCACATCCGAAGAAGCCGAATACCGCCCCTTCTTCTCGTATATGCCGCAGTATTCCCAGCTCGACCGCGACCAGCTGGCGTACTATCTGAAGATACGCGACGGGATCGCGTCGGGAGAGACGCCGCGCGCCGACTACGGATACATCCTTCTTCTTATATACGAACTGATAAACCTCGGCGGCAGACGCCGCGAAGACGGCGAATACTATGTTTCGCCGACCGAGGCTCTGGGTATGCTCGTCGACATCTGGAAGGGCTACCGCGGCGACAACCCCCGTCTCGACGACCAGCTCACCGAATGGATCTGCGACTTCTGCCTCATTCACAGGCTCGCTCCTCCGCTCGCTCGCATGGGGTCTGTCATGGCCGACGTCATACGCCGGGCGAGACTGCGCGAGTTCTACCTCGATCCGATGTCCGGCGGCGACTTTTTCGTCGATTACCTGCTGTATTTCGTATCCGGTTACGACTTCCGCAAGAGCCGCTTCGCGTCGGCCGACGCAGAGACCCTGAGGTTCTATACGGAGCATATGAGAGGGATGCTCTGCGAAGTCCTGAAGAAGGCGGGAGCGGACACGTCGGGTTCGCTCACCCGGAGGACGGCGGTGAGGGACGCGTATATAGGCGCGCTCTGCCACCCGTCGGTCAAGAGAAAGATCACGGTGGAGTATCTGTCGTACTCGGCTTCGGTCGAGACGAAGATGCTGCTCTCGAATACGATAAAATATGCCGAAAACAGGCTCAGGCAGTCGTTCGGGGTGCGCTCGAAGCTGTCTCACGGGAAGCTGCCTGATGCCGCAGCTGCCGCAGTCGACGCATATTTCGACGAAAAGCTGCCTTCTGCCGGAAAGCACAGGGAGGCGCCTCCGGAGGATGACTACGAGTCGAAATACGACCGGCCGTACGCCCCGGCGGACGTCGGATCTGCCGCGAGGATCGAGGAGAGCTCCTGGGCGGTCACCGACATCCTGACGTCCGCGTTCGCGGACGGACCGGTGTCCGCCGGGCACAGAGCCGCGCGGGAGGAAAGTACCGCGGCTGATGGAGCGCGGAACACGGTTCCCGTGGAACGGGAAGAGCTGCCGGCAGGACAGACGGAGGCATCCGGTGAAAAGGCCGCAGCGGCAGGAAATCAAAACGAAGCCTCCGTGGAACTGAAAGATCTTCCGTCAGGACAGGCGGAGGCATCCGGTGAACAGAACGTCGCTGCCGGTAAGCAAAACTCCGCGGCGGACGGAGAGACCGCCCGTGCGGTGATCGATTTCGTCGCGGCGGCCGCGGCCGGCGACCGCGCCGCGCAAAAGCGCGCCGCGGACGCCGCGGGAATGCTCCCCGACGCTCTGGCCGAGAAGATAAACGCCGCGGCGTACGACATCACCGGAGACGTTCTGCTATATTTCGCGGGGCAGATGTGGAGGGTGATCGATGAATACGAAGCCGATGCAGTGCGGACTGCCGGACTGATCGCGAAAGGAGACGAAGGGAATGCAAAGTGAACGTCCCGTCCCCAAAAGAATACTGACGGCGCTCATCGCCTCGCTGTCCGCGGGAGTCGTTCCGCGGACCGGCACGCCGTACATAGCCATCGGCCGCGGCGAAGAGATCACTGCGATGCTGTCCGACCTTGAGCGCGTCAGCGAAGGCGGAGGCAGCGTCCGGTTCCTCATCGGAAGATACGGCAGCGGCAAGAGCTTTCTCATGCAGCTCATACGCGGCTACGCTCTCGAGCGAGGATTCGTCTGCGCCGACGCCGACCTGTCACCCGAACGCAGACTGTACGGGACATCGGGGACCGGTCTTGCCACATACCGGGAGCTGATAAAGAACATGGCGACGAAATCGTCGCCCGACGGCGGCGGACTGACGCAGATCCTCGCGAAGCTGATCTTCGACATTTCGTCGGAACTGCGTGCTATCGGCCTCGACGAAGGGGGCGACGGCTGGAACGCTGCCTTCGGGAACGCCCTGCGCGAGCGGCTGCGCTCTCTCGAGTCGTTCGTCGGAGGATACGATTTCGTATCTGTGATCACTCACTACTATGCCGCAGTCCTCGGGGACGACGACCGCACCGCCTCCGCCTGCCTGCGATGGCTGCGCGGCGAGTATTCGGGCAGGACCGAAGCGAGGGACGATCTCGGCTTCCGGGTGTCGGGGATCATCGGCGACGCCGAATGGTACGACTGCGTGAAACTCTGGGCAGAGCTCGTCTCGGGGCTCGGATACCGGGGGCTCGTGCTTTTCATCGACGAATGCGTCAACCTTTACAAGATAACTCACAGGATCGCCAGGGAGAACAACTACGAGAAGATACTGTCGATCTTCAACGACACTCTGCAGGGACGAGCCCCCCACCTCGGGATAGTCTTCGGGGGGACCCCGCAGTTTCTCGAGGACAGGCGCAGGGGGCTTTTCAGCTACGAGGCACTGCACAGCAGACTTAACGACAGCCGGTACGAGGCCGCCGGATTCCGCAACCTGTCGGGCCCGGTGATCAGGCTGACAAGACTGTCCGACGACGAACTTCTCGCGCTCCTTCTGCGCGTCACGACCCTGTACGGTATGTACACCGGCCGCGAGCCGCGTATCACGCCCGAGGAGCGGCTGGAGTTTCTCAACACCGCGCTCTCGAGGACCGGGGCGTCGGGTCTTATCACGCCGCGCGAGATGCTTCGCGACTATATGACCCTGCTCGCGATCCTTGACGGAAACCCCGGTGTATCCTACCGCGACGTCGCCGGCAGGCTCTCTCCCGAAGGAGGAAATCCGGGTGATGAAGCGGAGAAAGAGGAGTCACAAGGCGAGGTAAGCGGCGAAAAGGGGAAATTCGACCCGGCCGACATAGATTTCTGAGCCCGGGGAAGAAAAAAGCCGGGGACGCCGGTACGCAGGAGAAACGACATGCGGCGGGCGATCATGCACAGCCGCGGGGCAGGAGTCAGGCGCCACGCGCCGGAAAGAGAAGGGAAAGATCAAATGAGCGGTTCCGGAAACTCAGTGTTCGACAAGTTCGCGCCGTTTATAAAAGAATACATATATTCTCACTCGTGGGATACGCTCCGTCCGGTCCAGGTCGCCGCGGCTGAGTCGATCTTCGGGAATGACAACAACCTGCTGCTGACCTCGGCGACGGCCAGCGGAAAGACCGAGGCGGCCTTTTTTCCGATCATCTCGATGATGTACGAAGACCCGCCGCAGAGCGTGGCAGTGCTCTACATCGCTCCCCTGAAGAGCCTGATCAACGACCAGTTCGGCAGGCTCGACGAGCTGCTCGACATGACCGGGATCCCAGTCACGCACTGGCACGGGGACGTCGCGGGCTCGCACAAGCAGAAACTGCTCTCCGATCCCCGCGGGATCCTCCAGATCACGCCGGAGTCGCTCGAGGCGATGCTCATTAACCGGCCGTCGGACATCCCGAGGATCTTCTCGGACCTGAGGTTCGTCGTGATCGACGAGATACACACTCTCACCGGCAGCGACAGGGGCAACCAGATCATCTGCCAGCTGTCGAGGCTCGGCCGCATCATAGGCCGTCATCCCCGCAGGATCGGGCTGTCTGCGACAGTCGGTTCGCCGGAGCTCGCCGCGGCGTGGCTGTCCGCGGGCAGCGGCAGGGATACCGATATCCCCGAGATTCCACCTGAGAAACTCAGGTGGCGGCTCGGAATGGAGCATTTCTATATCCAGAACACCCGCTTCGACCAGTCGAAGGACCTCCCAGAGGAGCAGGAGAGCCGGCCCCGCGCCGAGCTCGACGCCGGATACGAGTTCATATACGACTGCGCGAGGGGCAGAAAGTCGATAGTCTTCTCCAATTCAAGGGAGGAGACCGAGTACGTCACCGCGACGCTCCGCCAGATCGCTAAAAAGCGCGGGGACGACGACATCTTCCTCATCCACCACGGCAATCTGTCGGCGGCGATCCGCGAGGAGGCCGAGGCGAAGATGAAGGACGACGACACTGAGGCGGTCACCTGCGCCACCGTGACGATGGAGCTCGGGATCGACATCGGCCGGCTCGAGCGGATCATACAGAACGGCTCGCCGACATCGGTGACGAGCTTCCTGCAGCGCCTCGGGCGCTCGGGCAGGAGGGGACAGCCTCCCGAGATGATGGAGGTCTTCAGGGAGGAGGATCCCCTTCCTAACACGCCTCTGCCGCAGCTTATCCCCTGGGAGCTCCTGCGCGGCATCGCGATCGCACAGCTGTACATCGAGGACAGGTATATCGAGCCCCCCCGCTTCAAAAAGCTGCCGTTCAGCCTCGCCTTCCACCAGACGCTCAGCGTTTCGGCGTCGTGCGGGGAGCTCCGGCCGTCCGAGCTCGCCGGGCGAGTGCTGTCGATGCCTCCGCTGTCCGGTATTCCTAAAGACGACTACCGCACTCTCATCGGGTCGATGCTGGAGAACGGTTTCCTCGAGATGACCGATGAAAAGGGGCTGATCGTCGGCCTGGCGGGAGAGCGGCTGCTGTCGAGCTTCCGCTTCTACGCCGTGTTCAAGGACACCGAGGACTTCACCGTGCGCTGCGATTCCGACGAGATCGGGACGATAAGTTCGCCCCCGCCGGTCGGTGACAGGTTCGCCCTCGCGGGAAGAGTGTGGGAGGTCGAGGAACTCGACATACAGCGCAGGCTCATTTACGTGAAACGGGTCGAAGGTAAGATGGAAATCTCGTGGCCGGGAGACTACGGCGAGATCGACACCCGGATACTCGAGCGCATGAGGCAGGTCCTGCGCGAGGACACCGTATACCCATACCTCAAGCCCAACGCCGCGAAGCGCCTCGAGGTCGCAAGGCATCTGGCGCGCAACACCGGTCTCACCGAGCGCTCGCTGCTTCCGCTCGGCGGATACACCTACTGCTTCTTCCCGTGGCTCGGAACGAGGTCGTTCCGCACCTTCAGGAGGTTTCTCGCTTCGAGAGCGGCAGACTACGGCGTCAGCGGGATCGAGTACGAGGGCTGCTGCTACATACTCTTCAAGCTCGAAGGCATGAGCGACTTCGGACTCGCCGCGAGGATGGCGTCCGATGTCGCGACGCACGGGATCGACTGCGAAGCCCTCGTCGGCAGGACGGAGGATCCGGTGTTCGAGAAATTCGACCGCTATCTGCCGCCGTCGCTGCTGCGAAAGGCCTACGCCGCAGACAAACTCAGGGCCGATGAGGCAGAACGGCGCATAGGGGAGATCTACCGCGAATTCCTGGACGGAACGGGAGAGGGCGGAGCCGTAGAGAGGAAAACATGAGATACATAACAGTAAACTGCGGAAGCACAAATCTCCGCCTGTCCCTTTATGACGGCGGTGCAAAGGTCGCGTCGGTAAAGAAGACGGCCGGCGGGAGAGACACCGCCCGGACGGGAGACAGCGGATTTCTGCGCGCATCGTTCCGCGACGCCCTGGCCGAGATCGTTGCCGGAGCCGGTCTCCGCGAGAGCGACATCGATATCGTCCTCGTATCTGGGACCATCACTTCGAGCGTCGGGATCTACCACGTCCATCACATTCCCGCGCCCGCCGGCATCGACGACACCGCGGCGCATTCCGAGCTCGTCACGCTTCCCGACGTCTCTTCGGTAAAGATGCTCTTCATCCCCGGGATAAAGACGCTCGCGCCGCCGTACGTAAAGCCGGGCACGCCCGAGTATATCGACGGCTTCGACTCGATGAGCGGCGAGGAGTGCGAGATCTACGGCTTCATGAAACTGCTGGGCCTTGGCGGTGAGTTCGTCATCGCGCTTCCCGGATCGTACAACAAGACGCTGCTCGTCGGTCCCGACGGGAGGATCTCGAAGATGCGCACCGGCATGTGCGGCGAGTTCATGACGTCGGTCGCCGAGAACACGCTGATAGGATACACGCTGCCGCATCCTGTCATCCGGAGGGTGATACCGGAGAAGCTCATCGAAGGCTTCGACTACGCAAGGAGCCGCGGGATATCACCGGCACTCTCCAAATCGCGTATGGTGGCCACGCTTTGCGGCTACAGTCCCGACGAGACCGGCTGCTTCTTCGCCGGTGCGGCGCTTGCCGACGACATAGCCGCCACCGAATCGCTCTGCGACGAAAGACTGCCGCTCGTGATCGGCGGGGCGGCTCCGCTTCGCGAGGTGTTCGGGATACTGCTGCGGCACACCGGCGTCGCGACGGCAGGGATCGCCGAGGTCACCGATGAAGAGAACGACGAAGCGTCGTCAGTCGGCGAATTCGAGGTCTGGAAGCGCTTCTCCGGGATGCTTTAAATCTATTTCGGCGGCATTGTTGACTTGAGGATCTTATTTGATTATAATATTGTGTGAAACCTGAATCTGCTACGGAAAAGAGGCGGTCACCCTGTTCAGAAAGAGAAATGTCAACAGAATAGTCAGAAGGGAATCCAGAGTGAGGGATACCGCCGGAGAAAGGTCAGCGGCAGGCACCCGGAGGAGCTCGGGAAAAAGCAAAAGGTGGACACACCCGCGGCACGTAATAGTCCGTAATCTGTTCTACCCGTTCTTCTGGCTCTACGCGAGGATCGTCTACGGTATGAGGGTGAGAAAGTTCAGGGAACCGGGTAAGCCGAAGCGCCAGTTTCTCATCCTCTTCAACCATCAGACGTCTTTCGACCAGTTCTTCGTCGGACTCGCCTTCAAGGGAGCGGTGTATTACGTCGCCTCCGAGGATATCTTCTCGAACGGCTTTCTGTCATCGCTGCTGCGCTACTACGTTGCGCCGATCCCGATCAACAAGACAGCCGCCGACATGCGCGCGATCATCAACTGCATGAAGGTCGCAAGAGAGGGAGGCACGATCGCGCTTGCGCCGGAGGGCAACCGCACCTACAGCGGGCGCACCTGCTACATCAAGCCCTCGGTGGTCTCGCTCGTGCGAAAGATAGGATTTCCCGTCGCGTTCTTCAGGATAGAGGGCGGATACGGCGTCCAGCCTCGCTGGAGCAACGTCAACCGCCGGGGCAGGATGACCGCGGGAGTCTCGAGGGTGCTCGAGCCTGAGGAGTACTCCGGCATGAGCGACGACGAACTGTACAGGCTCATCTGCAGCGAGCTCTACGTCGACGAGGCGAGAGCCGACGGCCGGTTCGTGCACAAAAAGAGCGCCGAATACCTCGAGAGGGTCATATACGTCTGCCCCAACTGCGGGCTGTCCGATTTCGAGAGCAGGGGCGAGTACATAGGCTGCCGCAAGTGCGGACTGACCGCGTTCTACTCCCCCACGAAAGAACTCGTCTGGCAGGACGGGAGCAACCGCTTCAGGTTCGTCGCCGACTGGTACGACTGGCAGGAGCGGTATATTAATTCGCTCGACCCCGATTCGCTGGGGCCCGATCCGATCTTTAGCGACACCGCCGGATTCTACGGTATAGCGATAGCTAAATCCCGGAGACTGATCGACAGGAACGCGAAGCTCACGCTTTACGCCGACCGGATCGAGGTCGAAACGAAGGAGGAAAAGCTGACATTCAGCTTCTCCGACATAGGTTCGATCGCCGCGCTCGGGCGGAACAAGATGAATATCCGCATGGGAGGAAAGGTATGGCAGGTCAAGGGAAACGTCAGATTCAATCCTCTGAGATATATGAATTTCTGCTACAGATACAAGAACAAACACGAATCAACAGGGAAGGACAACAACGGAAATGGGAATAAATTTCTGGGACTCTGAGGCGTGGTCGCTCATTAACCTGACCGCGGTGCTTCTAATCGGACTGCTCTTGGGCAACCTCCTGAAGAAATCGGTGGGCTTTCTCCGCAGGTCGCTGATCCCGACTTCGGTGCTGGGAGGCCTGATCCTGCTTGCCGTATCGGTCGTCTATGAGAATCTGAACGGCGGGGCGTCGATATTCGACACCCGGTTCTTCGGCGGCAACGGTTCGGCCGTGCTCGAGGTGCTGACATACCACGCCCTGGCACTCGGGTTCATCGCGATCACATTCAAGCCGTCGAAGAGAAAGATCACCGGAGCGCGGAGCGCAGAGGTGTTCAACACCGGCGTCACCACTGTTTCAGGCTACCTCATCCAGGGCATCCTGGGACTCGGGATCACGCTGATCGCGTCGCTCATCGTCAAGGATTTCTTCGCCGCCTCCGGCATCCTGCTCCCGTTCGGATACGGCCAGGGCACCGGCCAGGCGCTCAACTGGGGCAACAAGTATGAAGTCGACAACGGATTCGTCGGAGGCAAGAGCTTCGGACTCACTGTCGCCGCGCTGGGCTTCCTGTCGGCCTCAGTGGGAGGGGTCATACACCTCAACATCCTCCGCCGGAAGAAGAACATAAAGAGCCCCGACGGCGACGAGAACAGGGCACTGCTCGCCGAGGAGGTCCAGGCAGAGAACGAGATTCCGATGAACGGATCGATGGACAAGCTCACGGTGCAGGTCGCGCTGGTGCTCGGCGTGTATCTCGTGTGCGGCGTCGTGATGAAGCTGCTCGGCGGTCTGTCCGAAGGGCTGAGGTCCACGATATACGGCTTCAATTTCCTCTTCGGCGTGCTCCTCGCAACGCTCGTCAAGGCCGTACTCGGCTTCCTGATGAAAAAGAAAGTCGTAAAGAAGCAGTACATCAGCGGCTTCATGATGTCGAGGATCAGCGGCTTTTTCTTCGACCTTATGATAGTCGCGGGCATTGCGGCGATAAGGATCAACGTCCTGAAGAACTACTGGCCCGTGATCATACTGCTCGGCATCGCCGGCGCGCTGTCGACCTATTTCTACGTCAGATTCGTCTGCCGCAGACTCTTTCCCGACTATACCGAGGAACAGTTTCTCGTCATGTACGGCATGCTGACGGGCACGGCGTCGACTGGCATGATACTTCTGCGTGAGATCGATCCGGAATTCAGCACTCCGGCGGCCGAGAATCTCGTGTATCAGAACTTCCCGGCGATCGTCTTCGGATTTCCGATGATGCTACTCGCGGCATATGCTCCCGACCACGCGTTCAACACCTTCCTCATCCTCTGCGGATTCTTCATCGTGATGAATGTGATCCTGTTTCGCAGGTCAATCTTCGTCAGGAAGAAGCCGGCCGGCGGGAAGGAAGAAAAAACACCCGCTGACGGAGACGGCGGGGAGGAATAGACGGGCCGGAAAAAAGAAACACGGACGTGGCGCAGAAAGGTGCGCCCCGTCCGTGTTCGGAGCTGGTGGGCCATCTAGGACTCGAACCTAGGACCGACCGGTTATGAGCCGGTAGCTCTAACCAACTGAGCTAATGGCCCGCAAGCCTGTATATTATACAACTGTTGAGCCCGGTTGTCAAGTGAATTTTGAGGGCGGATAAAAAAATAGCTGTACGGACGAAAAAATGCTTGACAACGGCCGGCCAATCGTGTATAATATTAGGCGCTGTGAAAAACAGCCATGCGAGAGTGGCGGAACTGGCAGACGCGCACGTTTGAGGGGCGTGTGTCTTTACGACATACGGGTTCAAGTCCCGTTTCTCGCACCATTTCAGGCAAAGCGGCTTATCCGCTTTGCCTGAAATTTCAAAATACGCGGGCATGGCGGAATTGGCAGACGCGCTAGATTCAGGTTCTAGTCGAAGCAATTCGGTGGAGGTTCAAGTCCTCTTGCCCGCACCGAACGAAAGAGGGAACGGTATTGCCGTTCCCCTTTTTCGATTGCCTCTTACGGAGTCCCGAAACGCACCTCGAGCGACGACGCGACGGCGATATCCGCGTCGAGTTCGAGCGCTCCGTCGGTCCTGGCAAATCCGATCTTCCTTCCGTCAGCCGTTACCGAAGTCGCGCCCTCTCTGCCGACGGCGATCCTTCGTACGTCGAGCCGTCCGTCGATGATCTTCATCTCGAGCGACGAATCACCGATCTTTACCGTCCCCCACGCGGTCCCGCAGAACCAGGGGCAGTACAGTTCGCCACCGGACGGAGGTCTGAAGCCGACGGTCTTTTGCGGAAGGTCGAAGACGAAGCCGGAAAAGAGCGGCACGAGAGCGAAGCTCGCCATCGATCTCGCGTAGTTCGAGCCGCATTCGATCTCGTTGTACGGGTCGCGTTTTTCTCCGTCGTATCTGTCCCTCACGGCTCTTATGAGCGTGAGTCCCTCTTCTGTCATCCCTTCGGATATCATAAGTCCTGCGAGTGCGTATTCGAAGCCGTGCATCGTCTCCTCGCAGTACGGGACGGGGATCCAGGGCTTTACCGCCCCTTCGGGATAGTCGCACATGACTGTGCCCGACTCGTCGTAAAGGCCGAACAGGCGCCAGGGATTCGCGAACTCACGCAGCGACTTTTTGTAATTGTTCCGGAAGAGAGACTTGAGCGCCGTTCTCCTGTTTTCCCGGTCGAAAATGTCTCCGAGACCGCAGATCGTGGCGTGCCACTGGCCGAGCAGCTGGTCGATCTCGCAGCCCTCGCCGATCTGGTATTTTATCTCGCCCGTCTCGGGGTTCCAGTATTCTCCCGCTCCGTATCTTTCAGTGAGCTCTCTGTCCTTCAGGTCGATCTTCTGGATGTAATAGCTGCCGTTGAAGAGTTCCTTTTCGGTCCGGGCGGATCCCTTCCCGAACAGCTCCGCATATTCCTCCGCCTTTTCCTTCATGCCGAGAGCACAGGCCATCACGGAGGCGGCCTTCAGCGCAGCGAGATACATACCCTCAAGCCAGGCCGACGGCCCGAACAGCTCTGTGTCGAGCGTATGGTGCTGTCTGCCCTCGAGGAGTCCGTCCCTGTCCTTATCCCAACCAAGCGGCGAGTCGGCGCTCCAGGCGTATTCCAGGGCCTTTCTGACCGAAGGGAAGAGCGAGCGCATCCACTCCGTGTCTCCGGAGAGTTTCCATTCGCGGCAGACCTTGATCACGCCGCCCATCTGGCCGTCGAGGCAGGGCATGTCCCAGCCCTTTTCGCGCCCGGGAGGCAGCGCCATGCGGAAGCAGAGATGGCCGTCCTCGAACTGATTGTAGCGGTAGTCGTTCTCCCGCATCGACCTCTCGAGGTCGGGGAACAGGAATGCGGCCGCGTAGGCGTAGTTCCAGACGTGGGTGCAAGAGCCCTCGCAGCTGCCTCTGCGCTCGCCGCAGCCCTCCCAGCCGTAGAGCGAGCCGTCCTCGAGCCTTGTCACGGTAGGTGACTTTAGCACCGAGAGCGTCGATGACACCGCGTCGGTCACCGCGGGATCGAGCGTCGACGAGAACAGCGCATCCCGAAACGCGCCGGTGCCCGCGAAGAGCCTGTCCCATTCGCGCATGGCATAGACGGCGGATGAGCCCGAGTCGGGCCACTTCGTCGCGTACCAGTTCTTCCATGTGACGTCGCAGCCGTTTTCGTCTTTGTACGGTTTCCAGTAGTTGAAGTTGTCCGGTATGCTCCACGAGAGCACGAAGCGCACTTTCGCGCTGCCGCCCGGAGCGACATCCACCGAAGCCGACAGCGTGCAGTGATCCTTTTTGCCTGCGTCGGGATAATCGCGACGGCGCATCGACGGCTGAGTCGAGAATTCGCGCCAGTATGTGGCAATGCCGTCCTGCCAGCCGCCTCTGTACCAGTAAAGCTGCTCCGACGCCGACGGGCAGTCGGTGACGAGAGTCAGATCACAGTTCGTCCCGGGCTGCTCCATCCTGATGCCGGTGAGCCCGCGCTCTCCTTCGAGCGGACGGTTCAATGACGGAGTGAAGGGATTCGCGGCACAGAAGTTGACGGTATACGTGAGCGCGCGGCCGGAGGTGTTCGTAAGCCCCACTTCGAAGAAAGCTGCCGGTATGCTTGAATCGCCGGAATTCAGCGGAATGAGCGGGTTGAACGCCGTGAGCTTCACGGAGGCGGGAAAGTGCGGATCGGAGAAAGAGAGTTCCGCCACCGGAAACTCTCCCAGGAATTCGCACGACGAGAAATGCGGGAAGCCTCCCATCGTGCCCTTCGCCAGACCGAATCCGAATCCGTTTCCGTGCTGGCCCGCAAAGTCGCAGTACATGTCACCTGCCAGGACGCGCGCGTCGACGGTCCTGTCTCCGCTCGACGCCTTGACCGCGAGGTGAGAGTACCCGTTCAGGCTCCCCTTGTTCGGCCTGTTGAATATCTCCCAGTCCATAAGTCTCCCGTTTCCTCCGAGCCCTATGCATCCGGTCCCGATCCCGCCGAGAGGGAAGGATATCTGTGACGTTTTTTTGCCTTTGTACAGCGGCATCTTTGATTCCCCCTTTTTTATTTTCCGTATCCGACTTCAGGATCGACGAAGAAGCGCGGCTTCTTTCCCGCGAGATATCTTGCATAATCCGACACGACCATCGCGGGGCTGTCGCTGTAGGCGTTAAGAGTATCGCCTCCGCGGTGCGTCGTGAGCGTGACGTTGTCGAGCGATGCGAAGGGATAGCCGGGAGGCGTCGGTTCGGTCGGGTGCACCTCGAGCGCCGCTCCGGCGATCCCGAAATCCACCACCTTCAGACTGTATTCGGGATACGACGAAAAGCATTCTTCGTAGTATTCTTTTTTGATGTAAACGTCGCTGACTGCCACCGCTTTCATGAGTTTCCCCTTTCGCAAAAGAGAGATTTATGATATAATTATAATATCAAAACGGCGGGATGTCAACAGCCGGAAGTCCGGCCGGGCGAACTTGGCCCGCGGGGAGACCGCTGTCAGGAGGAAAGAAAAAAGTGAAGAGAAGAAGTACGGTAAAGCCGGCAGCCCTTCGGCCGGGGGATCAGATCAGGATAATATCGCCCTGCAAATCGATGACGAGGGAGGGGATCGGCCCGTGCGCACAGGCAATTGCCGACGCCGGATACCGCGTGAGCTTCGGCGAGCACACATTTTCGATGACCGACGGATACGCCGCGTCGGCTGAGGAGCGCGCGGCCGACTTCAACGCCGCCGTCGCCGACCCGGACGTCTCGATGATCCTCTTCCCGGGAGGCGAGATCAGCAACGAGATCATTCCGCTCATCGACTACGGGGCGATAGCCGCGCATCCCAAGATCATCTCGAGCTACAGCGACGGCACGTCGGTCCTCAACCCGGTGACATATATGACCGGCCTCGTGACCTTCTACGGCGGCTCCACCCGGCTTTTCGAGCCGGTGACCGAATACAACATGCAGGGTTTTTTGCGGCGTCTGGTGCAGGGCTCGACCGAATACACGCCTGCGTCTGATTGGCGGGTGATAAGGCCCGGCAGCGGCAGCGGTGTGCTCTGCGGAGGATACACGGTAAACTTCGATTCCCTCATAGGCCTTCCGCAGTTCGGCTTTCCCGACAGGGACTATATCCTGATCCTCGAGGACCACGAGAGGTTTTCGTCGCCGAAGGTGGAGTCGAAATGGCTGAACGACCTTCTGCAGAAGGGGGCGTTCGACAGGGCGAAGGCTGTGATCTTCGGCCACTATTCCTCCGACCCGGAAAAGCTTGAAAAACTCTTCCCGGTGCTCCGCCGCATCTCCGACAGGATAAAGATCCCGTTCGTCTACACCGACGACTTCGGCCACGGAGCGAACATGGCTCTTTTCCCGCTCGGCACCGCGGCCTCGCTCGAGGCCGGCGTCGACTCGGTGAAGTTCTCCTTCCTCGAGCCGGCAGTCGAGATATAAGATCTATACGGCAAAAAGGCTTCCGCAGTCAGGCGGAGGCCTTTCTTCAGATTTTCTCAGTTGTCTGCCAGGTTGTATGCGTTCTTCATCTTTACCGTCGCGGTGCGGAGCGTCTTTGCGAGAGTGTCGGCGGTGAGCTTTTTTACCGCGCTGCAGATCTCGTCGTTCGCGGCCTCGGCGAGCGAAAAGTCGCCGTCCGCCATCTTTTCGTCGTACTCGCGGATGATCCGTCTGCCTTCGGCGGCAACGGCGCCGATGTAGCGGTCGATCTGCTGGATGGTGTCGGGGAAGTGCGGGTCGCAGATGACGGCGAGCAGCCGGCTGTTCCAGTACAGGTTGTCGGTCGAGACCTCTGACATGACGCCCGAGAGATAGTCGGGTATCCTGCCCACGTTCGAGTATACCGGCACGGCGGCCGAGAAGGTGGTGGGTCCGAAGCAGATCCATTCGATGCCGCGGATCGCGTCGG
Source organism: Clostridia bacterium (assembly GCA_017454675.1). Taxonomy (GTDB): domain Bacteria; phylum Bacillota; class Clostridia; order Oscillospirales; family CAG-272; genus CAG-390. Next base: position 59,321 of record JAFTCN010000058.1, read on the forward strand.
GCACGCCGTTTCTGATCTGGCAGATCGACGTAACTCCGGTCCGGTTGATGCCGATAGAGCGGTACATTCCGCGCTTTCCGGTGTCGCGACTGATGTAGGGGTCGTACTCGGTGCCCTGATAGTGCGACGAGAGCATGTATTTCACGTCCTCGGGAGCTATCTTGCGGTCGGGGACGAGGCACCACGGTATATTGTCGCTCTCGGGCGTGAACTCGGCGTCCGGCCCGTCCCATTTGTGCGAGTGCGGCGTGAGATATCTGCCCATGAACCACGCGCGGGGGGTGTTGTAGACCCTGTCGGTGTCGGATCGCGAGCCGAAGACAAGGCGGGGGTCGAATCTTCCGCCGTCGTTCGCGTCGAGCGAATTGTCGGCGATGAACGAACGGAGGTCGGAAGAGCAGAGGTGCTCCTTCTTCGCTCCGAGCGCGTCGTTAAGGTCGAAGCTGTCTGTGCCGAACTGGTTCGGATTTATCGCTACCGCGTCGTCGGGCAGCTTCTTTGCGATCCAGTGGTGTCCGCCTATCGTCTCGAGCCACCAGACCTCGTCCCGGTCGTTGAACGCGATGCCGTTCGATTCGTATGTGCCGTATTTCTCGAGCAGCGAGCCGAGGCGAAGAACGCCCTCCCTTGCGCTCTTGATGTACGGGAGCACGAGAACGACGAAGTCCTCCTCGCCGAGCCCTCCCGGGACCGCCGGCTTTCTTCCGGCAGCCGGTCTGTAGATCACGAACGGATCTGCCGCGACGACGCGCGGGTTCGTCGTTATCGTCTCGGTGGCCGTCATGCCGACGTTCGCCGAGTTTATCCCTGTCGCCGCCCAGATGCCGTGCGTGCGGTCGACGCTGGGGCAGAACGTGGCGCGGAGAGGGTCTCCGGGGAGGTCGATCTCGAGGTGCGAGATCACGCTTTTGTATTTCTTCGGGTATTTGCCCGGATCTGTGACCGTCAGCTTTTTGACGTCGATTCCGCCGTCGTCGGTCCTGGCGATCATGGTGGAGCCGTCGGGACTTGCATTTTTCCCTACGAGTACCGTTGTGCAGGCCATAATTCTGTTTCCTTCTTTCACAGATAGGGCCGCCGCGTTCGGCGGCGGCCCGGTATGTCACGAATACTGTCGCCCGCGGCTCAATCCGCCGCGGCGGTATCTTCCGGAGTCTCGGTATTGCCGGAGGGGACGGTGACGGCCCCTTCCTCGGCTTCTCTCAGGGCTCTGGCTTCGCATGTCTTGCAGAGCCGGGTCTTGCCGTTCTCTATGGCGGTGGACGACGTGCCCTTGAAGAGTTCCACGGTATTGTTGAGGTGCGAGCAGTCGTCATAGGCATGGAACACCGTGCCGCTGGCGGTCCAGTAAACGGTCTCGATGTCTGCGTTCTCGAGCATCTCCTGCTGGGAGAGGGGATTCCAGTCGTAGCTGAACAGGCCGGCTATGACCAGCGCCGCAACTGCGACGACAGCCGCTATCGTCTTCGACTTCTTGTCGGCGTTCTTGTCGGTCAGAACGATGATGATGAAGGGCGCGAATGCGATGACCGAAACTATGACTCCGAGGTTGTTGTGCAGCCAGAAGCGGACCTTGTTCTTCTTCGACGCGGGATCGAGGTGGTTGCCCTTCTTCCAAAGGAGCGAACCCGCCACGACGAAGATCAGATCGAGCACGATGCATACTATCCACGAGATGGTCCAGCCGGGATTCTCGACTGTGAAGGAGAATTCGATCTTGTGTGTGAAGATCAGGATCGCGAACACCTCCGCCGCGATCGCCAGAACCCAGAGTATCACGGCGAAGATGCGGTAGGGAAGCGCGTTCTTGCGCGTCGCCGCGAGCAGTTCCTCCTTGCCGATGCTCTGTCCGCCCACCTCGGTGTAGGTATGGGTGACTTTTTTCTTCTCGGTCTCTTTTTTGGCCGCGGCCGCGGCGAGAGCCTTTTTCGCGGCGTCTTTTGCCGCGTCGTTGCTGTTTTTAGCCATTTCTTAAAACCCTCCGTAAGGCATTTTTATAACTTTAAATAATAGATCCGGGAACATTATGCTGTTTTTGAGTAAAAAGATGCGCACAGGCCTTGATCAGTACTGTTTTTTATAGAATAATTATAACATAAAGATAACTCAAAGTCAAGCGGAAAAGAACTGCCGGAAGGTGCCGTCCGGGCTACATAACGGTCAGCCTGAATGTCGCCTCGCGGAATTCTCCGGATGCCAGTCTGACCCTCGTGAGCCGCTCTTTTCCCCACTCGCGCAAGAGCTTCGGCCCGAGCTCCACCGAGTCGGCCGAATACGAGAGAGTCCCGGTCCAGGCAACCACGGCGCCGGAAGATGGAAGGATGAAGCCTGCGTCCAGGGGTTGCGGGTCGTCCGGCGTCATGAGCGAGAATACCACGCTCCCGCTGTTCCTGAAAACGAAAGTGTCCTCACATACGAATCCCCCGCCGCGTATGCCGGCTTTGCGAACGAAGGAGACGAGTCCGCACTCTTCGGGATAGGCGTCCTTCAGCTCGAGTTCAAGCATGCCGCCGTCGCACGAGAGGATCTCTCCCCTGTACTTCCTGCCGTGGGGCTGCTCGTATCCCGAGATCTCAGGCAGGTTGTGATACAGCGAGCGCATCGTCCAGAGCGTATAGCGCTTCGATGAGAAAGTGTCCCTGCAGTACTGCTCGACTCCGGCATCGACGAACACCGGCTGCCCGTTTTTGTAGAGCACGAAGCTCCCGATATCGTTGTGGTTGTGGCTCTCGTCGTTGTGTCCGCCCTTTACCGCTGCCGCGAAAGGGCCGCCGCGCGCGATCATGACTCCGAGATCGGGGTAGAGGATGTCCCCCGGCTGTTTTCCTTCCGCCCGCTCCGGCACCGGCTCGAGCGTGTCGGTCAAAGTCCGGTACGGCGTCTGCCCCGGGAAGTATCGCCCGAAGGAGGCAGGACCCGCGCCTTCCGCCGCGAAGGAGAGGAGCTTGTCCTAGCCGCACTCCCTGCCCATCCTGGCGATGAGCGCCCTGTCGCATGAGAGGAGGTGAGACGCGTCGGCGAAGTTCACCCACGTGGTCCCGAAGAGGTTGAAGTCGGCGATGTATTCGCACATTTTCCGGACGAAGGGATGCCCGGTAAGGTCGGTCCTTCCGCCCGTCATGTCGCGTATGATCTCGAGACAGTCGAAATACGAAGCTCCGGCGACTGTCCAGTATCCGGGGCCTTCGTCGCAGCCGCCGTCGCCGGGATAGTCCTTCGTGAAGCGGTCGAGCAGTTCGGCCGCGCGCGATATGCTGCGGGACCTGCGTCCGTCGTCGCTCTCGCAGAGCATGACTGCTGTGAGTATGTTCGAGACGATCCAGGGAGTCCAGTTGTTCAGCTTTTCGCCCCTGTCGCCCATCCACCAGTTCGGAGCGCCCTTCACATCGTACCAGACGTGGAAGATGCGCCGCTCGAGCAGGCTCCGGATCCGCGATCTTATGACGGGCGTGATGCCGTCAAGGATGCCGGCTCCGAAATACCATATGACGGCGAGATCGGCGCCGGTGGCGGCGGAGAAGAGGTCGACGTTGCGCGTGTCGTCGTCACCGCCGAGGTCGAAACAGTCGGTCAGGCAGTTTACCGGGTTTCCGTGGCATGCCTTGTTGTGCGCGGGCAGTACCCACGTGGTCTCCTCGCAGATCGCCCATACGTAGTCTGCGAGCAGGTCGGTGAAGCGGCCCCTCCCTTCGGTGAGCTCGGCGAAGAGCAGGTGCTGGGCGGCCCGCCTTCTCGCAAAATAGGGTGCCTCGTATTCGGAGCGGTTGCCGTCGCGGTGGAATCTCATATAAAGCGTCGCGGGCAGCGCGGGCACGGGCTTTGAGAGGAGCTTTTCCGCCTCCGCCACCGTTTCGGGGAGGTCGATGAAGTCTCTGCCGGCTCCGCGGAACGGGACGAACTCCGCCGCAGGCAAAGTCTCATAAACTCCAGCGGGGCAGCGTTCCTTGAAGAGTTCGGGCATTCTTTCTACCGTCCTTTCATTCATTTGCCGCAGAGCCTGCGGACCTGCCGCCGCACTCGATCTCGTATCTCCGGATCTTCACGGCTCGTTTTTTGCTTTCGGTGTATTCCTCGTCGGTGCGGAGGTATCTGCCTCCGCATTTTTCGATAACTCTGATCGAGCGGACGTTCTCTTCCATGGCGTCAATTCTCACGGTGCGGTATCCGCGTAAGAAGAGAAGATCCAGTACGGCGCGGCATGCCTCGGTCATATATCCGCGGCCCCAGTACCTCTTCGCGAGATTGTAGCCTATGACCGGCGTGCCGGTGACGCCCCCCAGGTATCCGACGACGTCGATCCCGCCGATGAGCGCGCCGGTCTCCTTCTGTTCGATCGCAAAGTTCAGCCGCTCGGGCTTTTCGTATTCGGAGACCCACCTGGCGAGCAGCCCGCGCGTCTCATCCGCGCTCCGGTGCGTCTCCCAGGTGAGAAATTCAGTCACCTCGGGATCCGAAGTCCACCCTCTGAACATCGCTTCGGCGTCGTCCTCCCTGAAGGGCCGGAGGACAAGCCTTTCTGTTTCAAGTGTAAGTTTCATTCCTTTTGCCAAACGACCCCGCAGGGGAGCTGCGGGGTCGTGTTATTCAATAGAGTTTTGCTCCCGCGGGGATGCTGGGGTCGACAGTGAGAAGATGGAGCTTTTCTTCTTCATCTTCATGATGGACGGCGGATATGAGCATGCCGCAGGAGTCGATGCCCATCATTTTGCGCGGCGGGAGGTTAAGGATCGCGATGCAGGTCTTTCCCACCAGTTCCTCCGGCTCGTAGAACGCGTGGATGCCGCTGAGGATGGTGCGGTCGGTCCCGGTTCCGTCGTCGAGCGTGAACCGGAGAAGCTTTTTGCTCTTCGGCACAGCCTCGCACGCGAGCACCTTGACCGCTCTGAAGTCGGACTTCGAGAAAGTCTCAAAATCGACGAGATCCTCGAACAGAGGCTCAATCTTCACTTTCGAACGGTCGATCACGCACTCGGGAGCGGCGTCCTCCGCGGCGGAGGCAGGCGCGTTTTCCGCTGCCGCCCGCTGCTCGTCAGGCTTTCCCTGTGTGTCGGAGTCGGTGTTCTTCATAGTCGGGAAGAGAAGGACGTCGCGGATCGACGGGCTGTCGGTCAGCAGCATCACGAGTCTGTCCACGCCGAATCCGAGACCGCCCGTCGGCGGCATGCCGTATTCAAGCGCTGTGATGAAGTCGTAGTCGACCTTCGCTTTCGACGCCGGATCGGCCGCCAGTCTGTCGGCCACCTGGCGCTCCATACGCTCGCGCTGGTCGAGCGGGTCGTTGAGTTCCGAGAAGGCGTTGCCGAACTCGGTGGCGCAGATGAAATACTCGAAGCGCTCGGTGAATTCGGGGTCGTCAGGCTTGCGCTTGGCTAGCGGGCTGATATCGACGGGATAGTCGTAAATGAATGTGGGCTGGATCAGCTTGTCCTCGACGAACTTATCGAAGAATTCCGCCAGTATCGCGCCCTTCGTATGCTTTTCGGGCAGCTCGACGCCGTATTTCGCGGCGCAAGCGACGGCGTCTGCGTCGGTCTCCCAGGAGCGGTAATCGACTCCGGAATATTTTTTCACGGCCTCGATCATCGTCATGCGCTCCCACTTTCCGAGCTCGATCGTCTCGCCCTGGTAGGGGACCGCGGTGCTTCCGCAGACCTTCTTCGCGACGGTCTTCATCATCTCCTCGACGAGGTCCATGATGCCGCGGAAGTCGGTGTATGCCTGGTAAAGCTCGATCGACGTGAACTCGGGGTTGTGCTTCGGGTCCATTCCCTCGTTGCGGAAGATGCGTCCGACCTCGTAGACCTTGTCCATGCCGCCGACGATCAGCCGCTTGAGGTAGAGCTCGGTCTCGATTCGCAGGACCATGTCCATGTCGAGCGTGTTGTGATGCGTGTAGAAGGGCCTGGCGGACGCTCCGATCTCGAAGGGGGTGAGGATGGGCGTGTCCACCTCAAGGAAGCCTTTCGCGTCGAGGAAGGCCCGCAGTTCGCGCAGAATGGCGCTCCTTCTGACGAAGGTGTCCTTGACTTCGGGATTGACGATCAGGTCGACGTATCTCTGTCTGTATCGCTGCTCCTGATTCGTGAATCCGTGGAACTTTTCGGGAAGCGGACGCAGTGCCTTGGCGAGAAGAGTGAGCTTTTCGGCGTGCACCGACGGCTCGCCCGTCTTCGTTACGAAGACCGTGCCTTCGATGCCGACTATGTCTCCCACGTCGTACTTTTTGAATGAGGCGTATCCGTCGGTCCCGACGCTGTCGCGCGCGACATACGCCTGCACTGTGCCGGCTCTGTCGCGTATGTGGCAGAACGACGCCTTGCCCATTACGCGCTTCGACATGATGCGCCCGGCTATCGAGACGGATGCTCCGCCCAGAGTGCGGAATGCGCCGGTCTCAGGGTCGTAGTCGTTTCTTATGTCGGTGCTGACGGTGTCTGCGTCGTATCCCGTGATCTTAAAGGGATCGCAGCCCGAATCCTTCAGTTCGTCGAGCTTGAGTCTTCTGGCCTCCGCCTCATTTGAGGGAAGCGAAAGCGGAGAAGAGGCAGCCGCGGAGCCGGTCATTTCTTCATTTTCTGCCATTTGAATCATTCCGCCCTGTTTTCCCGGTCCACACCGATTATCTTCAGGTCGTACGACTTGATGATATCGCCTTTTGTGTTCTCCACGACCACCGTCACGGTGTCGCCTGCCCTGTGTCCGGAGAGCGCCCTGCCGATCGGCGAGAGGTTGGAGATGCGGTTCTCCTCAGAATTCACTTCGTTCGAGCTCACTATTACGTATTCTTCTTCTTCATCGTAATCGAAGTCGCGGACCCTGACCCTCGAACCGACCGATACGATCCCGTGGTCCATCGCGGCCTCGTCGAGTATCTCGGCGTTGTGGAGCTTTTCCTCGAGTTCCTTTATCTCTGCCTCCACCTTCGCCTGTTCGGTCCTCGCCTCGTCGTATTCGGCGTTCTCGGAAAGGTCTCCGAACCCGCGGGCGACTTCGATCTCGTGGATCACTTCGCCTCTTCTGGTGTTTTTCAGGTATTCCAGCCTGTGAACGAGGCTGTCGTACGCTTCCTTTGAATAAACCTGCTTCTCAGCCATGTCAGTGTTATCCTTCCAAAAAAATGTTTTTAGTATGCTGTCGCCCGGGGATCAGTGCCCCGGCGCAAGGCGGTCGAGCGCCGCTGTGAGCTGTACATCGTCCTTGTCGGCGATGTCGAAAATGTTTTTCGATCTCATGTATTCGGACGGCTCGACTGCGAGATCCGGCTCTATGCCGATCCCGTCATATCCCTCCGAGAGGGGCGGGAAGTACATCTTGGTGGTGAACTTCAGACCGCCGGGGAATCCGTAGAACGCGAGATTGAAGACCGACTGCATGCTGCCTTTTCCGAAGGTCTTCTCTCCGACGATCAGCGAGATGCCGTAGTCCTTGAGAGACGACGTGAAGAGTTCGGCGGCGCTGGCGGTGCTGCCGTTCGCGAGGACGGCGGAATGCCCTATCGCGGCTTCGCGGTACTTGCCGATGTCCTCTGCGCTCACGCTGCAGCCCTCATAGTTGCCGGTAAGTGTCACAGGTGCGACTGTAGTCTTCTCCTCGCTGCCGGAGCGGTCGACCGTGCGTATGACGGTGTCGCCCTCGCGCAAGAAGAAGCTGAGTACGGCGGTGATCGACGCGAGATCTCCGCCCGGGTTGTATCTGACGTCGAATACGAAGTATCCGCAGCCGGCGGCGATGAGTTCGTCCATCGCCTTTTCGAACATGACCGGCGTCGTCAGGTCGAATCCCGTTATCTTTATGACTCCGGCCTTCTGTCCGTTCACGGAGAGGTCGCTCACGCGGTACATGACGGACGTGGTCGTGAAGTGGTCTCGCTTTATTGAGAAATCGATGATCTCGGCGGAGTCGAAGTCTTCGCCGCGCGCGACTGAGAACTCGGCCGTCGTTCCGGCGGCTCCGGTCAGCTTTCCGACCGCGGTCTCGTAGCTCATTCCGGAGAGCGGCTCGGCGTTCTCTCCCTTGCCCACGCTGATTATCCTGTCGCCGACCGCGATGCCGGCGGCGGCCGCGGGACTGCCCTCGTACACCGCTATGATCTTGATGCACTTGTGATCGGTGTCCTCGATGATGCTGACCCCGATCCCCTGGCTGTCGCCGGAGTTCTCGGAGATCAGGGCGCTGAACTCCTCTTCGTCATAGTAGTACGCGTATCTGTCTCCGACGATGTTGACGTATCCGCCGAGGAGCGAACGGCAGAGCGTATCCTCGTCGACCTCGTAGTACGAATGGCTCTTGATCAGTCCTACGACCGTGTCGAGTCTGTCCGGGGCATCGCTCTTCCGCTCCGAGGCAAGGTCCGCGATGCGTGTTTTGTATATGTTCGATACCGTCGCGAAGGCGGCCATGTAGCTTACAAGGACCGCCGCGATCAGTGCGAACACGAATACCCTCACGGGTATGCCGCGCTTGTGTCTCCCTTTTTTTCCGGCCTTCTGTCCGTCTGCTCCCGCGTCGCCCGGCCCCGCCGGGACCGCGGAGGTAACTTCGTCCGGAGCCGGAATATCAGTTTCTATCCTGTTTTCCATTATTCAGACTTACCGGTACTACCAGATCACGAGATTTGCGGGAGCCATCGCGTATTTCAGCGGATCGACGCATTCGCCGTTCACCCTGACTTCAAAGTGCAGATGGTATCCGGTCGACACTCCCGTCGTGCCGATACCGGCTATCTGCTGGCCGCGCTTGACGGTGTCGCCCGCCTTTACCCTCAGCGAGCCGGTGTCGAGGTGCGCGTAGAGCGTCGAAGTCCCGTTGATGTGATCTATGAGTATGTAGTATCCGTATGACACGTGGTATTTGGCGATGGTAACCTTGCCGTCCTTGCTGGCGTAGACCGGCGTCCCCTTGGGACCGGGCAAATCGACGCCGTAGTGCATCTGGTATTTCCCGTATACCGGGTGGAGCCTCATCCCGAACTGCGACGATACCGTGCGGCAGGAATTGGGCAGCGGCCACAGGAATCCCTGGTTGCGGGCGGCCTCCTCGATCGCCTTGAGCCTTGCGGCCTCTTCCTCGAGCCTGCGCTTCTCGGCTGCCGCTATCGCTGCCTGCCTCGCCCGTTCGGCGGCTTCGGCGCGTTTTTTGTTCTCTTCGGCCTCGAGTTCGTCGACCATCTTCTGAAATTCGGCGTCGAGGACGTCGGTGCGGTCGGTATAGTGCTCGCTCTCGGCGACCAGCTTCTCGATCTCGCCCTCTATCGCGGAAAGTTCGGCCTCGTTCGCGGCCTGCCACTCCTCGAGCTCGCGCTGCTTGCCCTCGTAGACTTCGATGCGGTCGCTCTGTTCCTTTGCCTTGGCGAGCCGGGCGTCGTACTGTTCGGAGAGCTCGGCCTTTTCGTCGGAGAGCCTGTTCATCACCTTTTCGCTGTATTTCATCATCGACGAGACGCGCTCGATCCTCGAGAGCAGGTCGGAGAGGTCGGTGGCGCCGAGAATTATATCGATGTAGTTCGCCTCGCCCTCCTCGTAACTCATCTTGATGAGCCGCAGGAAGTCTTCGTAGCTCTTTCCGTATTCGACCTCGAGCGAGGCGATCTTCACGGCTATGTCGTCGGCCTCCTTCTCGAGGAGTATGAGTTCGCCCTCCATGTATTTCAGGCTGTCCTCGTAGAGCGCCTGCATGGTGAGGTATATCTCGCGCTTCTCTGCCGCCGTCGCCCTGATCTCCTCGGCCCTGGCGAGCGATTCCTTCGTCTCGTCCAGCAGGCCGCGGAGCTCTTCGATCTGCTTTCTCATCTCCTCGGTGGTGGAGTTCTTCACGTCCTCGTATGTGGCTTTGGTGTACGCTGCCGCCGCTCCCGCGTGAGGGACGAGCGCAAACAGCATCAGAGCGCACAGCAGCGCCGATACGGCGCGAAGGGTAAGAGACAGAGAGAGGGAAACGGGGAGTCTTTTCTTGTTCGGCTGTCTTTCTTTCATAGTTGATACCCTGTCAGTTTTTCAGATTCTTCCTTATCGAGAAGAGGCTGGTCAGCACGCCGGAGAGTATCCCGACGGCAAGGAAACCTGCGATGAGCGGAACCGCGAAGGAACGGAAGGGAATGTATTCCAGGATATCGAGCTCGGCCGACAGCTTCGACACTGCAAGCTTGTACAGTCCCATGTCGGCGAAGAAGGCGAGGATCCCGGATACGGCCCCTATGAGCGATCCCTCGATTATGAACGGTGTTATGATGAAGGAGTTCGTCGCTCCTATGTAGCGCATGATATCGATCTCGTTCCTGCGGCCCTCGACCGCCAGACGGATCGTATTGAATATGATGAATACCGAGACGGTGAAGAGAAGCACGAAGAACCACGCGAAGACGAGCGACATACCGTTCTTGAAGTTCCCGACTTTGACGGCGTAGTCGAGCCGGTTGTTGACCTTCACGACGCCCGGGATCTTGTGCAGTTCGGATTCCAGCTCGTACACGCCGGAATTGTCCCTGTATGTGATTATGAACGAATCGGATAGCGGATTGTCACCGTTGTTCTTTATCGATTCGAAGAGGTCGGAATAGTCGGGATACTGCTCCTTCATCGATTCGAGCCCGTTTTCCTTCGACACGTACTTCACGGTGTCGACATTGTCGAGCTTTTTGATGCTCTCTCCCACGGCTCCGACTTCCTCCGGGGTCAGCGAGCCGTCGGTGAAGACCGCGATCTCGTTCAGCAGCCCCAGTTTCTCCAGGTTGACGTTAATGTTGCGGAGAAGCATCAGGAAGGCTCCGAGGAGCACGAGACAGGAGGTGAGCACTATCACCGAGGCCGCCGTCATGACGCTGTGATGGCGCATTCCCTTGAACGCCTCGGAGATGAAGTAGAAGATACCTGCCCCGCGCCCCGGTCTGCGCCTGCTCTTTTTCTCCGTGCCGTCGGGAGCGGGCGTGTTACCGGTCCCGTTTTCGACCTTTTTTTCGGTCACAGGCTCACTGTTCACTGCCGTCGCCTCCCTCCGGGGTGGTGTCGCCCGCGGCCGTCGCGGGGGTGTCGGAAACGATACTGCCGCCGTCGATGGTTATGACGCGCTGCCCGAAGCTGTCGACCATCGCCTTTTCGTGAGTTACGACGATCACAGTCTTGCCGAGCAGCCGGTTGATCCTGAGCAGCAGGTTCATTATGGTGTAGCTCATCTGCGGGTCTATGTTGCCCGTCGGTTCGTCCGCGACGATTATGTCGGGATTGTTCGCCAGCGCCCTCGCGAGCGCGACGCGCTGCTGCTCGCCGCCGGACAGTTCGATCGGATAGTGCGTTGACCTGTCCTCGACCGACATCATGCGTAAGAGCATCGGGACTCTTGTCTTTATGTCGGCGGGGGCGGCTCCTACGGCTCTCATGGCGAAGGCCACGTTCTCGTAGACCGTCTTGTCGGGGAAGAGCCTGAAGTTCTGGAACACCATGCCGATCCTGCGTCTGTGGTAGGGTATTAGGCGGTCCGGGTAGGCGGAGATGTCGTCGCCGCCGATGAGGATCTTTCCCGAGTCGATCTTCTCCTCGAGGAGCAGGACTTTAGTGACCGTCGTTTTTCCGGCGCCCGATTTCCCGACGATGAAGACGAATTCCCCGTCGGCGATCGAAAACGAGATCTCGTTGAGCGCTACGGTGTCTGAGTATTCTTTTCTAACGTTCTGAAATTCTATCATGTGGTGCGGCTTTCTGATCGTATAACTGATTTTTCGGCCGGTGTCATTTCCTGGCCGTCTTGCCGGGGACGTATCTCGACTCAAGGTATTTCTTTACCATCAGGGCGACCTTGAAGGTGATGGCGTCGTCGAACTCGCGCAGGTCGAGGCCGGTGATCTTCTTGATCCGCTCGATCCGGTAGACGAGAGTGTTCCTGTGTATGTACAGCTTCCTCGATGTCTCGGATACGTTAAGGTTGTTGTCGAAGAAGCACTGTATCGTGTCGAGCGTGTCGCCGTCGATCGAATTGAAGCTGCCTTTCTTGAAGACCTCCTTGAGGTACATCTCGCACAGAGTGACGGGAAGCTGATAGATCAGGCGGCCTATCCCGAGGTTGCTGTAGGTTATGTACTTCCTTTCGCTTGCGAACACCTTGCCGACCTCGAGGGCTATGCCGGCCTCCTTGTATGCGGCCCCGAGGTCCTTGAGGTTCTCGGCGACGGTGGAGATCCCAATCCTGGCGTTGACGTAGAACTCGGCGAGCAGCGTGTCGGTGATCCCGGCGGCGATCGTCTCGACCTCCTCGGCCGTTATGTCCTTTCTGACCTCCTTGACCAGAGCGGCCTCATACTCGCCTATCGTGATTATGTAGTCGTGCTGCCTGTCGGGGAAGATGTTCTGCAGCATTTCGAAGGGTAGATATTCGGTCTTCTCGGCGAATCTTATGAGCAGCACGACGTAGCATTCCTGCGAGTTGAAGTGAAGTTCCTTCGCCTTGAGGTGGATGTCGCTCGGGAGGATGTTGTCGAGTATGATGCTCTTTATGAACGACGCCTTGTCATATTTTTCGTCGTACATGTTCTTTATGTTGAGCAGCGAGACCGACAGGATCTTCGTGACCATTTCCGATACCTTGTCCTCGCCCTCGACAAACACGGTGTATTCGGACTTGCCGGAGTCGAGCGGACGGTATGTGAAGCCTCCGCTGCACCAGACGTCGGCGGCTTCGGGGTAGAACGAATGCTCGCCTATCACCGGTCTGCGCTCGCCGATCCTCGCGAGGTCGGAGCAGGCTATGATGACGCCGCTCTCGTCGGTGACGCCTATCATCCGGTCGACGGAGTCCTTCATCTGGTGGATTATTCCCTGAAACAGTCTGTTTGCCATTTGCCTTTTTCTTCCCCCTGTTCGATATTTGTGCGGTACTCACAAATCCGGCAGTTTATTGATAACTCTAATATTATACAACAAAATTAATGCAAAATCAACAGTCTGACCGACGTTTTGTCCTGTTTTCGGCCATTTACGGACCGTTTTTTTGAATAAAAGCACAAATTCCGGTCATGCGACGCGGCATTTTTGAGACTCCGGCACTTTGCGCTTGACTCTACCAAAACGGCGTGGTATAATTACTGTGAAGCTTCACGGTCGCCGCGGCGAGCTGCGGGCAGTTCCGAAAAAACCGCCGGGCCGGGGGGCGAAGAAAACGATCCATAATAATTTCACTACGGAGGTATTTCCCATGAGATCTCTAAGCAAGTGCGCCGCCGGGCTGCTCGCGCTGCTCATGACGGTCCTCGCGGCGGTTTCCTGCGCGGACGGCACAGGATCCGCGGACATCACCACGGTCCCCGGCGCGTCGGCGGCGGTGACCACCGAGGCGCCGCCCGAGACCGACAAGTACGAGATCGGCGACAATCTTCCCGTGCTGAACTACGGCGGCGCGACGATAAACATCCTGAGCCGCGACCACGACTGGTTCAGGGATGAGATCAAGGTCGACGCCGACGACGGTGACGTGGTCCATTCCGCCATCTTCTAACGCAATATGGTAGTCGAGGACAGACTCGGCGTCAGTATCGAGAACAAACAGGTCGGCGGCGACGCGTATCAGATCTCGGAAGATCATCTGAGAAAACAGATGAGCGGCGGTCTGAACGAATACAGTCTCGTCAGCTGCTCGGTCTACGCTTCCATCATCCACACCAACGAGAACCTCTATTACGATCTGAAGAGACTGGAGCACCTTGACCTTTCGAGGCCCTACTGGTCGCAGGGATTCAACGAGGCGGTCGAGTACAAGGGAGCTCAGTTCATGGCCACCGGTGCCGCGCTGCTCTCTCCCTACAGGCTCGCGTTTGTCACCTTTTTCAACCGCGAGATGTTCGACGCGGCGAACACGCCCTATCCTTATGAAGCGGTGAGAAATCACGAATGGACGCTCGATTACCAGTATTCGCTGGTCGAACGCTTCTACAAAGACGTCAACGGCAACCAGAAGGGCGACGCTGACGACATCTTCGGATTCATGTCCAACAATGACATGATAGGCGTCGACCCGTACTGGAGCGCATGCGACCTCCGGATACTCGACCGGAACGCCGACGGAGAATACGAATACGCCGTCGATACCGAAAGACTCGGACTCGCGATAGACAAGATCCTCCACCTTTACTATGACAGCCCCGGCTCATGGCCCGTTCCCGGCAAATCGAGCGACGGTGAGCAGAAGGACATCGCCAAGAAGTTCTCAGAATCGGGAGCCGCGATGGTCACTCTCCGGCTCATCGAGGTCGAGGGAGAGTACATGAAGGACATGAAGGCCGACAGGGGAATAGTTCCCATTCCCATGCTCGATGCCGACCAGAGCGGATACAAGAGCTATGTCCACGACCAGCTGACCGTACTCGCCGTCCCGAACACGAGCAAGACGGAAGAAGAGCTCTCGATGCTCGGAGCCGTTCTTGAGGCGCTCGCCTCGGAGAGCTACAAGTACGTGACTCCCGCCTATTACGAGCTCGCACTCAAGGCGAAGTACAGCAACGACCCCGAGTCAATCGAGATGCTCGACCTTATAACCGAGAACATCTTTCTCGATCCCGGAGTCATCTACACCAAGGCGATCGAATCTGTCCACCAGAAGCTCCGCACCTGCATAGGCGCCAAAGCCAAGATCATGACGACTTTCAAGCAGAACAAGCCTCTCACGACCGCGATACAGAAACTCAACGAGGGACTTGACGAGACGATAGCGACATATTCGTAATAAAGAAACAAACACAGCCGCCGCGCCGAAGCGCGGCGGCTGTGCTGCTGAGTACGGGACCGGCTCATTCGCCGCTTTCCGGTTTCCCGGACTTGCGGTGTCTGCGCGGGACCGATCTGAATCTGTCTTCCTTCCTGGCCTCCCAGTAGAGCTGCTGGAGAGACTGCATGAGGCCGTCCTTCTCCTCGTCGGACATGCGGTCGCTCTCGAAGAACGACTTAACGTCGTCCAGTATCTCACTGATCTGGCGTCTTGCTCTTTTCCCGTACTTGAGCCCGGGGAGATCGACCGGGGTGTCGTTCTCGTTGTGGAGATAGTCGGGGTCGATCCCGAGGATCTCGGCGAGTTTCGTGTAGATCTCGCGGTTCTGAGGATACGTGGTCCCCTTCTCGTAATTGGAAATGGTATTGATGCTGAGTCCCGCAAGCTTTGCGAGTTCCGACTGCGTGAATCTCTTCGCTGTTCTGTGCTTTCTGAGCTTCTCTCCGAATGTCATTTTCTTATTCCTTTCTGACCCGCGGCCAGGTCCTCGGCAAGGCTGTTTCCCGCCTGCAGGCATATCCGTCGGCACAGGTTAAAAAATTATAACAAAAGTATATCACAGTAGTCTTAAATTGTCAAGTAGAATTTTTGTGTTTATTTTTTGAAGTATTATTCACCGCGGGATCAGCCGGACGGGCGGTCGCAGGCCCCCCCGGAAGCCCGGTTCGGAATCGCACTTCCGGTGCCGAAAAGAAGAGGCCGGCCATTGACAAAACGGCTCGCGGATGATATAATTCGTTACGATACCGGCCGGTCGCCGGCCGCATTTTTACGGAGAGTGAAAAGATATGGATCCTGAAGAAACCGTAATGCATGTTGAAGAGCGAACGGAGGCGTCCGCGCCGCCGAAGCTCCCGGCGGGATACTACGCCGTCGATATCGGAGACGATCCCTCGACCTTCGAATACAAAGGGATCACATACTCGACAGAAGACGGGGTGAACAGATTCGCGTCGGTCATCGACGCCGCCGCGGCAGCCCGCGATATCCCGGGAGAGGTACTTCCGGGGCTCGGATATACCGGCTTTGACACTCCGGTGATCCTTTTCTCGGCCGGCCGGCACAAGGCCGATCTTCTGACGTTCGACCGGCCGCTCACGCTGCTGGGGCAGGGAGCGGGAATATCTCCCAGCCTTCCGGCAGTTCCAGGCTCGAAAGAGGCGCCGCCTCACTCGCCCGAAAGGTCGGACGCGGCGGGTGAGTCGGTGCTGTTCGGATCGTACTGGCGCGGAAAGATCATCGCGTCTGACCCCTCGGTACGGATGATAGTTCTTGA
The DNA here is from genome assembly GCA_017454675.1 of Clostridia bacterium. Taxonomy (GTDB): domain Bacteria; phylum Bacillota; class Clostridia; order Oscillospirales; family CAG-272; genus CAG-390. Next base: position 75,342 of record JAFTCN010000058.1, read on the forward strand.
CGGATTCACTGCCGACAGACTGAGGTTCATTGATTCCCGTACGTCGTCGCCGGGCGGACCGGAGCACAACTCAGTGATCTTCAGAAATATCATATACACCGGCGCCTGCGGCAGCAACCTCTGCCATTTCTCCGAACTGAAGGACGGGGGAGGACTGTCGCGGAGCGTCATATTCGAAAATATCAGGATGAGCGGCTTCGACGACCTGGGATACGGAGGGGTCTTCATCCTGGCGTCGGCTGACGAGCTGCTGCTCGACGGCGTCGTCTGCGACGGCACGACGCAGGTCTTCGGTTTCTCCGACATCACGCGGAGCTTCCGCTGCGGGAGCGCCTCAGGGGAGCCGTCGCGGTTTACCGTGAGGAACTCGTATTTCGCGAATATCGGAGGGGAGAACGGGATCTGCGCCTCCGGAGGCTTGATCAACTTCCGGATCGAAGGCTCGGTGTTCGTCGACGCCTCAAGGCCGGGGGAATCGCCGGTTGAGGCGGGCTCCGGCACGGAAGGGGAGAATAAAGGGGCCTCGCTCATCCTCTCGCACTGCCGGCTGTACGAGACGAGAGGAGCCGGCGGGGCGGCGGTGACGCTCCACGGAAGCGGCTGCGGCGTCGTTTTCGACTCCTGTGTGACGGAAGGCTTCGACGAACCGGTGAAAGTCGTGCCGCCCCCACCGAAGCAGGCTCCGGCATTCATAAACACCGGGGCCGGAATGACGGACACTGCCGACCCGCACCGGGTGATCGGCTGCAATGACGGCAGCCTCGCGGTCCTCGACGGCCTGTATACCGGCAGGCGCGCGTATTACGGCGACCTGCACGTCCATACCGACAGCGGAGGCACGAGCGACGGCAAGACGCCGATCGGGGAGTTCACGGCGGGGATGGACTCCTGTTCGCTCGACTTCGCCGCGGTCGTCGATCACAGGCAGATGCGCGGATTTTTCCTGCCCGAGTGGGACGAGCGCAGGTTCATCATCGGTACCGAGCCCGGGACAGCCTTTCTCGACCTTAATGCCTGCAGGCACGGCCAGCGTGAGGTCCACTACAACATGCTCTTCCCGCACAGATACGGTCTCGCCATGGTGCTCGCAAACTTCCCCGAGTTCTGCTTCCGCGGCGACGAACTGACCGGCAGCTTCAAATATCCTAAGTTCACCAAAGGCAGATTCGCCGAACTGACGGCCTTCGTGCAGTCGATCGGCGGTATAATGGTGCACCCTCACCCGAAGACGATGCTCGCGTCGGACGATCCGCTCGACTACTATTTCGGCGAGAGGATGTTCCTCGAGACGATCTACGGGCGCCCGTGGTCGCACGCCACGTTCAGGAATTATGAGCTCTGGCGCGAGATGCTCGCACTGGGACTGCACGTCTATGCGTCGGGCGGATCCGACACCCACGGCAGGGTGAGCAACAGCGCGGTGTCGGTCTTCTACAGCCGCGAGATGAGCGGCAGGTCCTTCTTTGACGTTATGCACTCCGGCGACTTCACCGTCGGAGCGATAGGCATAAAGATGGCCGCCGGAAAGTCTCCGATGGGCAGCGAGGACGCCGAATTCGGAGGGAACGCGCTTGCGATCCGCACGGGAGACTTTTTCCCGCCGGCGATAAGGCCCGAGACGGCATACAGGCTCAACGTCTATTCCGACCGCGGGCTCGCATACACATCGTTGTTCGACGGTGTAACTCCTCAGGCGCTGGTCATCGAGACCCGCGAGAGGGCTTTTTACCGCGCGGAGATACTCGATGTCACGCACGGTTTCCCTGTGGCGATAGGCAATCCCGTATGGGCGGCGAAAAACGGAGCCGCCGATGATGCGGAAAAGGAAGGTCAGGAATGACAGACAGTAAAAGAGACACGAATTACGATATCATCGTCGCCGGAGGAGGTTTTGCAGGCTGCGCGGCAGCAGTCGCCGCGGCGAGGACGGGAACGGGCAAAAAGGTGCTGCTCATCGAAAAGAGCGGCGCCCTGGGCGGCGCGGCGAATGTGAACCTCGTGAATCCGTTCATGCGCTACTACACGAAGGATCCTGAAGGGAAGCCGCTCACCGTCCTCTCCAGGGGGATCTTCGGCGAGATCGTCGGGCGTCTGGCGGAGAAAGGCGGCATCCGGGGGAACCTCTTCAGCGAGGAGACGCTGAAGACGGTCCTCGACGAAATGTGCGCGGAAGCGGGCGTGAAGGTCCTCTTTCACGCGCTCGTCTGCGGCGCCGATGCGTCGGACGGCTTTGTGAAGTCGGTCTCGGCGGCCGGAAAGTCGGGGATCATGACGCTCTCTGCGTCATACTTCGTCGATGCCACCGCTGACGCCGACCTGTCGTTCCTCGCCGGATTCCCCTGCCGTCTCGGCAGGGAGAAGGACGGCCTGTGCCAGCCGATGACGCTCTGCTTCAGGGTGGGGAACATCGACACCGTGCTTTTCCGGAAGTCCTTGGACATAATGCAGAGGGCGTATCTCGAGGCCAAGGAGAGCGGGGCGACAGACAACCCCCGCGAGAACATCCTCTGCTTCGACACGCTCTCGCCGGGCGTCGTGCATTTCAACACGACGCGTATCGTGAAACTCGATCCCGTCGATCCCTTCGACCTGTCCGAGGCCGAGATCGCGGCCAGACGCCAGGTCGCCGACATCGTGAAACTGCTGCGCGAAAAGGTGCCAGGGTGCGAAGAGTGCGTGCTGCTGTCGACCGCCTCCGAGATAGGAGTCAGGGAGAGCCGCATGATCGACGGCCTGTATACTCTGACGGCGGACGAGATCAAGGCCTGCTGCCGGTTCGACGACGGTATCGCGGCCTGCAACTACGATATCGACATCCACAATCCCGAGGGCAGCGGGACGAGCCACTACTATTTCAAGGGCAACGACTACTACACGATCCCATACCGCTGCCTTGTTCCCTCAGGCTCGAAGAACCTGCTCGCCGCCGGCAGATGCATCTCGGTGACGCACGAGGTACAGGCCTCGGTCAGGATCATGCCGGTCTGCTGCTGTCTCGGCGAGGCGGCGGGCACCGGCGCCGCGCTGGCTGCCGGAAGCGGATGCGGCGTGGCGGAGGTCGCCCCGTCGGCCGTCAGAGCCGCGATAACCGGAGCCGGAGGCTTCGTCGGCTGACGGAGAGGAAGTGCTGAAGGGAAGAAAAGGGAATGGGTAAGCGGAAAAACGTCGCGGATCCCGGACAGGCGGATGTTTCCCCGGAGCGGCCGTCGCTCGTAAGGCGCGGCGGATCGCTCTGCCTCGAATGGGGAGGGATGTCGGTCTGCGCGGACTTCTCGAGGCTGCTGCAAAGGACGCGGAACGGCCGCCTCGGAGGCGAGGCGGCGGTAAAGGCGGCCGGTGGGATAAAGAAGGAGCCGCGGACCGCGGTGGATATGACGGCTGGCCTCGGGGAGGACGCCTTCCTGCTCGCCGCTGCCGGATTCACCGTATACATGATCGAGGCCGACCGTGATATCGCGTCGCTGCTGCGCGACGGCCTGGAGAGGGCGTCGGCCGACCCGGAACTGCGGGAGACCGTGTCGCGAATGAGTCTCACCGAGGGCGACAGTACTCTCATAGAGACCGTCCCGGGACTTCAGTCTCCTCCCGATGTCGTATATCTCGACCCTATGTTCCCGCAGAGGAGAAAGAGCGGCTTCGTGAAGAAGAAGCTGCGCCTCATGGCGCTCCTCGAGCCGCCCTGCACCGACGAAGGAGCAGTTCGCCTGCTTCGGGCCGCGCTGGCGCTGCGCCCGGGGCGGATAGTGATCAAGCGGCCGTCCGGAGGGCCGCCTCTCGGCGGCGCGCGTCCCGACTTCTCGATACCGGGAGACGTCATAAGGTACGACGTCCTGGTGCCCGGAGACGGAAAATTCACCGGATTCTCATAATAATTGCGGTACCCGGGCGTGACGTCTGTCACGCCCGGGTACCGCTGCCTGTGAAATGAAGACACGGAGAGCCGCTCCGCCCTGAAGTTGCTTTTTCCTGCCGGACGGCCGGAGGTCCCGGGTCTTCCGGTCAGTCTTTCCTGTAGGCGACCTTTCCGTTTACGATCACGGTGATGACTTCAGACTCGCTGTGGAGGATGTTGCCGGAGGCTATGACGATATCGGCGTCCTTGCCCTCCTCGAGAGAGCCCACGCGGCCGTCGGCGCCTATATGGCGCGCGGCGTTGATCGTGATCGCACGCAGGGCATCGCGTTCGTTCATTCCTGCCTTGACGGCAAGACCCGCGCAGAGCGGCAGGTACTCCTGCGGGATCACGGGTGCGTCGGTTATTATCGAGACCGGGATGCCGGCCGACGCGAGCACGCCCGGAGTGGTCCAGGATTTGTTGATCAGTTCGGGCTTCGAGACATTTGAGAGCGTGGGGCCAACCGCAACGCGCACTCCCGCCGCTTTCAGTTCGTCCTTTATGAGGTTGCCCTCGGTGCAGTGCTCGACCGTCACCGCGACCCCGAATTCTTTTGCGATCCGGATGGCGGTCATGATGTCGTCTGCACGGTGGGCGTGAGCCTTGAGGGGCAACTCTCCCTTCAGCACCCGCATGAGGGACTCCGCCTTCATGTCGAACTTCGGCATCTTCGTGATTTCGCCTCCCGCCGCTTCCTTCCGGAGCATGTAGTCTCTCGCGGAGAAGAGAGCCTCGCGGAGCTTCGCCGCGGTGCTCATGCGGGCCGAGTTCGACCTGTCTTTGTAACAGCGCTTCGGGTTTTCGCCGAAGGCGCATTTCATCGCCGCCTCGGGTATTAGGAGAGCGTCGTCGAGGGTGTTTCCGACGAGCTTGACAACGGTCGCCGTCCCGCCGATCACGTTCGACGACCCCGGCCCCGTGCAGACTGTCGTCACTCCTCCCGCGAGCGCGGCCGGTATGGCGCCGTCGCGCGGATTGTAGCTGTCCATGCCGCGAAGCTGCGGCGTTACCGGGTCGTTGTGTTCGTTGTAGTCCTGCGTGCCTCCCGTCGAGCCGCCGTGGCCGTCGAGTCCTATGTGACTGTGAGCGTCGACGAGCCCCGGGTACACGCGCATGCCCCCGGCATCGATGACTCCGTCTTTACCGTATTCCGCCAGCGTTCCGGCGTCGGGCTCCGACTCCCACTCTTTTCTGATCACTCGCGCGATCTTTCCGCCGGCCGTCAGTACGTCGCCGAGAAAAGGATCGTCGCTCACCGCGTCGAAGATCAGTGCGTTCTTGATTATCATTTTTTCCTCCGGTCGTCGTTAGATTTTTAGCTGGACCTGACTTTTATTCTTTGATCATATCGGAAAAACCGACTTTCGACTGGTATGAGTTCCAGGCGACCGCCCTCGAGAGGTCGGGGCAGAACGTCAGCATCTGGCCTCTCATGCCGCCCTTGCCGATCCAGCGGCCATCCTCCGACTTTTTGCTGAATTCGTAAGCCTGTTCCACGGTCGTGTTCACCCAGTCCTCGGAGACTATGCGCTTTCCGAACCAGTCGCCGCCGCGCAGCCACAGCACGGCAAGTTTGATGAGGTCGTGCGTGCGGAGGTAGAGGCCGGTGCCGCCCATGGTGTAGCCGCGCGGGCATACGCTCCAGGCGAACTCCGAGTAGTCCATAACATCGAAGAGCGAAGGACGGAGAACGTCGGCGGTCGTCATGCCGCTGACTTCGGATATCGCTCTCGACAGAAGGTAGAAAGCGGTGTCGGTGTAGTGATATTCCTCGCCTGGGGCGAAGGGGAGATTTACGTCGAGGGCGAGCCTCAGGTAGTCGCGCGAGGGCCAGTCTGCCGCGTCGGAGGCGTCGATGTCGAGGTTCTGCCCGGGGCCGTAGCCGGCTCTGTGCTTCATGAGGTGGTGCATGGTGACGCCGGCCCAGGTAAGCTTCATCTCCTCCGTCATATATTTTCCGAGTACGTCGGTGATATGCGTGCCGGTATCGATGAGCCCCCTGTCGCGGCAGATGCCGAATGCCAGTACGGTGTACGCCTTGGCGATCGAATAGGCGTTGAAAGTGGGGTTCGACGGGTTTACGGTCTCGGTGCGGATGTTTCCGTCTGCGTCGGCCTCGCTGACCTTGTAGACGTTGAGTCCCGCGGCTCTCGCCCGGTCGGCGTAGCAGATGTCCGAAAGTGCCATGATTATCTCCTTGCTGCGGTATTACGGTTTGTCCCGCGCCGCTCCGGCGGGGTATGATTATTATACAATATCTCTGCGGAAAAGTAAACCGGAAAGGTGTAAGAAAATAAAAAAGTACGCACTTGACAGGGCCGCCGCGATGTGGTAGAATTGTAAAAAAGACTACCGCAGGAGGTGCGCCATGGAATACGGTCTGCAGCTTTACAGTCTTCGCGACGTCACTAAAAACAGTCTCGAGGACGGGATCAGGATCGCCGCCGAGGCCGGATACAAGTTTGTCGAATACGCCGGTTTTTTCGGGAATCCGGCCGAAAAGGTCGCCGAGTGGCAGGAAAAATACGGAGTTTCCTGCTCGGGTACCCACTCTCCGCTCGATGACCTGGTGCCTGAAAAGCTGGAGGAGGTCATCCGCTACCACAGTATCATCGGCAACCGCAACTACATAATGCCGGGGGCCGATCTGTCGACGCCGGAGAAGCTTCAGCGCTTCTGCCGCATCGTATGCGCGGCGCAGCCGGTGCTCGCCGAAGCCGGCATCTCAGTGGGATACCACAACCACAGCCACGAGTTCAAGCTCATGCCGTGGGGCTCGACGATCCACTCGGAGATCGAGCTCCGCACGAAGATCGATTTCGAGCTCGACACCTTCTGGGCCTTCAACGCCGGCGCGGATCCGGTAATGACGCTCGAGCGTCTCGGAGGCCGTGTGAAGATAATTCACCTGAAGGACGGCTTCACGGGCGGGAAGGGGACCGCGCTCGGAGAGCTCGAGGCACCCGTCGCGGCAGTGAGAAGATACTGCATCGATCACGGCATAAAGATGGTGGTCGAGAGCGAGGGCCTCGATCCGACCGGGCCCCTTGAGGTCGGCAGATGCATCGATTATCTGCGCAGGCTCGACGCGTCGGAGGAAGTTCGGAATTGAAAACGGTCGTACTTGACGCCGGGACGTTCGGTGACGACCTCGATCTCTCTCCGCTTTCGGAGTTCGGGGAGCTTGTGATCTTCCGCTCGACCCGTCCGGAGGAGACGGCGGAGCGCCTGCGCGGCGCCGATATAGCCGTGATCAACAAGCACAGGATGAACGCGTCGACGCTCTGCGGCGTCACGTCGCTGAAGCTCGTCTGCGTCTTCGCGACGGGATACGACAACATAGATCTCGCGTACTGCGCGGAGCGGGGCATCGCGGTGTGCAACGCCGTCGGTTACTCGACTGCCAGTGTGACGCAGTTCACCCTGGCGGCGGCGCTGTCGCTCATCTCGCACCTGCCGCAGTACAGCGGGTACGTCGCCGGCGGGGCGTACTCGTCGGGCTCGGCGGCTAACCGCCTCGAGCCTGTGTATCACGAGATCGCCGGAAGGCAGTGGGGCGTCGCGGGCTTCGGGAACATCGGCAGCTCGGTCGCCCGCGCGGCAGCGGCGCTGGGGTGCAGAGTCGCGGCGTACAGCAGGCACGAAAAGCCCGGGGCGGTCTTTATGAGCCTCGATGAGCTGTGCGCAACGTCCGACATTATCTCGCTTCACCTGCCGCTTTCTGACGCGACACGCGGGATCGTCGACAGGCGCCGCATCGCCATGATGAAGCCCGGGTGCATACTTATCAATGCCGCGAGGGGCGCCGTGACCGACGAGGCTGCCGTCGCCGACGCGGTGCTTGACGGGCGTATCGCCGGCTTCGGATGTGACGTCTACAGCACCGAACCCTTCGGGGCGGATCATCCGTTCAGCCGTCTGCTCGGCCTGCCGAACGTATGTCTTACGCCGCATATGGCGTGGGGCTCGTACGAGGCCCGGGTCAGATGTCTCGGGGAGGTCGTATCGAACATAAGATCGTTCCTGTCGGGCGGAAAAAGGTGCAGAGTGGATCTGCTCTGATGCAGGGGCGGGCCGCCGGCGCGTGCCGGCGCAGAAAAACAACCGTATTTCGGGCAAAGGAAGGTGGATACAGTGACTTTTAACGCGTACGAACAGTATTTTGCCGCAGAGGCGGCAGACAGAGCGGGGAAGACGAGGCACGGAGCGAACGTCATGCTGACCGTTACGAGCGAGGGAGGCCATGTGACCTATCTCGCCGCGGTGACGTTCTTCCCGCACGAGGACGAGACCGATTACTCGGTTACATACGACATGTACTTTGAGGAAGTCCTCTACGACGCCCCCGGGCGCCGCTCCAAAAAGCGGGAGAAGGAGTTCATGGGGGTCCTGCGCGATAAGATCGACGCGCTGGCATCGGCGGCCGGCGGAAAGGTCTTCTGGGACAGACCGCTGCGGCCGGCGAGGTTCGGCTGATTACACGAAGGCGGCGTGAACGCCGCCGGCAGCGCTCAGGGAAGATCAAAAAACGGAGAGGCACTCTCCGCTTTTTGATACGGTCCGTTGTCCTGAGTCCTGACCTGACGGGATACTGTTCCGGCAGGTCTTTTTTCATGCGCGGCCGGGGCGGCCGTCTTCAGCGGGGCCCTGTCCGTTTTCTTTTTCTTTCTCTTCTTCTGCTTCCTTCTTTTTTCTTTTTGCCGTGACGATCTCGTTCACTATGCCTGCCGCAGCCGAAAGGACTGTCATCGAGCAGATGACGATCCCCGGGATATTGAAGGAGATGAGGGCCTTCATGTCATCGCCGACGGCCAGACAGTTGTAGGCCAGGTATGGGATCTGTGACGCGATGATCAGGATCTTGGACGTGAGCATATTCCTGCCGAAAAGCCCGACTGCCGCGATGAGACTGCCCGCGGCGGGCAGCAGCGACAGCCACACGAAGGAGCCTCGCATCGCAAAGTCGAAGACGGGTGCCGCAGCCATGAGGCCGAGGAAGAGAAACAGCCATATCTTTCTGTCGGCCCATTTGTGCCTCGTGCGCTGATAGAATACGATCTCCCTGGCTATCGCGACGGAGTTCGTATACGCGCCCGCGGCTCTGAAGCCGGTGCAGAGCATGTTTACCGCCCCGAGTATATCGGAAGTCAGCTTGATCGCGAGCACGCGGGAGCGCCGAGTGCTTACGTACATCGGTAGAGTTACCGCGAACTGAAGCCATCCCGCGACCTGTCCTGTGACGCGGACGATCTCCGCAACAGTCATTTGGATCTCCTATTCTTAAAGTCGGTTACCGAAACCGGAAGATGCATTGTTATAACGGCAAACCGGCATTTGTCGTTGCTTTATTTTACTTGCTCAAATCGCTTTTTCATAACTTCACGATCATATTCAAGGAAAAACGGTTCAAGCAAACGATAGAATTCCTGCATTTTCTTGTGTGTTGAAAAAACTATATCACAACCCCGATCATCGTATACGGAAAGAATACACTCGTTTTCAAACGATACAAGACTGACTTCTGAATTGTTTTCGTCAGCGAGCTGCCTTTCGAGCAGATCAAGATCGTCAAATCCCGCATCGTCCGCGTAGCATACGATGCGGTTTCGACGGATTTCGTCATCAGCAGGATCGTCATAGGTTTTTAGCCCCTTAACGCTTACGTGCCGATAATTCATCATATTTTCCAAAAGAAAGCGCAGAGCTCGAGTTTCGCTGTTGAGTCTATTCTCAATCATCTCGCTCGCATTGTCGCCATATTCATTCTTTTCGGCGCTGCCACTATCCGACCAGTCATAAATCCATTGATTAAAAATGATTGCATCCGCCTTATGGGGAAAGAGTATCTGATAAATCTCTGACGCTCTTTTGCGTGCTTGTCTCATATACTCTTCGTTTGTATCTCCGATCCCGAGCTCACACCTGAGTGCATAAGGATTGTTGTAAAAGTATGGCTGAATGTAATCAAACGTTCTATCAAGTATCATTTCTTCAATTTTACTGCTCATAATCAATCCCTTTTTTCACAGTTTCCGATTTTCTGATTGCATTACAACATAAATATGTATTTTTCAATCCCGGCTGCTTTATTTTGACGTGTTGATCGAGGAGATGAGCATACGGCGAATGGCGCCGCAGTCGTGAAGAAGTGTTTTCACGGATTCTTCCGAAACAATATCTGCTTTTTGCGCTATCTCGATCCAATATTCTGTTTCATAGCATTATTTCAGGGCAATCTGCAGTTTTGCGATGAAGTCGGCTTTTCCGTGAGCGTATTTTGCTTCACGGATATTTGCGCCAATGCTTGTTCCGCTACGTTCAAGCTGATTTGCAAGAGAATAATGGCCTTTAATGCTGTCGGTGAATTTCAGGATCTGAACCGCAAATTCGGTTGAAAGATCAGCGAGTTTATTATCAGCCATGATAAAACCTCTCGTTTTTTAATGAAATCGCGGCGGTGCCGCGGTGAAATCATCAGACTACGTCCTCGGATGAAATCGTTCGCTTCGCTCACGATGAAATCA
>JAFTCN010000059.1 GCA_017454675.1 Clostridia bacterium
GACAGGAGCGACAGATCGCGGAACGGGTTCACCCCCCGCCGGTCCATCGGCGATGGGATCAGTGCCGCGCCGAGCGACTTTATCTCATCCGCGTACTCCCTGTCCGGGAGAAGGACGGTCACTCTCTGCCCAGCGGCTAACAGCGCCGAGATAAGGTCTCCGCGAAACCTGTACATCCCGAGGGAATAGTTCCCGACAAAAATGATATGCGACATTTTGATCAGTCTCCGTTCCTTCGCTCTTCACCGGCATATGTCGACCGGTGAAATGTTTGCCTTACCTGTCCTGAAATACCGGTCTTATCTGTCCAGCCTGATGGCGGGGACGCCGATGTATTTGCCGGGAACGCTGATGTTCCTGATCACCATCGCGCCGGCCCCGATGAGAGCCCTGTCGCAGATCGTCACGTCGTTGATCACCGACGCCCCGATCCCTATCCAGACGCCCCTGCCGACGGTCACCGTCCCGGCCAGCTTCGCGCCTACCGAAACGTGCGAGAAGTCGCCGACGGTGTTGTTGTGCTCGACCACCGCCGCAGTATTTACTATGCAGTGCTTCCCGACCTTCGCGCAGGGGCCGATCACGGCGTTCGCCATGACGGCGCTTCCCTCCCCGATCTCAGTTTCTCTCTGTGAGATCACGGCCGACGGATGGATCGCCGTATACCAGCGGCAGCCTGACATCCGGGCGGCGAACCGCTCCCTTATCTCAGAATCGCCGATGGCGATGATGAAGGACGCGCCGGGATAATCGGAGAACCTGTCGGTCTTCCCGAGGTAGGGAAAGCCGATTATCCTCTCCGGAAGATCCCCGTTGTCGTCAAGAAAGCCGAGCACGGTGTCTCCCGCGCAGGTTATGACGTCAGCCACCACGCGTCCGTGGCCTCCGGCGCCTATCACGATTACCTGCTGGTTCATTCCGGATTTCCTCCCTCTTTGTTTCCTGTAAATTCTTCCATCGTTTCGGACGTCCCGGAATGGATGCCCTCTCTCTTCAGGACCGTGGACAGGGTCTTAAAGACTATCTTCAGATCAAGCATGAAAGACAGATGATCGACGTAATAGACATCGTATCTGAACCGCTCCTGCCAGTCTACGAGATTCCTGCCTTTTGTCTGCGCCAGTCCCGTCATGCCGGGTCTTACCTCATGTCTCCGGTTCTGCTCCTCATTGTACAGCGGCAGGTACTTCTTTAAGAAAGGCCTGGGGCCGACAAGGCTCATATCGCCCTTCAGTACGTTGAACAGTTCGGGAAGCTCGTCGAGGCTGAGCGCTCTGAGCTTTTTCCCGAACGGAGTCAGGCGGTCGGCGTCGGGAAGCAGTTCCCCGTCGGGGCCTCTCTCGTCGGTCATCGACCTGAACTTGTACATTCGAAAGAGCTTCCGGTCCTTTCCCGGCCGCTCCTGACCGAAGATCACCGGCGAGCCGAGCTTTATCCGTACCAGCAGCGCGATCACCGCCATGGGGATGATCAGCAGAATGATCCCCGCAAACGACAGAACGGTATCCAGTATTCTCTTTATGACTTTTCTGTAAACGGCGTGCGGTCTGTCAGATCTCATCTCTCCGCTCTCCTGCTCACCCCCGGCCGCTGTCCGGCCATCAGTCCTGTCTTGCGTTGTCCTTTTCTCCGTATCCGTAACCGTAGCCGTAGCCATATCCGTAGCCGTACCCGTATCCGTAACCGTACCCGTATCCGTAGCCGCGGCGCGAATGGCCGCTGAAGGAATTGATAACATATCCGAGAACAGGCACCTTAAATTCCTCAAGGGTACGAAGCGTATTGGCTACGCTGATACGGCTGGCGTAGTTCTGCTTGATAACGAGCAGCGCGGCGTCGATGAACCGGCTCATCTCCATCGAGTCGGTCATGATCGCGGTCGGCGGCGAGTCAAACAGAACGTAGTCGTAGCGTTCGGCAAGCGCCTCTATCAGTTCGCGGAATTTCGGGCTGCTGAGCAGCTCGGAAGATCTCTCGGACGAGGCTCCCGCGCAGATGACGTCGGGCATTTTTTCTCCCGTCTGCCTTATGATGTCTTCGACTCCCGCTTTGCCGGTCAGGTAATCCGACAGTCCCGTCTGTCTGTCCCAGCCGAGCATATCGTGCATCGACGGGTTTCTGAGGTCTCCGTCGATGATCAGGACATTTCGTCCTCTCTTTGAGAGAAGTTCGGCGATATTGTAAAGCACCGTGGTCTTTCCCTCTCCGGGGATGGCGCTGCAGACCATCAGCGTTTTCGCGTGCGACGACTGCATGTTCCGGTCGACGCGTCCGGCTACCAGTCTGAGCGATTCCCTGTATGCCCTGTCCTGGACCCGTGACACCGACAGCAGGCTGCGGCTCCTGTTCTCAGACCGCTTTTTGACCGCCGTCTTCGGGATCGCCCCGATATATCTGGCGTTGGATATCGATTCGACCTCCTCGCGGGTGCTGACGGTCGCCTTTGCAAGACCATATATAAACGCGACGGCAAGCCCGGCTATAAGCCCGTAAAGCGCGCCCTTCTTTGCCGCGGGCTTCCAGTCTCTCGTATTGGTCGGTTCCTGCGGGACGCCCGACTCGTCGATCATGACGAGATACGTGGCTCCGACGACGTATTCGGCAAGCTCCGGGTAGTTTTTGATGACCGACTCAAGCACGTCGTGGCAGAGCTGCGGATTGGACCCCTTTACGTACAGGGTTATCATATTCGAGCCCGAGGTCGCTTTTGCGGAGATCGACGGCAGGTATGATATCCCCAGGTCCTCCTTAACGCGGTCGTAAAGGATCCCGCTGGTCAGGATGTAGGGAAATGTTTTCTCCATCTGCGTGGCGGAATGGGCGTTGTATGAGGAGATGGAGGCGTAGTAGTTGTTCTTGACCCTCACCGTGAAGGTCGCGTAGGCGGTATAGGAAGGAGAATACGATCTCCAGCTGCGGTAGCCCATGATGCCTCCGCCCGCCAGCACGAGTATGATGATCAGCCACCAGAAGGTCCGAAGTCCGCGCTTCATCGCCTGAAGGACGGCGGAAACGACGTCAAGTCTCGCGGCGATCTGCTCGTTTTCGTAGTCGCGCTCGCTCATCTTGCGTCATCCTCCTTCCCGTCTTTTTCAGAGGAACCGTATCCGCTGCCGTAGCCGCCGTACGTCCTCTTGCCGTAGCCGTATCTGGAGTATGCCGTGCCTCCGCGGTCGCCGTATGAGTAGAGTTCGCTAATGTCGGCGATCCTTACGTTGTTCAGAACGCAGCCGAGCAGTCCCGCTCTTGAGCCGCGGAGATGGTCGATGGCGTCATTGAGTATCTTCGCGGGAACGTAGTCCTGTCTCACCACGAGCACCGAAGCGTCGGCGAGATCGGCAAGGTTCTCGGTGTCGTTTCCGGCCGAAAGCGGCGGAGAATCGATTATTATAACGTCGTATCTGTCAGAAACTATCGAAAGCAGCGATGCCATGCGGTCTCCGGAAAGCAGATCGGAGCTGTAGCTCTCTCCGGCGGAGCCGACCATGGCGTGGATCCTCTTTTCCTCGTCGTTGATAATGACGTCGGCCTCGCCTTCCGTCCTGCCGCGGAGCAGCTCGCCGATCGGTATGAACTTCCTGTTCTCGTATCCGAGGATCCTGTGGAGCGCCGGCTTTTTCAGGTCGGCGTCGATCAGGAGCACCTTCCGGTACTTCCGTCCGAGCACCATCGCCAGGTTGGCGGCGACGGTGGACTTGCCCTCATCCTCCTCGAACGAGGTGACGAGGATCACCTTCTTTGACTTGTCCGTCGCCTCATGCTCGATCTTGATCCTGAGTCTCTTGAATGTCTCGACGAAAGCGAAACTGACAGTGGGGTTCGTTATAAGGATGCTTCCCTCTTTCCTGCCGAGAATATCCTTCAGCGAAAGGTGTTTCCGCTCGTGTCCGACGCTGACGAGCAGGTTCGTGTCCAGCTTTTTCTCGACTTCGTCCTCGGTCTTTACAGTATCGCGGAACTGAGCGATGGCAAGCACCGAAAGCGTCACAAGGGCGGCGGCGATCCAGGCAAAACGCTTTGCCCTGGATGCCGAATCGGGGACGTTCACCGGGCTTACCGGGACGGTGGGCCTCTGCAGGACCTCGAAGGCGACGTCGCTCATGACGATGTCGGTCAGCTCTCCGAACTCCTTGAGAACGCTTTCTGTTATCTGGTAGGCGTCCCTGGCGGAATACGCGGCGACGCCCATGACTATCAGATTGGTGTCCGAGATGACTCTTGCCGAGAGCGAGGCGTTGAAGGAATCTGTCCCCAGATCCTCCATAACCGCGTTTTTCAGCGTGTCGCTCTTCAGGACCACCGACAGGTGGCTGGCGAGATTGGTCGCCGACGTCAGGTTGGTATATGAGCTTGACGAGCTCCCGTTGTTCGCCGTGACGACAAAAGTCGTAGTAGTCTGGTAGACAGGCTTGTAGGAGAGACTGCCCCAGACGTAACCGGAAACACCGGCGAGAAGAGCGCATGAGATTATCAGCGGCAGCCCCCGGAGCAGCGCTCTGAAGAGGAGCACGCCGTGGATCTTACCGGCGAATTTTCCGGAGACGCGGTTCTTTTCGTTCATTCCGACGCCTCCTTTCCGCCGCCCACGACGGCGATCAGCTTCGTGTGGCTGGAGGAGCCGGGGATCTCATAGGTATAAGTCACGGTGTATACTCCGGGGACGGAGGTGTTCACTCCGGACGTGACGGTCAGTCCGCCGGCTCCGCTGATCCTCGTTCCTTCCGCCGTATATCCTTCGACATATGAGAGCGGATCGAAAGCCGCTCCCTCGTCGAGGTATATCAGATAGTCTGTCAGGGTGATACCGGCGTTGTTGAAGCCGGCGGGGGCGCACTCGAGCTCGGTCTCGAGATATACCGTGTCGCCGAGGCTGTTCGTCACCCTGAATTCGACGGGATATGTGCCGACCGTCGTCGTCAGCCGGTCGAGATAGGTGACCTTGACCACGTCGGAGATGTCGCCGTCGATGCAGTCGTCAGCCTTCATGATGCCGGCGAGCTCGCTGATGTTGGAAACGGTTCCGATGAGCGGCGCGTCTAGCCTGAACACCGGCTGTGTGTAATCCGAGTAAAAGAGTTTTCTCTTTGCCTTGGCGGCGTTTTTGTCGCCGTCGAAGACGACGTATGTCACGGTGACCGAACCGTCGGCGTTCATCCTGGACAAGCTCTCGATGAAGACGTCTCCGCTGATGTCGCCGTCCTCGGCGTCGGTCGCGTGCACGCCTGCCAGCATGTCGGTGTCCTTCGCGCTGATGGGCAGGCTGATCGAGTCGGATTCAAAAGAGATGACCGGAGGCTCTCCGGAAGAGGCCACGGATCTGTAAAGATTGAATCCCGCCCATACGAGTCCCGACAGCATAAACAGCGCCAGAGAGACTAGGAGTATTCTTTTCATGCTGAGTCCCTCCTTTGCTTTAGCGGAACGGACGGATGTTTCCGTATCTGACAGGTTCGTCGCGCAGCACCTTCAGCGGATTGTCGTACAGAAGTCGCTTTGCGGTCTCTCCCGAGAATTCGAGAGTCAGTATCTCTTCGACGCCGTCAAGCGCCGGCGTCCTGTGCTCCCAGCCGTGGGCGTCGCTGGCGACGAAGGCAGTCAGACCTCTCGCCGCCATGGCAAAGGCGAGCTCGCGGGGCTTCCGTCCGAAAAATCCGGTGAAACTGCCCTTGTTCGACTGCAGCAGTATCCCCCGCGAGGCCCACCGGAAGAGGCGGTTGGGATGGTCCTGTATCAGTTCGTATCTTTCGGGGTGGGCGACGACCGGCACGACTCCCGCCTCAAGCAGACCGTCGAGGATCCCCTCCATCCGGTCGGGGTCGTCCCTGAAGCCGAATTCGATGAGGAAGTAGCGGCTGCCCGCAAGTGTCACGAGCTTCCCGTCTCTCAGCATCTCAGGCACCATGCCCGAGCCGTACACCTCCATGCCGGGGTGCAGGCGGACCGGGATCTCACGGCTCGCGATCTCCCCGCACAGAGCCGAAAAGACGGCGTCCGTCGCGGGTGACGCGTAGTTCTCAAACCGTCCGGCCTGATTCGTGTGAGGCGTCGCGATGATATCGGTGACTCCCGATTCGGCGGCTATCTCCGCCATGAGTATCGATGTGTCTATGTCGGGCGCTCCGTCGTCGAGCCCCGGAAGGATGTGGCAGTGGATGTCTATCATCAGGTCGCCTCCCCGGCCCGGCCTTCAGGCCTGTATGTCGGAACGATGCCCGCAAGATACCCGGCGCAGGCGTCGGGATCCCCGGCGTCGCAGGCGGCAGAGAGCTTCTTCAGAGACTCGGCAAGGCCTTCATATCCGGCCTTCCGGTCGCGCGCCACACGGATCATCATGTGACCTGTGTCCTCCACCGACTCCTCCGCCATGTGGGTATCCTCCTCAAGCTTCTCGCCCGGACGGAGGCCGGTATACTCTATCCTGATATCGGTATCCGGACGCAGTCCGGAAAGCCTGATCATATTTCTGGCAAACTCGTCTATCTTTACTGCGGTGCCCTGATCAAAGATCAGCACCTCCCCGCCCTCGCCGATCGCCGCGGAGCGGAGGATCATCGAAGCGGTCTCTTCGGGAAGCAGAAAATGCCTGACCATATCGGGATGCATTATGCGGACCGGGCCGCCGCCGTCGATCTGCTTTTTGAAGAGCGACACAGCAGTTCCGCGCGTACCGAGTACGTTTCCGAACCTGACCGACGTGAACTTTGTCCTGCAGGGCTCTGCGGCCCCGGACTCCGGCAGTTGCGGCATAAAGTCTCTCAGATCTTCCGCGGTCAGCCCCGCCTTGACCTTTTCGTCGAGCGCACGGACGATCAGCTCACCGGCTCTCGTGCATGCCCCGGCAATTCCCGTGGGATATACAGCCTTGAAGCTGCTGACAAAAATGAATTTTCCGGCGCCGAAGTACGACGAGCAGACCGCCGTGTTCAGAGTCCCGAAGACATTGCTTCTTACCGCCTCGATCACGCTGTTCTCCATCATGGGTATCGCCTTGCGGCTCGCGGCGTGGATGACAAGGTCGGGGCGGTATCTGCCGAACAGCGGGATCATCTGACCGGGATCGGTCACCGATCCGACGATGGCCTCGAAGCAGAGTCCGGGATATCTGCTGCGCATCTCCTCGCTCAGTTCGAAAAGATCGTTCTCCGCCACATCGAGAACGACGATCGCTTTCGGGTCGTATCTTGCGATCTGGCGGCAGAGTTCAGAACCGAGAAGGCCGGCTCCGCCTGTGATAAACACCGTGCGGCCGGCGACATACGGATATACAGCGGACATATCGAAACCGACCGACTCGCGCCCGAGAAGGTCTTTCGGCGAGATCTCCTGCATCGATGAAACGGTCCCTGTCTCGGTAAAGAACTGATGGACCGCGGGCATGACGCGGACCTCGCATCCTGTGTCCTTGCAGATATCGAGAATGCCTTTAAGTTCAGCCGGACTTATGCTCGGCATCGCGACGAAGATCTTCCGTATCCTGAATTTTTCGACGGCGGCCGGGATGTCGTAGCGGTTGCCGACCACCCTCACTCCCTCGATATAGTGGTTCTTTTTCGAGGGATCGTCGTCGATGACACAGGCGACGCGGTCTCTGAACTCTTTCGAGTCGCGCATGTCACGCAGCACGAGCTGTCCGGCGTTCCCCGCTCCGACGACCATGACGTCGGCGTTCCTCTGAGCCTTTCCCCCTCCGGCTATCAGTCCGCGGATGAGGAGGATGAAGCGGTATGCGAAACGGATCCCGGCGACAAGGAAGAACTGCAGGAAGGACCCGACCAGATAGTAGGACACCGGCATCCGGTATATGAACAGCGTGACCGCCAGCACGTGGACCGAACAGGTGATGAGCGTTGCCGCGAGAACCCGCGACATCTCGATCATGCTGGCGTATTTCCATATGCTGCGGTAAAGCTTCAGAAGCAGGAAAACAGCGAAGCAGAATACCGCGTAAAACAGAATATACCGGTAATATACTTTCAGAAACTCCCCGGGGATCGATCCGTAGCTGAAATCGAAGCGCGTCAGAAGAGCGACGAAAAACGACAGGACGACCGCGATGACGTCGTAAACGGCAAGCAGCACCGATGAAGCTATGCTGCGGTCGCTGATAGAGCCGGCCGAGACGAGCTTCCCGGTGCTGACCGCAATGCTCTTTTTCGATCTTTTATCTTTGCTCATAACACTCACCTGTCAAAAACGCTTCCTCATTGGCACGGCAACCGGAAGAAAACTCAACTGCGATGCCGCGGCGCCCCACTCGCTGAAAAGCGGCTTTCGCGGCACGGTAGGCCGGGTATTTCAAACTCTGTTCCAAAGAAATGCCCGGTTTGACATACATTCCTCAAAATAATTGATATATCATTATATCACTTTTCGCATTGAAATACAACTGGAAATATGAGACGGAAAAAACACGCCGGACGGCCGGGGCGGCGCGGTGCGATCAGCCCTCGGTCTGCCTTCCGTCTCCCGATATCGGTATGACCTCTCCGAGGAACGTCGGCTCGGGCCGGAAGATGCACATGACGAAGTCCTTGGATCTCGCGAGGAACTCACGAAGGTCTCTTAAGCCCTGACCGCCGTAGGTGTGGAGATCGGCGTCGACGCCGTATGCCTCGAGGCCTAGCCTTTCGGCGATGTACAGCGAGCGGTAAAGGTGATATCTCTGGGTCACGACTATCGCCTTTTTCACTTCGAAGATCTCGCCGGCACGGTAGAAGGTCTCGTAGGTCGAGAACCCGGCGTGGTCCATGAACACGTCCTCGGGCGGCACGCCCTTTCCCACCGCGTAGTTCTTCATGGTGTTGACTTCGTCGTAATCGGTTCTGCCGTGGTCGCCGCTCATGAGAAGTTTCGGGGCGGCGCCCGCTTCATACAGGCCGATCGCCCGGTCGAGCCTGTCTCTCAGCATGTCGCTCGGAGTACCGTCCTCCCTGACGCCGCATCCGAGAACGATGATGCAGTCGGCCCCTTCGCAGGCCGCGGC
>JAFTCN010000060.1 GCA_017454675.1 Clostridia bacterium
CGGGTTAGTATCCTCCCCGCATCCGACTTCCTTCAGATTCCGCCTCACGACGGACACCCTTGTCTTCGGCTAACAGTTCCTACTGCCAAGTCTGTAGCGGACTTTCACCGCCAAGTAATCGCGCATGCCGAGCGCACTAAACGCAGGCGGAAGCATTACGCTCCCGCCTGCTGCTATTGTGCGGTGGATATGGTGGGGTAACTCGCTGATCTCGTGATTCGTTCGCTCTTCGCCTCGCGATTGCGCTCGCGGATCTCCGAGCGACGAACGCAAACCCATGACCCAGGGGGTGTTTTAAAGGATTCAAGATTATAAATCCACGGTAATCCGATAATCATGCAAACAGTCAGTCCGGCAGCGGAGGAACAAATCCATCAGAGAGAACAGAGATCAAAGGATACTTTTCACATTTTACTCCGTAATGGTAAAATTCGATTTCTTCAAGCAGAACTCTTGTCGTATATTCGGCATCAGTCCGGCTTGTAATTACCGCCAGATTACTGCCGGACAGTTTTCAATCTCTTTAAAACAGAGATAACTTCCGCCGCTGCCATTCATTTTATCTTTCCCACAAACCTTTAGAGGATGACCACGCGCTGAAAGACTTCACCTTAAACTGTTAATTATTTTGTTGCATATTATGGGAATAATATGCTATAATAGAAAAGCAGGAAAAACTCGCGCTTAATAGCTTATTCTGTTCAGGTCGGTAACACATATGTTTGCAGCGTTACCATCATATTAATTTGCAACCGATCCGGTCTTCCCGGCAGGTCCTATTTGATCAAATAACGCCCGGAACGGAGAAACGGAGATAAATAATGAAGCTGATTATCAAAGACGTATCAAGAGCGTACGGATCGAACAAGGCTCTTCAGCATTTTTCCGCCGAGCTGTCCCCCGGGATATACGCGCTGCTGGGGCCGAACGGGTCGGGAAAATCCACCCTGATAAACATCATCACCGACAACCTCAAGGCAGACTCGGGCGAGATCCTCTTTCAGGAGGGGGAAAATGAGCCCGAAAACATCCTTAAGATGGGAGTCAGATTCCGCGAAAAGCTCGGCTTCATGCCGCAGTATCCGGGGATGTACCCCAATTTCAGCGTGTCGAGATTCATGTGGTACATGGCTGCGCTGAAGGACATGGGAGCCGGAATGAAGCGCCGGGAGAAGCGGGATTACATCGCGGGGAAGATCGGCGAGGTGCTGAAGGCGGTCGAACTCGACGACGTCGCCGGCCGGAGGATCGGCGCGCTTTCGGGAGGAATGAAGCAGCGGCTCGCCCTCGCTCAGGCTGTGCTGGGAGACCCGTCGGTGCTCATTCTCGACGAGCCCACCGCAGGCCTCGATCCCAAACAGAGGATATCGATCAGGAACTACATTTCGAGGATCGCCTTCGATAAGATCGTCATCATCGCGACGCATGTCGTCAGCGACATAGAGTTCATCGCTCGCGACGTCATCATGCTCCGCAAGGGGGTCATCGTCGACAACGCCCCGCCGCAGGAGCTGCTGAAGAGGATAGAGGGAAAAGTCTGGCTGCTGCCCTGCGGCGAGGCTGAGGTCGTCGATCTGCAGCAGAAATACCGCGTGACCAATATCGCGAGAGACGAGGCGGGCGGCGACGTCATCCTCCGCGTACTCTCGGAGGAAAAGCCCGCCGAGCGCGCAAAGGTCGCGATACCTGCGCTTGAGGACTACTATCTGCATATCTTCGGAGAGGTCTCGTCGGAAGGCTGAGGACCTTCAGACAACATCAGCAGGCTCTGGGTATCCTCGGCCGTGAGCCGCCGGCTACGGAGCATCTCCTCGAAGTCGGATAACGGTTGTACGCCAAGGTCTATCATATTTGATTTTTTAAGTTTGCTCTTAGACCGGAGTGGAATAATAACCATTGTATCCGCTGCCATTCACTCTATCTTTCCCGCAAACTTGTAGAAAATGACCTCGTTCTGAAATACCTCACCATCGATCTCTTCCTTTTCGCTCAGGGGTGCGGGTCTCCCGCATTGCGTTTGAGGTCGGCGGCAGCGCCAGCCGTACCACAAATGCGAAACTGGCAATAACCCAGCAATAGCCCAGCAATAATCCAGTATTCCATCAGCAGTATGCTTGGTATAACCAAAACAGGCGGAAGCATTACGCTCCCGCCTGCAGCTATTGCGCGGTGGAGATGGTGGGGTAACTCGCTTCGCTCGTGATTCGCAGGCGGCGAAACACCGGCATGCTCGCATCCTGTGAGCAAGCTCCCGCGCCGCTCGCCTGCGAATGCGAACCCATGACCCTGGGGTGGTTTTAAGGATTCAAACTTTCACTGTCGGTACATTTGTTGATTCACGCTGCGACAGGAAAACAATCAGATAAAGAACAATCGGAATCAGGCATGATTGAACAATCAACAGAGCGGTTTCAGAATGTGATATCAGAGATTGATTAATCAAATCAAAATATCTCTGCGAATCAGATAAGAACAATAAATCCGAAAACAGCGGAAGTTTCAAAAGATCAGGCAGGACTATTAACGCGGCAGATACCAGTTGAGCGGGCAGAAGCCGTTTGATGAAATGGCCGGTGAACGCAGCGATGGATGTTACCGCAGTGACGCAGAGTACTCTCAGAATTGCAGTTATGAACAGCATGCTTTTCAGAGAAATAAAAGACTCTGTGAGCGGCACAACCATGCCCGACGCATATGATCCACCGGGGATGCCGATAAAAAGCGCAACCGACAGAATCTCAGCTGAATCGAACAGTAAAAAAGTCAAAATCGAAGCAACAAAAGCGACAAGGATCTTTGCGCGGAGGGTTTTACGGCGTCCTTTCCGTGTGGTTCGAATTACTGAGCCGGGAGATGCGGATGAACCGTCGTCAAACTCTAAAGTGAACAGGAAGGAAGAAATCAAAATCGATGCCAGCACAAGGAGATAATCGGGTGTTTTGTTAAGTATCTTGATCCATCCGGTATCGTATACGATTGGAAGCGGCGATTCTCTGCGCTCATAATATGCTTTAATCATATAGTTGTTGACCCGTTCGATGGCCTCTTTGTGAGCATATGCGTAATTGTTTTCGTTTACGGCATAAGATAAATCACCGCCTGAAAAAGCGTAATTGTTTTCTTCGTCGAATATCTGAAGTCCTTTTCTTATTCTTTCGTTTTCCTGCCGGATAAAGTCGAGTTTTTCATCCGTCACCGTTCCTTCCAGCATAAGCATGTACTCGCGGTATGTCAGTTCATTGGCGTCCGGATACAGCGACCGATCAGAAAAGACTGTCACCAGTTTGGCAACAGCGATAAGAATGAGAAGAACCAGCAGAATTCTGTTTGATGCGATTTTTTCAAACTCCCATCCAAACAGGGAAAAAGAATGCGTTTTCCTTACTGTTTTTTGTGTTCCGACTTGTTTTTCAGGTGTTTTTTTGAGTGGGAAAAACCGTTTCTCAGAAGAGACTACCGTCTTCATTCTGCTGCAGAAATACTGAATTCCAAAGACGAGGACAACGGAAAGCAAAAAAGAGAAGGCGAGATACAGAAGCGAAAAATCGCAAAGAACACCTCCGGCATCCGCGGCATGATATCTCTGGAAGAATTCTTCAGGAGCGGAAAAAGAATAAAGGTTCAGGTATTTCGGAATTGCGTTCAGTGAAGTATATGATCTTTGAGCGAGATAATAATTTATCCCCGCAAAGGCTGAGGTCAGTGAAAAATACGCTGTATAATTGAAAAACAGAGATGCGGCAAAAGACAAAACAAGCGCCCATAATATCAGCCCGGAAAGACGTATTGAATACTTTAATACCGCCATACCGGCGATTGACAGCGAATACGGACATTTCATAAAAAAACGGAGAGACTGAACCGGCGCTTCTCCTCCGTTGAATCCCGTAATAAACAATACTGTCAGCAATGACGTTACCGTAAATGAAAGAAAAACAATAAGGGAAGAGGTTACCGAGGCAAGCAGCTTCGATCTAAAAAGCGGTTCTCTGCCTTTTGCCGAAGAAAAATACAGGATGTATCCGCCGTTTTTTCGTTCGTAAATAAAAATATAACCTGTCAGGATTGCGATCAGCGCGATTTCCAGCCACACCTGGACGTCATCACGAAACAGGTGCTCCCATCCGCCGGATTCAGAAAGCCTTTCGCCGGCAGTTTCAGCCAAAGCAGTATAAAGTGTTATCGTTTTGATCTGAAAACTTACAGCAAAGTCTTTTTCGGTATACCCGCCTCTTATCAGGTCTTCTTTTTTTGCTTCTGCCGCAACGACTGTTCGTTCCAGAAAGGAATAGTATTCATCTTTCCCGGGAGGAGTCGATGCCACGTTTTTATCAATTCCGGAGGCGGTGAAGAAAACATTCAGGACAAGTATTAAGAGAAACAGCGTTGTAATAAATCTGTTGTAAAACAGTTTTGTCAGTTCAAATAACGTCAGTTTCATTTGATCTCTTCGTTGAACAGAGTCGCAGGAGAATAACGGTCAGAGAACAAATATTTCCCGTACGCCATTGTTCCCTGAATCTCAGTAATGAAGGGTTCGGATCCTGTGAGTTCGAAACACAACTGCGTATGAATAAGATTTGAAGAGGTTTTCTTTGCGGCATGAATCGCAAACCCTTTTTTGGAAGATGAAACAAATGTTTTCCAGTAGTAAATGCTTTTGTGTGTTTTAGAGTCCATCGCGGGATTGTTATCGGTTACAGTAAAGAAATTATAACCGTTATCAGACCAAAGGACAAGGGCATTATCGGACTGAGAAGCAGTGATGCTTTTATAGAGAATCATCTGGCCGGAACAGTCGTAATAAACGAATCTGTTCTCATAATCGGAAAAAGACTCCGGGGCAGCGGAATCGGCGGTGACGTAGAAAACGCGTCCGTCCGAAATACAGAAATCGCATACATTTATCGCGAGTGTGTCTTTGGCGGTCTTGCTGAGTTTTCCGTTCCCGACCCATGCGTATCTAACAAGGTTATATCCTTTGTCGTTTCCACTTCCTTTTTCGAGTGTGAAACACATGTATGAATCACCGGGCCCAGGCACCATTGAAATCGGAAAACGCGAATCATAAACGATTTCAGAGAGCTCTGTAACCGGACTTGTTTCACCCGGAGAGACGCTGATAATATCAGCGTGTAAGTCATTCTTATTGTTATACGTTTGAATCTTAAACAGTCTCCCGTTTTCATAAAACAGGCAGGAAGAAGGAGTTCCTGAAGACGGATAAACTGAAAACGACCGGATGCCGTCAGCCAGCAGTGCAAGATCAGGCTTTATTGCGGGCTGCGAATCGTCAATCAAATGCGTGAAAAACACTTCTCCGTTAACAATCGATATACCGTATTGTGCGGAAAGGTTTTCAAGGGCGCCCCATTCTCGGACTGTTTTTCCGTCCCGTGTCAGTCTGTAACTGAATCGGGCGTTGGGATCATTTCCATCCGGACGCTCGAAAACAATAACTCTTCCGTCATCAAGCATTACCGGTGTACACCGATAATCAGAGTCCTGTATGGGTTTTATTTCGGTTCCGGTCATCATAACCAGGCGTCCGCCGTCGTCATTATCGTATGCGAACCACACGGCGGGCCCTGCGCTGTCGAAGAAACGGTCGATCCTTGTCATATCGTCGGCCAAATTCAGATCGGCAAGAGTCGGCGGCTGTTCGACGTTAGATGAAGAAACCTCTTCCACAGTCGAAGACTGCTCTGTTTCCTCATGGGAAAAGGAGCACCCTGATGAAAACAGACAAAAAGCAATCAGAAAAATAATAACCGAATTTCTAATTATCCGTTTCATCAGGGAGCTCCTTCCTAAAAAATGTTTTATTCCGGGGTGATCAATCCGGATTTGTTATCAGCCGATAACAGTCTCAACGGATTTGTATGAACGGCTTCCGGCGGTGGAACGATCGAAATCAGCAGAGCATCGAACGACTTTTCCGGTCTCGGTGTCGATAATAATGAGACCGCTTGAAAAACCGATTCTTTGCGGCTCATCTCCGGGCTTTTCTTCGATATATCCGGCCAGACTGTTTGTATATATTTTTTTTCCGTCGAACCAGAACCAGCTTCCGTCTCCTACTCCGATATTCAATGCGGAGAAAATTCCGTCAAAAACGAAAACGCAGTCGGTTTCTCCGGTTTCTGTATCGATCCTGAACAGTTTCCTCCCGTGAACGAGGAAATCGCTCCCGTCGTTGTTTTTTACAGGCGTTCCGTTACCGGTTACCGCCGGTGTCTCTGTGCGTGAAATATAATAAATATATTTCCCGTCATCAGATACACACATGCATTTAATATCTTCCGCATCAAACCGGGATATTACTTTTCCATTCAGGTCGGTGTGAAAAATGTAAAAAATCAAAGAATCTTCTGGATCATCAGGATCGGTTGATCTGAAAAATATGTCGTTGCAGTTACCCCAAGGGAAAGATATGGGATAATCCCAGAAAACGTGAGCCGAGCCGGTCTTGTCTTCATTGCAGACATATGTTTTTGATGACGCAGCATCTTTCCAGAACACTTTGCCTCCGATTGCGCCGAGCGGTCTGGGAACGCTTTCTGTCTTTTCCCCGAAATCTACTGTCTTTCCGGTCTCCAGATTGCATTGCCTCATTCCGAAAGAATATTCACCGGTTTTATTACTTTGATAAGTCGTGACATAGTAGCAGTAATTCGAACTGATTGTGTACCTGCGGTCATCAATTCCGTTTTTATGATCCAATCTCAGATTTGTCATTTCAGAAACGTCATATCTGAAGAGGACCAATTGCATTATTGAGTCATCCAGTGAAGCAGAAAGTGGGACGGTATAAACGAAATTATTTCCGTTGACCGCAAAGAAACAGCTTCCCGTATTTATCTGCCCTATCCTGCAACTACTGTCTTTTCCATAGTGACTGCAAAGCGGGTCGGTGCAGACATCCTGTATTTCTCCGCTCTCGGAATCATATTTGAAGACTGAGAAATGGTCGCCCGAAAAATAAAATGTGTTTCCGTCGCGTCTTATTTGTTTGTTATTGTATATAAGTTCCTTATAGGTCAAATCGGAGCTGTTCGATATGGGCGATTTAGAACAGCTTGATAGAATAGTGGAAATGCAAAACAAGAATAAAACGGCCCAAAACAAGCAGCTATAGTTCCATTTGGTTCTTCTCTTTTGGAAGCGTTTATTAGTTGCCATAATACTCCCTTTTTCGTTGATGATATGTTTATGTCGCGAAAGATTATTTACATGAGTTGCGGTGCAATGGGTTGGTGGCATGGCAAAAACGCGCATGACCGTATCGTCTGCAACTCCGGTCATGCGCACTGTGAAATGAAGATGAGATAATGCCTCCCGCAGGGGAAGGAGTTCCCGTTCATGATATGCGCAAAACCGGAAGTATAGACCTGTCCCGGCTTTTTCATCGCTTGGAGTCCTCCTTTTCCCTTTTTTGTTGGAATACTCAATATCCAATGTTATTATATCAAATATTTTAGGTGATGTCAACACTTTTCTGCAATTTATTTTAATTTCAGCAATGTCCGGGCTTTCCAAGGTTCTCTGATCATCCTTGTGAGATCCGGCCTTTACCGCGGTTATCTTATGGGTAGTTCTGTTTTTGTCTTTTTCCTCCCGATCGGCTGGTTCTCATTATCCATATGAGAACCGGCCTTTACCGCGGTTTATGTTATTGATCCGCTGTGCTCAGGCGGTATGCGGCGGAATATCAGACCTCTCCGCGGAGCAGATCCTCGGGGGTCTGCGCCTTCACGGCGAGATACGCGCCGCCGCTCTTCAGCATAACGACGGGCGGGCGGCAGACGCGGTTGTAGTTCGACGACATCGAGAAATGATACGCACCGGTCGTCAGGCAGGCGATAACGTCACCTCTTCCGACAGACGGCGGAAGCGGGATGTTCTCTCCGATGATATCGCCGCTCTCGCAGCAGCGTCCCACGACAGAGAAGCGTTCGCTGCACTCTTCGTCCGCCTTCTCCGCCGCGATGACGGTATAGGGCGAGCCGTAGAGCGCGAATCGCGGGTTGTCGGTCATTCCGCCGTCGACGGATACGTATGATTTATATCCCGGGATGCGTTTGACCGAACCGGCGGTGTAGAGCGTCATTCCGGCGTCTGCCGCGATCGCCCTGCCGGGTTCGATCGCGACGCGCGGCAGCGGGAGACCCCTTTCCGCGCACCGCTCATTCATCGCGGCGGCCATTTCGCCGATGATCTCTCCGGGATCGCAGGAAGGCTGGTCCTCAACGTATCTCACCCCGATGCCTCCGCCGAGGTCGATGATCTTCGCGGTGTACCCCAGGGCGTCGCGCATGTCGGCAGCGAAGTCAGTCATGATCCGCGCGGCACGGACGAAGGGGTCGGCGGTGAATATCTGCGAGCCGATGTGGCAGTGGAAACCCGCGAGCTCGAGGTTGCGCAGCGAGAGCGCGAGCCTCGTCATCTCCTCCGCGCGGCCGGTCTCTATCGCCGAGCCGAATTTGGAATCGACCTGCCCTGTCCTGACTGCCGCGTGCGTGTGCGGGTCGATCCCGGGGGTTATCCGCAGCAGCACCTTCTGTCTTATGCCCCTCTCCGCCGCGGCGACCGCCAGAGCGAACAGTTCCTCGCTGCAGTCGACGACGAAATACCCGACTCCGCGGTCCATGGCGTATGCTATGTCGGCGTCGGTCTTGTTGTTCGAGTGGAAGAAGGCGTTCGACAGATCGAAGCCGGCCGCCTGCGCCGCGGCGATCTCGCCGCAGGAGACGACGTCGGTGCCGAGTCCCTCGGAGCCGGCGATCCTGTACATCTGCCGGAACGCCGCCGCCTTCGAGGCATAGAGCACGAAGCCTCCCTCTCCGAAGGCGCGCTTTACCGCTGACACGAATCTCCGGCAGTTCGCGCGGAGCCTGTCCTCGTCATAAAGATAGACGGGTGTGCCGAACCTGCGTGCAAGCTCCCCGCAGTCCTGTCCGGCAAATCTAAGCCTTCCGTCCTTCACCGTGACGTTCTCGCAGATCACGGTACGTTCTTCACATTCTTTCATGATGAAACTCCGTTTATTGTTTTATCCGTCCCACTTTCCGCCTGGCGGATCCTCCGCGGCGTCCGGGTCCAGCCTGAACCGCCACAGCTTCCGCCTGTCGGCGTCGGAGGCATAGTCGATCCCGACCCTCGGCAGCGCCGTGAGCCTTATCCGGCCGTGATCCTCCTCTCCGCACCCGTACCGCGGCGGAAGCTCTATCCAGAGCGTGTCCGAGAGGAGCATGTCGCCGCCGTTCAGCTTCCTGTCGATCCCGAAGACGGAAGTGAGCCTTCCCGGCCCCGCGGCCGAAGGAAATCCGGAGTCGCGGAGGAGCGAGCCGTCGGCGCCGCGCAGGATGAGGCTGTCGGCGCCGCGTATGAGCACCGCCTGCGCCTCGTCCTTTTTTCCGGAGACTATATTGAGCATGCTGTGTATGCCGTAACAGAGATAGACGTAGACCGTGCCTCCGCGGCTCCACATGACGCGGTTGCGGTCGGTCTTGCCTCTGTGTGCGTGAGAAGCGGTGTCACCGGTGCCCATATAGCATTCGGTCTCGGTGATCCGCCCGCGCAGGACGCTGCCGTCGCCCTGCCGTCTGCACAGAATGCAGCCGACGAGGGCGGGGGCGAGGATCTCGCCGTCCTGTTCAAAAAAAGCTCTGTCGGGACGGGCTCCTCGCGTACGCTCCCTTGCTTCGCGGCGCCCCGCGAAGAAATCCTTCAGCAGCGCTCCGCATTCTTCGGCCATAAATCCCCCGCGGACCTTCATACCGCCTCCGAAAGCGGAGTTCAGGTCGGTCCCGGAGCCTCCGAGAGCCCCTGAATTCGGCTCGGGGGCGCCGTACACTATCCCGTCGAGCCTAGCGGCCATCGCCGCGCCGGCGCACATGGGACACGGCTCGAGAGTGACGTACATGACGCATCCCGGAAGCCTCCAGCCGCGGAGGGCGCCGCATGCCTCCTCGATCGCCGAGATCTCGGCGTGGCGGACCGCCGAACCCGACGCCTCGCGGCGGTTCATGCCGCGGCCGACGATCGCTCCGTCCTTTACTACGACTGCCCCCACGGGGACGTCGCCGTTCTCTCCCGCCAGGCGGGCGAGACGCAGCGCCTCCTCCATGAAAACGGCTCCGGTCAGATCCACGGCATCCGCCTCCCCTTTCAATTCCGCCTTCCCCGTCTTCGCGTTCACAGCAGCGACATTATCACCGCAAGTCCTCCCTCGGCGACCGACACGGCGGCGAAGACGATGACGGTGGGAGCGAAATAGAGCCTCGGGACATTGACGTAATGCGGCATCTCTTTCACTGCGTGCGGCACGGCCCCGCCGTCTGAGAGCACTCTGCCCTTCCTTCTTATTATCAGTACCGCGGCCGCGGCAAGTCCGGCTATCAGCACGGCGGCTTCAAGGAAGCTCCCCGCGAGCGAGGCCGGCTCAGGGCCGAGAAATGCCCGGAACCATTCGTCGGGTATCGACATCATGTTGTTGAACAGATGCATGAAGGTTCCCGGCCAGATCGAACCGCTGCCGGTATAGGCCAGCCCCAGCACGATGCCGGCCGCGAAAGTATAGAAAAACTGCTGGAAATTGGCGTGCATCAGCGCGAAGAGCAGCGCCGAACCGATGACGGCGGTCTTTTTGCCGTAGGGCAGGAGCTGCGAGCAGATGCAGCCGCGGAAGAGGAACTCCTCGCAGAACGCGGGGACGAGAGCGGTCTGCAGGAACGCGGAGACTATGTCTGTCGGGTCGTGTATCGCCGTATCCTCGTACACGCCGGAGAAATCGATGAACGAAACGAACAGCGAATTGAGATACGCCGCCCCGTATGTTATGCCTATCCCGGCAATGACGACAAGGACGGTGTCGATGCCGCCCGCCGGCCGCAGTCTCATCGGCTCGCGCGCCTCCCCGGGGATGAGGATCATGAGCAGCGCCGCAGCGCATATAAAAGGCGCGGCATACCCGAACGCCGTGATGAATTCGGAGAGCAGGCGTCCGCCGGTCCCCCTCTCTGCAAGGTCATCCGCCAGGGCATACGAAATCATGCCGCACAGGATCATAAGTCCCGTGTGGACGAGCATTACTGCTCCTATCTTCATCATAAGGGATCTGAAGCTTCTCGCGTGATCCAGGTAAGGTCCGCCGCTCAATTCATGTCTCCTGTGTCACGGCCGTGAAGGCCGCATTTTTTCTCCGTAATCCACAAACCCCGCCGTGGATTCCACGGCGGGGAAAATGATGCTTTTTCGAGCCGTCAGTGGATGATGACGCGCTCGGTGTCCTTGTCGAAGAAGTGCATGCGGGAAAGATCGAATGCGACTTTGATTGTGTCGCCCGCACGCGATGTCGATCTCGAGGAGACCTTGGCGACCAGATTGACCTCGCCGATGACGAGATGCAGATGGATCTCGGCGCCCATAAGCTCGGTCAGGTCAACGTAAGCCTCGCACTGGCTGTCCTCGGGGATCGAGTTCATGAACATCGGCTCGTCATGGATCGACTCGGGTCTGATGCCGGCGATGACTTCCTGTCCGATATAGTCCTTGAGCTCGGGAGCGTTGGCCTTTTCGGCAGGCAGCTTGAGCGACTTGTCCTCGAACTCGAAATAAACGTCTTCGCCCTTCTTCTTGAGCGTGCCGTTTATGAAGTTCATCTGAGGAGTTCCGATGAATCCCGCGACGAAGATGTTGCAGGGGCTGTCGTAAAGGTTCTGAGGAGTATCGACCTGCTGGATCAGACCGTCTTTCATAACGACGATCCTCGTGGCCATCGTCATAGCCTCGACCTGGTCGTGCGTAACGTAAATGAATGTGGTCTGTACGTTCTCGTGCAGCTTTGTGAGCTCGGCTCTCATCGATGCGCGCAGTTTCGCGTCGAGGTTCGACAGAGGCTCGTCAAGAAGGAAGACCATGGGTTTGCGGACTATGGCGCGTCCCAGAGCGACACGCTGTTTCTGACCGCCCGACAGAGCCTTCGGCTTTCTGTCGAGAAGGTGTGTTATGTCAAGTATGCGGGCCGCTTCCTCAACTCTGCGCTTGATCTCCTCCTTCGGGGTCTTGCTCAGCTTGAGTCCGAATGCCATGTTCTCGAAAACGGTCATGTGAGGATAAAGAGCGTAGTTCTGGAAAACCATCGCTATCTTTCTGTCCTTCGGAGCCACGTCGTTGACGAGCTTGTCGCCGATGAAGAGTTCGCCTTCGGTGATCTCCTCAAGTCCGGCGATCATACGGAGCGTCGTGGTCTTGCCGCAGCCGGAAGGGCCGACGAGCACGAGGAACTCCTTGTCCTTGATGTCGAGGTTGAAATCGGAAACAGCGGTAACACCGCCCGGATATTTCTTGTAAATGTGCTTTAACGATAC
This sequence comes from Clostridia bacterium, assembly GCA_017454675.1. Taxonomy (GTDB): domain Bacteria; phylum Bacillota; class Clostridia; order Oscillospirales; family CAG-272; genus CAG-390. The sequence goes on from JAFTCN010000060.1 coordinate 12,372, forward strand.
GCTTGCCATTAATAAGATCCTCCTTGAAATGCGCACGAACCGAGCGTATCCGGCCCGTATTTTTTTAACATCATATATTATAACGGATTTCACCGAAAAATGGAAGATGGCAAATTTCCGAAAATCGGGCCTCCGTATTGGTGATATTGCACAAAAATGTCAGCAATTCGGGATTTCTGCGATTTTTGAGGCAGAAAACGTAACTGTGTTTTACCTTTTGACCGTCCCGGCTTGCCTTTCAGGCTGCCTTGAAGGCTGCTGTCACTGCCGGCTTCAGGACTGCTTCCCGGCGCTTCCCTTTTCTTCGGAGTCGAGGACCATCGTCAGCGAGATCCTGCCGCGCCCGGTGTCGACCCCGATCACCTTGACCTTCACACGCTGACCGACGCTCACCACCTCAAGCGGATGCCGCACGTACCGGCGCGAGAGCTTGGATATGTGCACGAATCCGTCCTGGTGCACGCCGATGTCGACGAACACGCCGAAGTCGGTGATGTTGCGCACGGTGCCGTCGAGGATCATTCCGTCCTTCAGGGACGATATGTCGAGGAGGTCCTCCCTGATCTCGGGCTCTGCTGCCTCGCCTCTTACGTCGCGGCCGGGCTTTTCGAGCTCGGATACGATGTCATCGAGCGTCGGCCCGCCGATCCCGAGGTCGGCGCACAGCTTAGCCCTGCCTTCCTTCCCTGCCTCCTTGAGTTTCACGCCAAGTCCCGGCAGCCCGCCGCGGGCGAGGTCGGCCTCGGTGTATCCGAACGCCCTGAGCACGCCTCTTGCTGCCTCGTACGACTCGGGATGCACCGCGGTGTTGTCGAGAGGCTCCCGCGAGCCCGGCACGCGCAGGAATCCCGCGCACTGTTCAAAGGCCTTCGCCCCGAGCTTCGGCACCTTCATGAGCTGCCTCCTCGACGTGAACTCGCCGTTCTCGTCGCGGTACTTTACGATATTCACGGCTATCTGTTTCCCTATGCCCGACACGTACGACAGAAGATGGTAGGACGCCGTGTTGAGGTCGACTCCGACCGTGTTGACGCAGTCCTCGACGACCCCGCCGAGCGCCTCGTCGAGCCTTGCCGGCTTCATGTCGTGCTGGTACTGCCCGACGCCTATCGACTTCGGATCGATCTTCACAAGCTCGGCCAGCGGGTCCTGCAGGCGGCGCGCTATCGACACTGCCGAGCGCTGCGTGGCGTCGAAATCGGGGAACTCCTCGGCCCCCGTCTCGGACGCCGAGTAGACCGACGCCCCAGCTTCCGACACGACGGTATAGCGGCATTCGGGCGCCATGCGGCGGAGCATGCTGGAAATGAATATAACGCTCTCCTTCGACGCCGTTCCGTTGCCCACGGCGATGTACTTCACGCCGAACTTCTTTATCGCGCCGAGCATTATCCGCTCGCTCTCCGCCGTCCGCTCCTGCGGCTTCGTAGGATATACGACCCCCGTCCAGAGCACCTTTCCGGTGCGGTCGACGACGGCCAGCTTGCAGCCGGTCCGGTATCCGGGGTCGAAACCCATGACCGTCATCCCCTTAAGGGGCGGCTGCATGAGCAGCTGCTTCGTGTTCTCGCAGAACAGCTTTATCGCGCCCTCGGAGGCGGCGTCGGTCAGTTCGTTCCTGATCTCGCGCTCGACCGCGGGGGCGATGTACTTTGCGTAGGCGTTCTCCGTCGCTTCGGTCATGTATCCGGCCGCCGGACTGTCGGGATCCGTGATGAATCTGTTCGTCATGTAGCGGGTGATGTATTCGCCCGACGGCGCCACCGAGACTTTGAGCAGGCCCTCCTTCTCGCCGCGGTTCATCGCGAGGACCCGGTGGGGACGGACGCGCTTCAGCGGCTCCTCGTGTTCGTAGTACTGCGAGTAGACCGATTCATCCTCCGTCGTTCCCTTCGATACGATGTTCCCGTGCTCGAAGGTCAGCGTACGGACGCTCTTGCGGCAGGAGGCGTCATCCGAGATCTCCTCGGTTATGATGTCGAGCGCTCCGGCGAGGGCGGCCGCGGCGTCGGGTATCTCCTTCTCGGGATCGACGAAATCCTCCGCCGTCTCCTCTATGCTGCGGTCGTATCTTCCGCGCTGTTCCCGGATATACGCGGCAAGCGGCTCGAGGCCGCGCTCCCTCGCGACCGACGCCTTCGTCTTGCGCTTCGGCCTGAAGGGGCGGTAGATGTCGTCGATCTCGGTGAGCGTCGCGGCCGCCGCGACTGCCTCTTCGATCTGCGGCGTGAGCTTGCCCTGGGCGTCGATGAGCGATATGACCTCGGCGCGGCGCTTTTCAAGCCCGCGCAGGTAGGCGAGGCGCTCGGACAGGCCGCGGAGCAGCGTGTCGTCGAGGCCGCCGGTGACTTCCTTGCGGTATCTCGCTATGAAGGGGACGGTGTTTCCGCCGTCGAGCAGTTCAACGGTCTTCTCGATCCGTTCCTGTCCTATCCCGAATTCCGATGAGAGGATCTGTTCTATAGTCATTTTCACTGATGTCCTTACTGTTTTTTCTGACCTGCCTTCTTTTCCGCGGCGGAAGCGTCTGCCGCGCCGGAAACCTTCTCTCCGGCCGTTGTCCCGGCTTTTTCAGCCGTATTCCCGGCTTCGTTTCCGGCTTTTTTAGCCGATTCTACGGGTTTCCTTCCGGCTTTCTCTTCCGTTTCGTCCGCTTCGACGGCTTTTTCAGCCGTTTTCCCGGCCTCGTTTCCGGCGTCTTCAGCCATGCTTTCGGGCTCTTCCGGGGCGGTCTCCGCCCCGGCATGCTCCGCTCCGGCGTCATCCGCTCCGGCCGTTCCGTCTTCCGGCGTCGCGGCCGCGGCGGCCGCTGCCTTCTCCTCCGCCTCGGCCGCGGCGATCTCGGCCGGCGACTTGATCCGGGGCTGCGGCGTCACGCCGTCGAACTCTGCGAAGAAGTCGAACAGCGCGCGATGGTAGCCTTCGGGGTCGACGTAATGACTCAGTCCGTGCTCGGCTCCCGGCACGATGAACAGGCGCTTCGGCGCGCGGCAGGCCTTGTAGTTCTCGTATGTCATCGAGACGGGAACGAAGCTGTCGTCGGTGCCGTGCGCGAAGAACACGGGGATATTGTTGCGGCTGAGTATATCGGTCGTCGAATACTCGCCCGGATCGACGCCAATGCGCTGCTTGCACAGCTGCTTGTACAGCGCGCTGTCGTAGAACATGTGGAGATTATCCTGCATAACGTGCTTCCAGATCGCGTCGGGCGAGGTGAATCCGCAGTCGGCGAGCACTCCGTGGACCCTGTCGGGCAGATCGAGGCCGGTGGCCATGAGGACGGTCGATGCGCCCATCGAGACGCCCGCCAGGTAGATCGGGAGCTCGCCGGGTATGCTGCCGATCGCCCACCTGACCCATTCGAGGCAGTCTTCCCGCTCGAGGATCCCGAAGCTCATGTTCTCCCCGCCGCTGTTGTTCTGCCCGCGCTGCTCGCAGTATACGACGTCGCATCCGCCTTCGTACCACTCGTCGGCCACGGTGCCGAAGTCGCGCGACCAGGAGGCTCGCCAGCCGTGCATGGCGATTATTATGCGTTTCGGCGACGGGCAGCGCCTGTAGTGCGCGACGAGGTCGATGCCGTCCCGCGACGTGATCTTTATCTCCTCGCATCCGCCCTCCTCCTCGAGCTTCTTAGCCGCCGTCTCGAGGTCGAGAACGACGTCGTGGTGCTTTTCGGAGGCGGAGATCATGCGCTTGACGCGGGTTACCGGCTTCGGCTCCTCGCGCGAGAATGCGACGTTCATGAGGAACTTCACCATCGCGGCATACGCCGCGCCGAGCGCGGCGATGGCGACGGTCACGAGCGAGCCCACGAGGTAGGGGTTGACTCTGCTTTTCTTTTTCGGTTCAAATACCTGTCTCAGATCGAATTCTTTCATGGTCTTAATCTGTTTCTTTGCTTTTGCCTGCTGTTGACGTTTGATCCGCGCCGCTCCGGCTCACGGACCGGGATGATTGCCCTCCTGCTTCCAGACGGTCCCCGACTCTTTGTAGAGAGCGGCAAACTCGTCATCCGGCATGAGACTGCGGCAGTGAGTGATTATCTGGATCGACGAATATCTGCAGTGATTTCTCCTTGCCTCGTCCTCCGCCGCCTCCGCGGCCCTCGTGAAGCATCCGTAGCAGTATTCGAGGTCGTAGAGCGACGCGGGCAGCGGGTCGTAGATCCGGCTGTGGACCGTCGAAGAGGTGAGTCCGGTGTAGTCGATATAGTATCTTATGTACTTCCAGCCGGCTCCGTAGTATCCCTCGAGGAAATCGTCCATGAGGTCGGAGTACTCCTCCTCTGTCATGTCCGGATCCCAGAGCACGTGCGCGAGCAGGTAGGCGCGCAGGCGCGAGAACTCGCCGTTCTCGACCTGCTGGTAGTCGCCCTCCTCGTAGATCCCTATCGCGTTGTTCTTTATGAAATACGGTATGTTTCCTCGCAGCGTGAAGAGGTTCGGGAAGAGCTGGTTGTAATACCTGTAATTCGTGGTGTAGTCCCATATATACAGGTTCTTCGCGTGATCCGCCCAGGCGTCGAGGTCGGAGCAGAACGACACGTTGTTCGGGCACGAGGCGTCATAGATCTGATGAGTGAAGCAGCACTCGATCGAGCACAGCCACATGATGACGTTGTCGCGCGCCTTTATTGTCGCCGGAGGCTTCCTGGTGTACTGATACGCGAATGTCAGTATCTTCACGTCGGGATAGTCCTTTTCGATCTCCTCCGCTATGCGGTTGACAAAGGTCAGCATCACTCCCGACTGCCCTTCCCTGTCCGCGAGGGCGCTGCACTTCTCGCAGGTGCAGTAGTTCCGGTTGTCGTTCTGCGTCACCGAAATGATGCGGACGCCCGGATTGTCGGCTATACGCTGCCGCACGTTCTTCAGCACGGTCGCGTAGACGTTCTCGTCGGAGAGACACGGCTGCGTCGAGGGAGAGACGTTCGCGAGGCCTGCCAGGGTGTGGGCAAAGCCGTAGATACGGTTCTCTATGCCGTCCTCGCCGTTGAGCCCGAATTTGCGTCGCATGTCTGACGACAGGCCCCAGTCGGTGTAACGGTAGAAGAGCTGCGGCGAATAGGAATAGTCGGTACCGGCGGGTATCTCGATACCGTCGGACGGCAGGATGCGCTCCGAGTTGTCTGAGTAGAACCGGCAGCCTATCTTCTCCTCGAGGAAGCGGTAGACGGCGTAGAACTGTCCGAGCGGCGAGTGGCTGCCGATGTACAGGCGCCCGCCCTCGGCGTAGAACATGATGCCGTCGTTCTTCAGCGCGTCGCGGCGGGCGGTCACGCCCGGGGTGTCGCGCGAGGTCATGCCTATGACTATCTCGCGGGCGGCGCTTTTGTCGTCGGTGATGACAGGCAGCGTCTTTCCCGTCGCTTTCTTTATGTACTCCGCCAGCGCGGAGGCGGCCTCGGCCGTGTTCTTCTCGGCCGCGCTGTACACGATGCTGTACTCGGAGATGTCGGCTCCCATGACGGTCAGCGACTTCACAGGGACAGCCTCGTACGGCTTTTTCGCGCTCATGAAGGTGTCGTCGGTCACGACGGGAACGAATCCCGCAGGCGCCGCCCCGTTCTCCAGAGCCTTCAGCGTACCTTCAAAGGCCATGATGTCAGAATAGATGTTCACGCCGCTGATAAGGACCTGAGGAGAACCGTCTATGTCGAAAACGCTATACCCGCTGCCGGCGTAGCCGTATTCGGCGCTGACCTCCGGGTACGACAGGTCTCCGGCGCAGTCGACGAGGAATGACGGCTCGGCGGGCCCTCCCGCCGCCAAATCTGTACCGCACAGCGGCAGGTACTTCCCTGTCTCCTCTCCGATGACGGCCCTGAGCCTTTTGGCGGCCAGAAGGTTCCTCTCGTCGTTTCCGCTCCGGTATACGATCCTGAACCCTGATACCGGTCTGCCGCTCACAGTAAGATCCGGATGCGGGAATGTCGCGCCCGCACTGACGGTCATGTCCTGGCTGCCCGAATAGAGAAGTCCTTCGGGCGCAGATTTCAGCGCCTCGATGAACTCGTCGACCGCCTTTTCGGTGCCCTCGTCGTCGGTCCCGGCAACGACTATCTTAGTCCCGATGACGGTGAATCCGCGGTCGCCCCATTTGAGCGAGCAGAGGAACTCCGCGGTCTCTTCGCGGTTGGTGTCGCCGACGAGGATCTCGTTCGGCTTGACGGTCAGCGATTTCGCCCGCTCGGCGAAGAAATCGTCGGAAAGGCCCATCCTGACGCCGTATTTTTCGTATACCGCGGCTATGATCTTTCTCGCGCCGGCGGCCGCGACGCCGCCTCCCTTCTCGGGGAAAACCACCTGAAACTTCCCGAGAAGGCCTTTGTCTGCCGATATCTCTGTACGGTTTTTCACTTCCACTTCGTCCACCTCTCCGGTTCCGGTGTCCTGCGACGCGGACGTCACGTCATCACCGCCCTCTCCCGTGCAGCCCGGAAGGACCGACGCGCAGAAAGGCAGGATGACGAGCGCGCACAGCGTCGCGGCCGCCGCTTTAAGTATGTTTTTTGCTCCGGTCTTCATCATCTCAGTCCGATGCTCCTTTTTTTACTTTTCCGTCCGTCTCCTTTTCCCTGTTCAGCCGGAACTTCACGGCGCGTTTGAGGTACTCGAGGTATTCGGGATCGCTGCACATCTCCTTGCCGGGCGCGTCGGACAGTTTCGCCACCGGTCTTCCGTTGACGTACTGCAGCTTTATGACTATGTTGAGAGCCTCCTCTGCGGTGTCGTTCGTGACGAACGTGCCGATCCCGAAAGAGACTTTTGCCCTGTCCCTGAAGTGCTCGTACAGCTTCTGCGCCCGGTCGAAATCGAGGCTGTCGCTGAAGAGCAGGAGCTTGGTCTTCGGGTCGGCGCCGTATTTTTTGTAGTGCGCTATGATCTTCTCTCCCCAGACGTAGGGGTCTCCGCTGTCGTGGCGCACGCCGGTGTAGTTGTTGACCATCGAGCGGTCGAAGTCGAGCAGGAAGAAGTCAGTCGTGACGGTGTCGCTCAGCGCGGTCCCGTTGTCGCCCTTGTATTCGTCGTACCAGTCCTGCATCGCGTAGTGGTTGGTGTAGGCCAGCGGTATCGAATCGATGCCCTGGTACATCTGCACGAACTCGTGCGCATAGGTGCCGATGGGCGTGACTCCGTATTTCTTCGCGAAATAGACGTTCGACGTCCCGACGCAGTTCGACGTCTCGGTGACGAGCCGTTCCACGACCCTGTCCTGCCACTCGCGCGACAGCCTCCTGCGGCAGCCGAACTCGGCGAATTTGAAAGTGTACCTGCCGTCGTTCATGGCGCGGATCTTGGCGTCGAGGCGCTCCTCGGCCGACTTCACGAGCTCCGTGTAGTCGTATGTCATCCTGAAGTAGACCTCGTTTATGATCTCGAGCAGATAGATCTCGAACTGCATCGCCGAGAACATCGGGCCGTCGACTCTCACCGAGAGCTCTCCGCCCTCCGTGAGACCGACGGTAACGTAGTCGCGGATCGGGTGCCACAGCCGGAGGAACTCGACGTAGTCGTCCTTGATGAACCTGATCGAGCGGAGATAGTCGAGCTCGTCCTTTGTGAAGGTGAGCGAGCACAGATGATCGACCTGCGCCGAGATCTCGTCTGCCATCCCGCGGGTGAATACGACTCCCGCGTTCCGGCACCTGAAGCGGTATTCGCCGCAGAGATCGGTGTGCCTGTGGAAGATCACCTGATCCATGTTGAACTTGTAAAGGTCGGTGTCGAGCAGCGACACCACGATCGGGTCGAGTTTCATTGACATAGTCTTTCGCACCTCTGTCCTGTATCCTGCGTATTTATATGCTTGACGTTTTTCTGTTCCCGTATGAGAGGAGCACCGTCTCCCTCAGCATTTCGAAGTCGCCGTGAAGGGCGGGATCGGTGTATCTTTCCCACGAGGCGCGGTCGCCCGACGCCAGGAACTCTCTCATCGCGGTCGCCGAGATCTCAACGGTCTTGGGGATGCTGAGCTCGGCGATGCCGCGGCCCTTCTCTCCCGAAAACCATGACAGACGTCTCTGCTCCTTGCCCGAGAACACGAGGTCGGGCAGCCTGCCGAAGCGCGCCTCTGCGCTGCCGAGCACATATTCGCCCCACGCCGCGGTGTTGCCGACCCCTATGTCGCTCAGCGGGAAGACCTCGACCGCGCCGCCGAAGACCTTCTCGAAAAAGCCCCTGCGGATCTCGTATGAGAAGGGATTCATGAAGGTGAGCGACTCATCCGCGGAACCGATGAAGACTCCCACGCGCGAGCAGATCCGGAGAGCCTGACGTATGATGTCGCGGTGTCCGTTGTGGAAGGTCTGGAACCTTCCGACCGTGATCCCGAGTTCGTACGGCGCGCTCATTTCCCCGCTCCTGTCGACGTTCGGGGCCGGTAGGACGGCATCATCTTCAGCTTGAACAGATTCATTCTGTGTCTTCTGTCGATGTTCTTCTTCTTTTCGGGATCGTCGATGACTCCCTCGCGTATATACCGGTCGAGCTCCTCGTAGGTAAATCCCAGGTTGTCCTCGTCGGTCCGCCCGCACAGGCCGTCCTCGGGCGGCTTGTCGACAAGCACCGGGGGGAGCCCCAGAACTCTTCCCACCGCCTTTACCTCCTGCACCGTAAGGTGCGAGCAGGGACTGAAGTCGCCGGCGGCGTCTCCGTATCTCGTTGAGTACCCGACCCAGTCCTCCGACAGGTTGCAGGTGTTCGCGACCCGCCCGTTGTTGCTCTGCGACACGGCGTAGAGCACCGACATCCGTATCCTCGGCGGCAGGTTCTCGCGGCTCTGCTTCGACAGCTCGAAGGGGATGCTCCCCTTTACCGCCTCGACGGCATCTTTGATATTCACGGTATAGCTGCGTATCCCGAGGTGCCGCACGAGCAGCTCTGCCATGTCGATGTCGTGCTGCTCGCCCATCGGCATCAGCACTCCTATCACCCGGTCGCGCCCCAGCGCCTCGGCGCACAGAGCCGCGACTACAGAGCTGTCCTTGCCGCCCGAGATGCCCACGACGGCGTTGCAGCCCTTGCCGTTCTTCTCAAAGAACCTTCTTATCCAGCGGACGCAGCCGTCCTTCGTCTTTTTGGCGTCGAAAGTATACATCGCTCGCTCCCCCGGACCTGTCCGGCTCAGATCACGTCGATCTGGCAGCTTCTCATCGTCTCGAGCGCCGCCGCGTGCTTCTCCGGTGTCACTCCCGCGCAGCAGGAGGAGTCGACAGATACCGGGATCTCGGGGAAGTTCGCCTTTATGAGCAGGGCGTTGGACACCACGCAGATGTCGGTGCAGAGGCCTATCAGCTCCACCGAAAAGCCGGCGTCGCCGGCCGCATCGCCGATAAGCCGCGGCAGATCGACCGACCCGAAGGTCACCTTCTCCACTGCGGTGTATTTCCTCCCCTCAAGCGCCTTCGCGACTTCGGCGTCGAGCGCCCAGCCGGCCGTACCTCGTATGCAGTGCGGCACCGGAAGCTTCCTTCCCTCGGCCGTCTTCATATAATTCTCAAAGTGGGTGTCGAGCGTGACGAAGATCCCGCCGTCGAAACCGCGGATCTTCTCCGCGACCTTCGGTACGATCGCGCAGGCCTCCTTCGTGCCGAGCGAACCGTCGACGAAATCCTTCTGCATATCCACCACTACAAGGAACTTTTTCATGATCTTACCTCTCCTCCGTTATGCGGAACAGTCACTGCAGCTAAGCCTCCGCGTGTCAGCGGAACGTCTTACCGTCGAAATAGAAAGTGTTTTTGTCGTGCTTGAAATATCTGTCCTTCTTCGACAGGTGACCGACGAGCAGGAACGATACGGTGAACAGCACGGCGACGAACACGATGAACACGATCTGCCCGGGCGTCGAATCTACGGTCGCGACGTAGTCGTACACGCCGTGGAGCAGCGCCGGGAGAGCCACGGCCAGCACCTGCATCACCTTTGCCTTCCCGTTCTCTCCGAGCATCGCGTAGCCGCGCGCCAGGCCGTAGAATATGCCCATGAACACGCCGAAGCAGGCATGCCCCGGTATGGCGGTAAGCGCCCGCACGAGGGCAGTCGTGAATCCGTAGTGCAGCACGTAGCTGATGTTCTCCCACAGCGCGAATCCGAGCGAGACGAACACGGCGTATACCACGCCGTCGTACTGACAGTTGAACTCGGCGAGGTTCCAGCTGCGCCGGCGCAGCATGAAGAACTTGGCGCCCTCCTCGGAGCAGGCCACGATGACAAAGTACAGAATGATATTGTAGACCGGATCAGTTTCGTCGACGAACAGGTCGAGCAGAAGACCGAGCAGCCGCTCGGAGACGAGCGCGATGAGCGCCGCGATGATCCCGCCGAGAGCCATCCGCCACAGCGTCGCCGGGCTCTCCTTTTCGAGACGGTCGGACCTGTACACGCGTATCATAAGGAATATCGCCGGCACCACCGCCGCGATGACCAGCAGCCAGTGATAGATCAGCGAAGGCGCAAGAAGAAAATAAAACATGGGATACCTCACCTCAGTCCGTATTAACACATAATAATCTATAATAATGATACAACTATTTTGCCCAATAGTCAAGACCAAAATGAAACAAAAACGCTGACGCGGGACACCTGCTGCAGAGCAGGTGTCCCGCGCGGCCGGTTAGGATCGTCAGGAAAAATCGTGAAATTTCCGGGTTATCTTACCGTCTTCTTTCAGTTCGAAACGGATGTTAAACGTGCGTAGCGGTCCGGCGCTCTCCCAGCTTCTGCGGTATCTGAAGACCATCGCGTATTTTCCCGGCTCCGCCGGGCGGAACACGTATTTTACGAACCCCGGCGCTCCGCAGAGCCCTCCTCCGGACGTGTGCTCCTCCGAGATCAGCTCAGGAGCGCGTTCACCGGAAGACTCCCACTCCCAGCCGTAACCGGTCGTCGGGTTCGTCTTCAGCCGGACCGTGACACACCCGTCGGCGAACGCCGCACGTTCAAAGCGGGCTTCGTCGGGATCGAGCGTGAAAACGTGCGCCCTGCCTTCGCGGACCAGTTTTTCGTAATCCTTTTCGGTCTCGATCGGTACGTCGCACTCCATCCCGGCGAGATGCCTCGCGAACCCGTGGTGGTTGTCGGTACCGCCGGTCTTGAAGAATCCGAAGTTGTCGGCGTACTGATCGGCGAGGGCGTTCGTAAAATCGTCGCGCGCCGCGTTGTTCACTTCGACGGCGTCGACGCTTCTCGGATAAAGCCTTATATGATCGATATAACCCGCCTCCCGGAAGGGGTGCGCGTGGACGATGAAGGCACCTTCGTCGCGCATCATCGCCAGCTCCTCCTTTTTGCCGAGAGTCATGATCTCCGGGTGAGCGTAATACCATTCGGGAGTCAGATTGTATACCAGAAAATCGGTACCGCCGTGCGACAGTTCAGCGCCGAAGAAGACCTTTATCCCGATCTTTCCGGCTTCCTCTCTGGCGTCGTAATAATCCGAAAGATAGAACGTCAGCTGTTCTTCGTAAGGGAGCGTCTTGTCTATGTTTATATTCCCGTCGAGGAAATGGTTCGTGATAAACACCCCGTCATACCCCAGATCGCGGTAAAAAAGCAGCTGCTCCCGAACCCCGGCCGTGGCGCATTTGCTCACGGGAGACGTGTGAAGATGAGTTTCGTATCTGTACATTTTTCGTTCCTTTTTTCTGTTTCAAGGGGAATTCCGCCGTTTTTATCTCTTCTCGAAGCGGATATATCCGTCCGACTCGCCGGTGGCGGCAAAGCCGTTTCCCTCGATCATCCTCTTCGACGCGGTGTTCTCAGGCAGGCATCTGGCGCGGCATCTCACCCCCAGCGTTTTCTCCGCGAACCCCGTAAGCATGCCGAAGGCCTCTTTGCCGATGCCCCGGCCGTGGTAATCCGGCACGACGCGGCAGCCGATCTCGGCGCCGCCGTCCCCGGTGAACTGCCAGATTATCCCCTCGCCTATCATCGGGCCGTCTTCATCCGTTCGGATCGCGAAGTTCACCGAATCGCCCGCCGCCTGGTCGGTCATGACCGATTCGTAGAAGGTATCCGCGTCCGGCGGCTGCGTGATGTTTATGTCCTCTCTGTAGTCGTATCCCCACATGCGGTTGTTCTCCGTATCCGTGTTGATCGCGAGATACGCCTCCCTGTCCCGCTCGAATATCGGCGTGAGAACGACGCCCTTCCCGCGCAGGACGGGCAGCCTTCCGTATACGGCGAAGGCGGGCGAATGGACGTGCACGAGATACTTGTCGCGCACCTCGACCGGCAGGTACTGGAGCTTCGACGTCCGGAGCCCCGGGTCTCCCGAATCGTCCTCGCGGTCGACATACGCGATCTTCCCGCCGTACATCTCTCCCGCGAGCCTGACGAACCCGCGGAACATGGCGGGATACGCGCCTTCGTACCTCCGAAGCGCCTTTTCGACGTGTATGAACAGAGTGTCGCCGCAGACCTCGCCGATCGAGAAAGCGGCAGTGAGTCCTTCGACTTCGATGCACGCGCCGAAGAGCCCGAACGACTCGGGGGCGTCGAACAGCCTGCGGGTGCCCGCAAGCTCCATCTCCTCGAGGAGCGTCCTTCCCGGGTGCTCCTTTTCGTATTCGTCGAGCATAGCCATGACGGCCGGACGGTCTGCGCAAGAGAGCAGACGGACACGCGGCTCGCCGTACAGCTTCGTGAATCTGTTTATGTGGTTTCGCTGTCCGCTGTATCTCCTGCCCGCGAAGGTCGAGACGTCGGAGAAGGCGTATATGTAGTCGCTCCAGCGCCGTCTGAATGCGCTCATGACCGGACGGAGGCGTTCGTCGGCCCCGATGACGCGGAGAGTATCTCTGTCGACGGCGAAAAACCGCAGCGGCAGAGAGTTCTCCCGCGTGTATTCCAGCAGTTCGCCGACCATTCCGTACGGGTCGGCTCCGACCGGATAGCTGAACGAGATCTGGTCTCCCGCGGTCTGGCAGACCGAGAAGGTGTCCTCCCGCACGAAAAATCTGATATCCGCGCCCTCCTGCCACATGTACAGCAGCCCCGGAGTGAGATCGCTGACGCGGGGGGCGGCTGCGCGCAGACAGGGCAGCATGCGGTGCAGACTGACGTCGGAAAAAGGTTCGACAGTAAGCATAAAAAAGTCCTGATCTGAATCATTCTCACGGCTTCGCCGTGAACAAACATATTATAGCATGGCCCGCGGGCATATGTCAAGAAAACATGAGCCGCGTGCGGGCGAAGCATTATTCTCTCTTGACAAAAGCGGCCGAATAGAGTATACTTTGCGTATATAATAGAGGAATATCAGGCAGTCACCGGCCGTGTTAAATAAATTTATATAAATTATGTGAGAGGTCTTATATATGTCCACTGAACGGATCGACGGAAAAGTCTACACTGAAATGGTGCGGAACGGGGCTTCGATCCTCGGAAGCTACCGAAGCGTCGTGAACGAGCTGAACGTTTTTCCGGTCCCGGACGGGGATACCGGAGACAACATGTACATGACGATCAACTCGGGCGCCGAGATGCTGAAGGATCGGCCGGCTGAGCTCGACCGGGCATCGGATCTCGCGGCGCGCGGAATGCTATTCGGAGCGAGGGGCAACTCGGGAGTGATCCTCTCCCGGATCTTCTACGGCATAGCGAAGGGCTTCGAGGGGATGGAGAGCACCGACGTGTACGGGTTCGCCAGAGCTCTCGAGAGAGGCGTCACCGAGGCCTACGGGGCCGTCGCGGAGCCTGTGGAGGGCACCATCCTCACCGTCTACCGCGAAGCGGTGAGATACGCCGCCGACCGACTGAACGGGGCGAGCACCGTCGAATCGTTCACCGACGACTTTGCGTCGGAGATGCACCGCTCGCTCGAGCACACGCCCGAGCTCCTCGCGGTGCTCAAGGAGGCGGGGGTCGTCGACAGCGGGGGAGCCGGCCTCGTATATATCGTCGAGGGTATGCGCGAGTCGCTCGCGGGCTTTATCGCGACGGCCGAGGCACTCACGCCCGACACCGGCCGGAAAACGCCCGATCTGTCCGCCTTCACCGAGAACGACGTCCTGACTTCGGGCTACTGCACCGAGTTCCTGCTCCGTCTGCAGAGATGCAAGAACGGCGACCCCGAAGAATTCGATCCCTCGGGGTTCATAGAATGGGTGAAGAAGCATGGCAGTTCGGTCGTGGCCTTCCGCGACGGCAGCGTGCTCAAGATCCACGTGCACACTATGCGTCCTGGCGACATACTGAACGAGGCCCAGAAGTACGGCGAGTTCCTCACTCTCAAGATCGAGAACATGACGCTCCAGGAGAACAGCTCGACGGTCGCCAACCGCTTCGAGATCCCGAAGCTCAAATACAGAAAGCGCTACGGCACCGTCGCGGTCGCTTCGGGAGCCGGCATCACAGAGACGTTCCGCGAACTCGGCTGCGACGCCGTCGTCGAGGGCGGCCAGAGCATGAACCCGTCGGTCGAGGACCTCGTCAGAGCGATCGGGAGCGCCGCGGCGGAGACGGTCTTCGTCTTCCCCAACAACGGCAACGTCATACTCACCGCCGGGCAGGCCGCGGCTCTCTGCCCCGACACCCGCGTCATCACCGTGCGCACGCACTCGGCGGGCGAGGGATACGCCGCCATGTCGGTCTTCGACGCCGACGAAAAGGACCCGGACAAGATTCTGCGCGACCTTGAGGAGGCCGCGGCCTCGGTCGTCACCGGAAACGTCTCCGCGGCGGTCCGCGACTCCGAGTTCGACGGCATCCGCGTAAGGAAAGGCCAGTATCTGGGCTTTACCAGAGACAGGATCCTCACGGCCTGCGACCGCAGGGCGGACGCGGTCACAGAGCTCGCATGCGAGCTCGACGCCGGAAAATACGGGATCCTCATGCTCATACGCGGCGCGGGAGTCCCCGAAGAAGAGGGCGGCGAACTCGCGCGGGAGCTGCAGGCCCGTTTCCCCGACACCGAGCTCATACCCATCGACGGCGGACAGCCGGTCTACGACTACATGCTCGTCCTCGAGTAGGACCGGCAGAAAAAAACATATAACACCGCGTTTCCGCGGCCAAGGAGAAAAAAATGCTCGTCCTGTTCACCGACACCGACACCGACATCACCCCGCAGGTGGCGAAGGAATACGGCTACCGGCTCATCAGCATGCCGTACACCGTGGGAGACACCGACGTACATCCCTACGCCGACTCCGACACCTTCGATTTCAAACCCTTCTACGACATGCTCCGGGGAGGCACGATCCCCAAGACGAGCGCCATCGGCAGCGAGGCTTACGTATCTTATTTCGAGCCCGTGTTTGCCGCCGGCGACGACATACTCTACGTTCACTTCTCGAGGGCTATGACGGCCACGTTCGACGTCATGGACAAGACCGTCGCCGAACTGCTGAAGAAATACCCCGAACGCAGATTCTACGCGATCGACACGATGAGCATCACTATCGGGTGCTACTACCTCGTCCGCGAGATCGGCGACCTCTACCTTCAGGGAAAGACGGCCGAGGAGCTCGTGGCGTACGCCGAACGGGAGATACAGCACACAGCCCTCTACTTCTTTGCCGACGACCTCAAGTTCTTCAGGGCCAGCGGACGCGTCAGCGGGATCGCCGGCGCGATGGGCACCCTGCTCGGGATCCGGCCGATCAT
The DNA here is from genome assembly GCA_017454675.1 of Clostridia bacterium. Classification (GTDB taxonomy): domain Bacteria; phylum Bacillota; class Clostridia; order Oscillospirales; family CAG-272; genus CAG-390. Next base: position 27,986 of record JAFTCN010000060.1, read on the forward strand.
ATACGTCGACAAGACCGGGCGCATGGTCAGCATCGGCAAGGAAAAGGGGCGCAAAAACGCCGTCGAACATCTGCTCCGGACGGTCGACGAACTCGGCGACAGCATAAAGGAGCACAGGGTGATCATCGGTCACACGGACGCACCCGAGATCGCCGACGAGGTCGAGGCGCGGCTCATAGAGAGGTTCGGGTCCGACCTGCGCACCGAAAAGGTGATCGTCAACCCCACGATCGGCAGCCACTGCGGCCCGAACGGCGTCGGCATCTGCTTCCACGCGATACACAGATAAAAACATGATAAAGATCGTTCTCGACTGTCTCGGAGGCGACGGAGGCACCGCGGCAACGGCAGGCGGCGCGCTGCTCGCGCTCGACCGCGATCCCGATCTGTCGCTGGTGCTCGTCGGCGATGAACCGGAAATAAAGTCGGTCCTCTCGGCAAGGCCAGGCATCGCGCGTCGCACCGAGACCGTCCACGCGCCGGACGTCATCACCGGCGACGACAAGCCTACCGACGCCATAAGGCTCAAGAAGGACAGCTCGCTCATAAAGTCGATATCCCTGCTCCGCTCCGACGACAGCCTTGCCGGGCTCGTCTCGACCGGCGCCACAGGGGCGATCGTGGCCTGCGCGACGCTCCGGCTCGGGCGCGTCCGCGGAATCCGCCGCCCCGCCTTCTGCCCCATCCTGCCGAACATGAAAGGCGGGATCGTCGGGATATGCGACAGCGGAGCCAACATGGAGGTGACTCCGGAGATGCTGCTGCAGTACGCGGTCATGGGAAGCATGTATCTCGAAACGGTATTCGGGATCGACTCCCCCCGCGCGGCGCTGCTCAACGTCGGTACCGAGGAGGAAAAGGGCGACGACCTTCACAGAGAGGCCTTCGCGCTGCTCCGGAGCTGCCCGTACGTCAACTTCACCGGAAACATGGAGGGGCGGGAGCTCCTCTCGGGGAGATACGACCTTGCCGTCTGCGACGGCTTCTCGGGCAACGTAATGATCAAGACGGTCGAAGGGACCGCCCTGCAGCTGATGAAGAAGATAAAGAAGGACATCTACAGCCGCGGGATATACAAGTTCGGAGCCCTCTTCATGAAGAGGATGTTCGCCGAGGAGAAGGAGTTCATGAACTACCAGAACTACGGCGGGAGCGTGATGCTGGGGATCGAGAAGACTGTCGTCAAGGGCCACGGTTCGGGCGACGCGTCGGCGGTCGCCAGGTGCATCGAACAGGCGTATACCATGGAAAAGAACGCGTACGCGCCGAAGCTTGCCGAGGTCATTGAAAAGATCGAAGCCGGGGCCGTGACAGGCTGAGACCCGGGTACAGCGTCATCATCGCGGCTCCGCAGCCGCGGCATAATAAAAGCAGAAAGAGGTAACACCATGGCAGAATTTCAGGCTGCGGGAAAGGAGAGACGCCTCTTCCGCACGGCGGGGATCCTTTTCATCATCATCGCGGCATCCACCATCGTCCTGCGCCTTCTCACCGACATCCTCCTCTACAACTACGGAGCGGGAACGCTGGCCCAGCTGACCGGCGGCACGTTAGGTTTCACCGCCCTGCTCTACATCTTCATCGATATCGCGCACGCCGCGCTCTTCGTCGTGCTGGCGGTCATGCTCTTTCTCGGAAAGGAAAAGCCCGCCGGGGCGATCCTGGCCGTAATTGCCGGGATGTCGTTCATCGAAAACCTCCTGACCGAGTTCTCAAAGATCGGCTCCGGGATATCCTTCAACGTCTCGTGGCTGCTGTCGTCGATGGGCTGGATCAACACCCTGACGATCACCGTCCTTGTCGTCCTGCTGCTGTTCGGAGTTTTCCGCAGGGCGTCGAAGCCGGTCGGCATCGCGGTCGGAATACTGATGCTGGTCACGGCAGGAGGGACGTTCCTCTCGGCGGTCATCTCGTCGCTGAGGACGCTTTCGTCCACGAGCAGCCCCGTGATCGCTATAATTATGGCGCAGACGATTCTCTTCTCCGTCATAGGGGTGCTGACGTCCCTGGCCAAGGCGCTGATCTCCTTCGGACGCGCCCTGAAGGAAGAATGATTCAATTAACAACGAAAGTGAGCAAACAGCAAAAATGTTTACAGCGGTAAAAAGGATCTTATCAAAGCAGCTCAAAGTTCCCGAGGAGAAGATCACGCCCGAATCGTCGATCAAAGGCGATCTGGGCGCCGATTCTCTCGACATACTCCAGCTCCTCATGACCATCGAGGAGGAGAACGGGATCGTCATCCCCGACGAGGAACTCGCCTCTTTCGTCACGGTGCAGGACATCGTGAACTATCTTGAAAAGATCGGAAGGACCCGCACATGAACTTCAATTTCGACTTTCACAAGACACAGAAAGTCCTCCACGTCGGATGCGAGGAGCCCCGCGCGTATTTCGTGCCCGGATGCACCGAAAAGGAGGCCGAAAGTGAGCGCCGCGCCGACAGCGGACGCTTCCTGTCGCTCTGCGGCGAGTGGAGATTCCTCTACTTCGCATCACCCGATCTGATCCCGGATATAACGTCGCGCGACCTGCCGCTCGCGGACGCCCCTCTCATGACCGTCCCGCGCAGCTGGCAGACCGTCCCCGGATACGACACGCCGAACTACACGAACGTCAGGTATCCCTTCCCGGTCGATCCGCCGAACGTTCCCGACGACAACCCGTCGGCGCTCTACTTCCGCGAATTCTCGCTGGGCGAGGACTTCGTTAAGGACAGGAAGCTATACCTCAACTTCGAGGGCGTCGATTCCTGCTTCTACGTCTGGGTCAACGACATATTCGTCGGCTACAGCCAGGTCAGCCACATGACGAGCGAGTTCGACGTCACAAAGCAGGCTCACTCAGGTACCAACACCCTCAAGGTGCTGGTGTTCAAGTGGTGCGACGGCTCATATCTCGAGGACCAGGACAAGTTCCGCTTCTCCGGCATCTTCCGCGAGGTGTACATGCTCTCGCGCGACGCGACACATATCCGGGACATATACGTCACGACCGAGCTCAACACGCAGTACACGCAGGGCGTCGTTTGCGCCGCGATAAGCCTTTGCGGGTCCGCCGAGGTGTCGCTGACGCTGCGCGGGCCGTCGGGGCTCGAGGAGAGCTCGTCGTCGGCCGTGATCGACGGCGAAGGGACTCTTGAGCTGCTCGTGGCAAAACCTGTCCTCTGGAGCGACGAATCCCCTGCCCTCTACACCCTAACGGTGAAGTGCGGCGACGAATTCATCTGCCTGCGTCCCGGCTTCCGCCGGCTCGAGATAAAGGACCGCGCCGTCCTCATCAACGGGAAGAAGGTCAAGGGACGCGGCGTCAACAGGCACGACAGCCACCCGCTGCTCGGCTCCGCCACACCGTTCGACCATATGCTCGCCGACCTTTACCTGCTCAAGCGCCACAACGTCAATATGATCCGCACGAGCCACTACCCGAACGACCCGCGTCTGCCGGGGCTGTGCGACCGGCTCGGCATCTATCTCTGCGACGAGACCGACCTCGAGACGCACGGGATGTCGCCCGTCGGCGACTGGGACTACTTCGTCAGGGAGCCCGAGTGGACTGAACCGCTGCTCGACAGAGCAAAAAGGATGTTCGAGCGCGACAAGAACCACCCGTCGGTGATCTTCTGGTCGCTCGGCAACGAATCGGGCATGGGCGACAACCAGCGCGTCATGTCCGAATACATAAAGTCGCGCGACCCGCACGCGATAATACACTGCGAGGACGTCTCCCGCCGCATGCACGCACTGAGAGGCCCCGACAAGCTGCCGATGACAGAGGAGGAATGCCCCTTTGTCGACCTCGAGAGCCGCATGTATCCGAGCCTCGCCGAAGCCGGTTGGTATCTGAAGAACAAAAAGTTCACGAAGCCCTACTTCATGTGCGAATACAGCCACGCGATGGGCAACGGCCCCGGCGACCTCAAGGAATACTGGGATCTCATCAGGGCAAACGACAGCTTCTTCGGAGGCTGCGTATGGGAGATGCTCGACCATTCGGTCGCGACGGGAGACAGTGTATACACCGATCCTCACTACCTCTACGGGGGAGATTTCGGCGACGTCCCGAACGACGGCAACTTCTGCGTCGACGGCCTCGTATGGCCTGACAGACGGCCGCATGCCGGAATGCTCGAGTACAAACAGGTCATCGCGCCCTTCGAGATCACCGACGGTGCCCCCGACGGCAGTTCGTTCAGGGTCAGCAGCCGCCGCTTCTTCACCTCACTCGACGACCTCATGCTCTTCTGGACGCTCGAGAAGGACGGAAAACCGGTCCGCGGCGGCGTCATAGAGAAGCTTGCGATCGCTCCGGGACGCTCCAGAGTGTATAAGACCGGCATCGCCGGCCCGCTCTCGGGCAGGTGCTACCTCAACATCTCGGTCCGTCAGAGAGAGGCGACCGAGTGGGCCGAAGCCGGCTACGAAGTAGGCTCGCGCCAGATAAAGCTCGAGACCGAGCGCAGGATGTTCAACATTGCCGAGGGCATGCGTCCGCATGCTTCGGTATACGTGTTCGAACACGACAGAGAGTATCTGATCACCGGCACAGACACCGAATACAGGGTCAACAGGAACACCGGACTCATCGTATCGCTGAAGCACGCCGGCAAGGAGATGCTCGCCGCTCCGGTAACTCCGCAGGTGTGGCGCGCTCCGACCGACAATGACCGCCGCGTCAAGGTCGACTGGGCCGCGGCGGGATACGACAGGGCGCAGGTCAAGTGCCTCTCGTGCGAGGTCGTATCCTCCGGAGTCAAGACCGCCGCGATAAAGGTAAAGCTCTCGATGGGCGCGCGAGCCCTCCGTCCCTTCCTCACCGTCGACGCCGAATACACCTTCTTCGCCGAAGGCGGAGTCCGCATCACGTCGGACGTGAAGGTCCGCGAAGGACTTCCTCCCCTGCCCCGCTTCGGATTCTCCGTAATCATGCCGGAGGGAAACGAGAGCTTCACCTTCTTCGGGCGCGGACCCGGCGAGAGCTACGTCGACAAGCGCCGGGCCACCCGCCAGGGACTCTTCACCGTGCCAGTCAGTGACCACTTCGAGCATTATGTGAGACCCCAGGAGAACATGGCGCACACCGACACGGAATTTGCGGCCTGCACCGACGCGACCGGCCACGGACTGCTATTCACTCCGGGTTCCGGCACGATGTCGGTGAACTGCTCGCACTTCACTCCCGCGACACTCACCGAGACCCGCCACGACTTCGAGCTCGTCCCGATGAAGGAGACCTGCCTCTGCCTCGACTACAGACAGACCGGCATCGGATCCAACTCATGCGGCCCGTCGCTGCTGCCTGAATACGCGTTCAGCGAGACCGGATTCAGATTTTCGCTGCGCATCTCGGGCATGAACATCGCCGACACCGACCTCTTTGCCGAGGCCGACAGAGTCTGACGGTACCTGCCGTGAACTGCATTAATTGAAAACGCCGGGCGGGGATCACGCGATCCACGCCCGGCGTTTTCATTCTTTAGGACTGTTAAGGCAATACCGCACAATTCAACGCACGCGTCTTGACGGCTCTTTTTTCGCCTGTTATGACGTCGAAATCAGGTTTCGTTCAAGGAACGAAACCCAAAAACCGCCTGTTTTCCTGCGATTTCTCAGTCAAAACAGGCACAAAAATCTCTCGCCAATACACGCACGCGAATTGTGCGGTATTGCCTTAAG
>JAFTCN010000061.1 GCA_017454675.1 Clostridia bacterium
CGCACCACCGGTGCACCAGTTGTCCTGCCAAGGGCACAGCTGGATAGCCGAGTGCGGTTATGATAAACGCTGAAGGCATCTAAGCGTGAAACATGCTTCAAGATAAGATATCCCATCAATTAAATTGAGTAAGGTCACTTGAAGACTACGAGGTTGATAGGTCGGAGGTGTAAGCACAGTAATGTGTTCAGCTGACCGATACTAATAGACCGAGGGCTTGAACTGCCGTTATACGCAGTTCGAAAGATTCTTGAGTTTGACAGTACTCCGCGTGTCCCGATTTCATCTTCCTTTATTCGGTTTTCAATGAGCGGCTCCGCACGGCTCACGTACCTGCCGTCCCATAAGCCGCGCCTGCCGCGGGCACCTTTATACTGCGCACCTTTAGCTCAGCTGGTAGAGCAACTGACTCTTAATCAGTGGGTCCAGGGTTCGAGTCCCTGAAGGTGCACCAAACCGTAATCGCACAGGACACGCCGCATGGTATGTCCAGTCGGTGTTTCTGACACGGAGGGTCCACCCGTTCCCATTCCGAACACGGAAGTTAAGCTCCGCTGTGCCAACGATACTTGTCCGGCGACGGACCGGGAAAATAGGTCAATGCCGACACTCTGCTGCACAATTGCGGTAAGAAAGAGGATCAGAGAATGCGCTGAAGGCGTTCTTCTGGTTCTTTTTCTTTTCGCCGTCCGCCACGGAACAAAGAAGCCGTCAACAAAAGGCAAAAAAGACTTGCATTTTGACGGCTGAAGTGATATAATATCGCAGAGGCTTGGAGAGATGGCTGAGCTGGTCTAAGGCGCGCGACTGGAAATCGCGTTTGGGCTAATACCCCAACAAGGGTTCGAATCCCTTTCTCTCCGCCACAAAATAAGGGACCTGAGGAGCTTCTTGGGTCCCTTGTTTTAACAGCGGATCCGCATGCTCTGCGCTGTGCGGACCGTGTCAGGGAGGATCGCGAGCGGTGGCTGATACGGAAAAGAAGAATTACGCGCCGCCCGCGGCAGCGCGTTCTCAGGCATCGGCGGCAGCGGCGGCGCTGCTCATGATACTTATCGCGCTCTTTGTCATTTCCGCTGCCGGATGCGCCGGCGGAAATGACTCGGACACCGTAACAGAATGGGAGGATACTGCCGTGGATATCTCACCGGCGGTGACCGTTTCACCCGGGACGGCGCAAAAGATCAGGGAAATGAAATACACCGGCCCGTACTCTAAGGAGACCGGATGCCTTGTCGGCACCGATGCCCTGGGGAGAGTTCTGCCGACCGACATCACGCCCCCGGCGAGAGACGACGGAGAACGCGAGGTCGGCATCTTCTACTTTCTCTGGCTCGGCCAGCACGGAAAAGCCGCCGTTTACGACAACTCCGTGATCGAAAAAGTCCCCGGCTCCACAGGATCGGAGTCTGCATGGATCGCGGCGGGAGGCGGAGGCGTCGGAGAGACTCATTTCTGGGGCAAGCCCCTTTTCGGATATTATACTACCGACGACACCTGGGTCATGCGCAAGCACGTGCAGATGCTTGCCGACGCCGGCATCGACTACCTTGTCATCGACGCCACCAACGGATACACATACTCCGCGCAGGCGCTGCGGCTGATGAGCATGCTCAAAAAATATCACGACGACGGCTTCGACGTCCCGAAGATCGCGTTTTACACGAATTCGTCGTCCGGCAGGACGGTCAACGCGGTATACAACGAGATATACAAAGCTCATCCCGAATATTCCGACATCTGGTATATGTGGGACGGCAGGCCGATGATCGTCGGCAGCAGCTCTGACTCCGAGCTCTCGGACGCGGCACGCGCCTTCTTCAGGATCAAGGAGAGTCAGTGGCCTACCGAAGGGAAGAAGGAGGACGGTTTCCCCTGGATGGAATTCGGCCGTCTGCTCTCAGACGCCGCGGTCTACGACGGCGGAAATCTGGTCAACATTTCGGTAGCGCAGCATTCGTCGACCGTAACGATGAGCGCCACCGCCTTCTACGGCGCGAACGACAGGACGAGGAGCTGGCACGACGGCTCAAACGACAGGTCTCCCGGTGCCGTGCTGCACGGGTACAATTTTGCCGAGCAGTGGGAATGGGCGCTGAGCAGGAACGTCAAGAACATATTCGTCACCGGCTGGAACGAGTGGGGCGCGCAGCGGCAGCCCGCGACGCTCAACCCGAAGTACCCGATATATTTCGTCGACTGCTGCGATCCCGACACGTCGCGGGATATCGAGCCGATGGACGGCCTGTTCGGCGACAACTACTATATGCAGCTCGCGGACGGTATCCGCCGCTTCAAGGGCACGCCGCCCAGAGTCGACATCGGCGGGTATGCCCGCGTCGATACAGGCAGTCCCGCCGACGCTTTTGCGGCTTTTGAATGCGCGAGCGCCGTCTACCGCGATTACGCCTCCGACGACGGAGACCGGAACGCCCAGGGGTTCGGCGGGATAAGCTACAAAAACGCCACCGGGCTCAACGACTTCACGGTGATGAAGGTCCTCCGCGACCGGGACTTCCTTTATTTCTATGTCGAAGTGAGGGGCGCGAAGGCTATGTTCGAGCCCGTGGGCCGCATGACTCTGCTCATATGCCCCAACAGCGGCAACACGCCCGTCTTCGGAAGCGGTAGCGGTGCCGACGCGGGGAGCGTGGCGGGATTCCGCTTCGCGGTAAACCGGAAGAAGGCGGAAGGCGGCATGATGTCGCTCGAGAAGGCTGCTGCCGGCGGCAGCGGCTGGGAGGACGCCGGGACCGTCGAATACATTTCGTCGGGAAGATCGCTCGCCGTGAAGGTCCCGCGCGGCATTCTCGGCCTCGACGGCACCGACGACCCGGAGAACGACCTCATATCGCTCTCGTTCAAATGGACCGATGGCTGCGACACGACTGACGTCATGTCGTTCTACCGCGACGGCGACGCCGCTCCGTACGGCAGGATGTCGTATCTGTACAGCAATATAAAATGATTAATTGGAAAGCAGGCAGGCAAGGATCAATGAAAAACCCCATCAGTATAGGGATCGGAAAGATCGACATCAAGATCGGACTTGAGAAGACCCTGGAGGTAATAGCCGAGGCCGGATATCAGTATGTCGATTTCTGGCTGTGTCTCTACTGCGACAAGCCGGACGCGCCGATGAGGAGCGCTGACCGCTTCGAGTGGGTGGAGAAGACCGCGAAACTCTTCCGCTCGTTCGGTCTGTCGGTCGGCCAGTGCCACGCGTACTGGAAGCGCAAAAAGGAGATCGGAGAGGACTTTTCCTTCGATATGCCGGAGGAGATGCTGATCGCGAACTTTGACGCATGCCGCATGCTCGGTGCGGACAGACTTGTTTTCCACCCGCTTGAGAGATGGATGGACATGCCCGACGAGGAGACGAGAAAGAAGATCCTCGACATCAACGTCGAATTCTTCGGATCGATGGTGCGGAAAGCGGAGGAGACCGGAGTACACATCAACATCGAGAACCTCTTCGACCACAAGCACAAGCTGCTGCCCGGCAACCCCGGGCTCCCGTGCGGCAGGGCGGAGGACCTGATCTATATCACCGATAAAATAGGAAGTGAATATGTAGGCGTCTGTCTCGACACCGGACACGCGAATATCGCCGGGGAGGACATACCCGGTATGATCAGGAAACTCGGCGGCAGGCTCGGATCGCTCCACATCAACGACAACTTCGGCCTGATCGGGCCGATCTACGAGGACCTCCACCTGACTCCGGGATACGGCAGGATCGACTGGAAACAGGTCCTTGAAGCCCTGAGCGAGACCGGCTATTCCGGCACTCTCAACATGGAACTCATCGGAGAGTTCTCACGGATGCCGCTGGAGATCCTTGTCCTTCACCTCGAGAACGCGAGAAAGACTATGCAGCTCATGAGGGACCTCTATACCCCCGGTGCCTGAGTGCGATGCTCATCCGCCCGCGGCCGCGCCGCGGCCGCAGGCGGCCACGCAGAGTGACGCGCACATGTACGCCTTCTCTTATGAGTCTATCCGGCGTTGTGCTGCACTTTTTTCCCGTTTCTGCCGTCCCTGCCAGGGCGGAGGAGCCCGCCAACCGATTTTTTTGCTTTATTGCAAAGAAAACAGTTGACTTTTTCACCGGTTTGTGGTATTATATTTAGGCAGTTTTGAAGAACGCTGTCTGCGGGTGTAGTTCAATGGTAGAATTCCAGCCTTCCAAGCTGGCCGCGTGGGTTCGATTCCCATCACCCGCTCCGTAATATGCGGCGTGCCTCTTCGGGGCACGCCGCACTGTTTGAGTTGCGCATTTAGCTCAGCCGGATAGAGCAACTGCCTTCTAAGCAGTAGGCCGGGGGTTCGAGTCCCTTAATGCGCGCCATACGGTGGGTATAGCTCAGTTGGCTAGAGCGCCAGGTTGTGGCCCTGGAGGTCATGGGTTCAAGCCCCACTACTCACCCCATAAATCAAAGCAGCGACGGCACGGCCGCCGCTGCTTTGATTAATTGAGAAGCAAGATGGCCTGAAGCCCTGATTTTGGCCTGCCAAAATCAAAAGGCACGGCACAGGAAGCAGTTTGGCTGCGGAGGCTTGAAAGGCCGTGCCCGGGTTCAAGCCCCACTACTCACCTCATAAATCAAAGCAGCGACGGCACGGCCGCCGCTGCACCGGGGATTTGAATATTACAATGAATATTCATCAAAATAGAGGCGTTATTCTGAATAATCAGCGCTTTTTTTGCTTTCTTTCTTCATTTTGACTTGACATATCGCCCCGATTGTTGTATAATATCGCCTATAATGTTGAAAAACGCCGGTGAAGAACGGACGGTGTCCCCCTGCCGGCACAGTTAAAAGGGAGAGAAAGACGCAATGGCAAAGAAAAAGATCAAAAAGATAGTGCTCGCCTATTCAGGCGGCCTCGACACCTCGGTCATAATTCCGTGGCTCAAGGAGAATTACGGCGACCCCGAGATCATAGCGGTATCGGGAAACGTCGGACAGGCGGACGAGCTCGAGGGACTGGAGGAGAGGGCGCTCAAGACCGGCGCGTCTAAACTCATCGTGGCCGACCTCGTGGACGAGATGGTTGACGATATAATCATCCCCGCCCTCAAGATGGACGCGAAATACGAGACATACCTTCTCGGCACCGCCTTCGCCAGGCCTGTGATAGGCAAGAAGCTCGCCGAGATAGCGATAGCCGAAGGTGCCGACGCGATCTGCCACGGCGCGACGGGCAAGGGCAACGACCAGGTGAGGTTCGAACTCGCGATCAAGCGCTTCGCACCCGGTATGAAGATCATCGCCCCGTGGAGGGAATGGTCGATAAAGTCGAGGGAGGAGGAGATCGACTACGCCGAGGCGCACGATGTCCCGCTTAAGATCTCACGTGAGACCAACTATTCCAAGGACAAGAACCTCTGGCACCTCAGCCACGAGGGCCTCGACCTCGAGGATCCTTCGAACGAGCCCGACTACGACAAGCCCGGCTTTCTCGAGATGGGCGTTTCCCCGCTCAAGGCTCCCGACAGTCCGACATACATCACGCTTGATTTCGAGGCCGGCGCTCCCGTCGCTCTGAACGGAGAGAAAATGAAGGCGTCGAAGATCATAGAGAAGCTCAACGCGATCGGCGGAGCCAACGGGATCGGGATCATCGATATCGTCGAGAACAGGCTCGTCGGCATGAAGGACCGCGGAGTGTACGAGACTCCGGGCGGTTCGATACTCTATTTTGCCCATGAACAGCTCGAGATGCTGACCGTCGACAAGGATACGCTCCACCTGAAGAAGAAACTGTCCGTCGACTACGCCGACCTTATCTACAACGGCAAGTGGTACACGCCGCTTCAGGAGGCGCTGACGGCCTTCGCGAACAAGTCGAACGAACATGTCACCGGGACCGTGAAGCTGAAGCTCTACAAGGGCAACATCATCCCCGCCGGTACGACGTCCCCCTATTCGCTCTATTCCAAGAGCCTCGTCACCTTCGGTGAGTCGGACTACGACCAGAAGCAGGCCGAGGGCTTCATCAACCTCTGGGGCCTTCCGACGACGGTCCAGGCGATGCTCGAGAAAAACGGTCCCGGGAAAGGCAACTGATCATATCGCTCCGAGGTAAACGGCATGTCAAAAATGTGGGTCGGCAGGACCGACGGCAAAACGTCGGCCGCGGCTGACGGTTTCAATTCATCCATAGGCTTCGACAGCCGTATGTTTGCCGAGGATATCGGCGGCTCGGCAGCACACGCAGATATGCTCGCGAGGTGCGGGATCATCACCGAAGAGGACGCCCGGAAGATCACGGACGGACTCCGGTCGATACTCGAAGACCTGCGCGAGGGCAGGCTCGACTTCGACCCCGCTTCGGAGGACATACACATGTTCGTCGAGGAGACGCTGACATCGAGGATCGGGGACGCCGGAAAAAAGCTCCACACCGCGAGATCGAGGAACGACCAGGTCGCGCTCGATCTGCGGCTCTATCTGCGCGGCAGGATAAAGGAGATAAGAGAGAGCGTCATCTCGCTGGCTTCGGCTTTCGTCTGCAGGGCTGAAGAGCAGAGCGGGACGGTTATGCCGGGTTACACGCACATGCAGAGAGCTCAGCCGGTCACCTTCGGACAGCATATGGCGGCATACGCCTCGATGTTCGTTCGCGACATCGGAAGGCTAGACGACTGCTCACGCCGCATGAACCTGTCTCCGATCGGGGCGTGCGCGCTCGCCGGGACCGGATTTCCCACCGACAGGGAGTACGAAGCCGGCCTGCTCGGGTTCGACGGCGTCGCGGTCAACAGCATGGACGCCGTATCCGACCGCGATTTCTGCGTCGAGCTGCTCTCGGCACTGTCGGTGATCATGATGCACCTCTCGAGGCTGTGCGAGGAGCTGGTACTCTGGAGCAGCTGGGAGTTCGGATTCATCGAGCTGCCGGCGGAATACACGACGGGCTCGTCGATCATGCCGCAGAAAAAGAACCCCGATATGGCGGAGCTGATCAGAGGAAAGACCGGGCGTGTCTACGGAGATCTCATCGGGACGCTGACGGTGCTCAAGGGGCTTCCGCTCGCGTACAACAAGGACATGCAGGAGGACAAGGAGAGCGTGTTCGACGCCGTCGACACCGTGCTCGCCTGCCTCGGCATGGCGGTCCCGATGATCTCGGGACTGAAGGTGAGATCCGACAGGATGCGCAGGGCGGCCGGCGAAGGCTTCATAAATGCCACCGATCTCGCAGACTACCTGGTCTCGAAGGGACTGCCGTTTAGGACGGCATACCGGATCTCAGGCTCTGCGGTCGCGTACTGCATCGACAACTCCTTCACGCTCGAGACGCTGCCGCTCGAAAAATACATAAGCTTCTGCCCGCTTATCGGAGAGGACGTGTACGAGGCGGTCGACCTCGACAGGTGCGTCGCCGCGAGAAACAGCCTCGGGGGGACCTCCCCGGATCAGGTGAGAGCTCAGGCAGCGCGGCTGAAGGAGCTGCTGGCAGGTCTTTCGTCTGACTGAAAACCCGGGCCGTTACGCCCGGCGAACAAATAAACATGCAAATTAATTTACGGAGGAAAAATCCAATGAAAAAACCGGTAAAACGCATTCTGGCCGCCTTCGCCGCGGCAGTAGTAATTATCGCTGCGGCAATGTCCTTCGCCTCCTGCTCAGGGACCAGGACGCTCGAGAAGATCAAGGCTTCGGGAGAACTCATCGTCTATACCGAGGGCGGATTCGCCCCCTATGAGTTCATATACAACAATGAGCTCATCGGCGTCGATATCTCCATCATGCAGGCCGTCGCCGACGAGATCGGCGTCAAGCTGACCGTCAAGGATGTCAACTTCGACACCATCATCGGTGCCGTACAGTCGGGCAAGGCTGACGTCGGCGCCGCCGGTATAACGATCAACGACGAGCGCCGTCAGTCGGTCGACTTCTCGGTCCCCTATTCGTCGACAGAACAGTACGTGATCGTGGTAGCGGCATCCGAGATACCTACGGTCGAGGCTCTCGCCGGCAAGCAGATCGGTGTACAGCAGGGCACCACATCCGACCTCATGATCGAAGGCCTGATCAAGGACGGCGTGATGAAGGACGCCGTCAGCACCGGATACACCGCGCCGTCGCTCGCGGCCGCCGCTCTCGGCAGCAAGATCGACGCCGTCGTGACCGACAAGCTAACCGCGCAGATCATCGTTGCCGCGTCGAACGGCGCTTTCAAGACCGACAAGCTGAAGAAGGCCGACGGCTCCGACGCAGCCGAGGTCGAGGAATACGGCATCTGCGTTGCAAAGGGCAACAAGGAGCTTCTCGACGTCATAAACAAGGTCCTTGAAAAACTCATCGCCGACGGAAAGGTGAACGAGTGGACCGAGGAGTTCAACGCGAAGGCCGCCCCCGAATCGTAAAGCAGCCGCAATAAAGTGCCGCGGGGCG
>JAFTCN010000062.1 GCA_017454675.1 Clostridia bacterium
CTTCGTTCCTCCTTCACTAAGTAAGACGCATAAAAAAGGCAAAAGGTTCATTTTTGAACTTTTTTTTCTACTGATAAACCAAAAAATCGCGCACGACCGTATCGTCTGCAACTCCGGTCATGCGCGCAGGGAAATGAATATGAGATGATACCTCCCGCCGGGGAAGAAATTCTCGTTCGTGATATGCGCATAACCGGTATGAAAGACATGTTTGGGCTTTTTCATCGTACGGGGCACTCCTTTCCTGGAAAATAGTCATTTCGTCCAATTAACCAATAATATTCTACTTGAAAAACTTGCGTTTGTCAATCGTTTTTTTTATTTTCCATCTCTTGCATTATCAATTCTACCTTCTATCCATCGAATCATAATCACCTTCAACTACAGGGACAAAAAGACTGAAGCAAATATATACGACGTGGTTGCCGCGTGCAGTTCATCCGGTTCGGATATTGCGCAGGATGGATCACCGGACTTTCATCGAGCCGTCGCACGACCGGCGCTTTTGCCTTGACAAAAGCGCCGGTTTATGATATGATATAATAACTGTTCTGTTAGCTAAACGCGCAGGCATCCACGAAAGGAAATACAAATGCCCCGTTACACCGAAAGAGCGGACAGGCTCACGCTTCCCGTCATACCTCTGCACGACGCCGTTGCCTTCCCCTCCATCCCGTTCGATTTCGAGTCGAACGACACATCAGCCATAGCCGCCTGCGACGCCGCCTCTTCGGGCGACAGCCGGGTGCTGCTCGTATATATTACCGACGACAGCGGACAGTCGCCGAAACCCGAGGCGCTCGCCAGAGTGGGGACGGTCGCCAGGATCCGCCAGTCGGCGAAGGACAACGACAGCGAGAGCGTGAGGATAATATGCGAATGCCGCGACCGCGCCAGCGTCCTCAACTACTCGGTGAACGATCCGAAGCCCGGCGGACTCATCACCGCCGACGTCATCACGAAGGAGATCAGGCTCACCGACGCCGGAGGGATCAGGGGCGAGGCCTACTGCCGCGAGATAAACGAGACCCTCGACCGCATGGTCGGATATCTCCAGGGCACCCCCGCGGCCCCGCTCAAGCTCGCCGCCAAAACGATAAACGACCCCTCGCTGCTCACCGACTTCGTTGCCGCGTCGGTCCTCGTGAAGACTGAGGACAAGCAGCGGATACTCGAAAAGTATCCCCCGCTCGAGCGCGCCGCGCTGCTCATAAAGATAATGAACTCCGAGATCGCCATGCTGGAGGTCGAGCGCGGGATCCGCGACAGGACCGCCGAGCAGCTGGCCAAGAACCAGCGCGACTACTTCCTGCGCGAGCAGATGAAGGTCATCGAGGACGAGCTCGGAGAGGGCTCCGACCCCGACGACTACTCCGACCGGATCGCAAAGGCAAAGATCCCGGAGGAGCTCCGCGAGAAGCTGAACCGCGAGAACGACAGGCTGCTCCGCACTCCCTACGGCTCGGCCGAGGCGACCGTCTCGCGCATCTGGATCGAGGAGGTCCTCGATCTGCCCTGGAACAGGCGCACGCGCGACAGAGTTGACGTCGCCGCCGCCGAAAAGATACTGAACGACGACCACGACGGCCTCGAGAAAGTCAAGCAGAGGATCCTCGAATACCTGGCCGTCAAGCAGCTGAATCCTGCTCTCAAGAACCAGATAATCTGTCTCGTCGGCCCTCCCGGGACCGGCAAGACCTCGATCGCGGGATCGATAGCGAAGGCGATGAAGCGCCGCTTCGTGCGCGTCTCGCTCGGCGGCATCCACGACGAGGCCGACATCCGCGGACACCGCAAGACATACGTGGCGTCGATGCCCGGACGTGTCATCGAGGCGATACGCAGAGCAGGCTCGTGCAACCCGCTCATACTCTTCGACGAGATCGACAAGCTCACCTCCGACCTGCGCGGAGACCCCGCCTCGGCGATGCTCGAGGTGCTCGACCCCGAGCAGAACAAGTCGTTCAGAGACCATTTCATCGAATATCCCTTCGATCTCTCCGAGTGCTTCTTCATAACCACCGCAAACACGACCGAGGGCATCCCGAAGCCGCTCCTCGACAGGATGGAGGTCATCGAGCTCGACGGCTACACACGCACCGAGAAGCTGGCGATCGCGAAGCACCACCTCATCCCGAAGCAGCTCAAGCGCCACGGCCTCACCCGCCGCGCGATGAAACTGACCGACGACGCCGTGTACGAGATAATCGACTGCTACACCTCAGAGGCAGGCGTCCGTAACCTCGAGCGCAACATAGCGTCGCTCTGCCGCAAGACGGCGAAGCAGCTGCTCGAATCGGGAGCTCCCGATGAGAAAAAGGTCGTCATCGACAGAAAAGACATCGAAAAATACCTCGGCGGCCGCAAGCTGCTGCCCGAGAAGATCGGGACCGAGGACCTCGTCGGCGTCGTCAACGGACTCGCCTACACCGGTGCGGGCGGAGACCTGCTCAAGGTCGAGGCCGCGGTGCTCGACGGCACCGGAAAGCTCGAGCTCACCGGCAGTCTCGGCGACGTCATGAAGGAATCGGCAAAGGCGGCGCTGACCTACGTGCGCAAGATCGCCGCCGAATACGGCATACCCGGGGACTTCTACAAGACCCGCGACATACACATCCACGTCCCCGAGGGAGCTGTCCCGAAGGACGGGCCCTCGGCCGGCGTCACGATGGTCACCGCGCTCGTCAGCGCCCTCTCCGGCCTTCCGGTGAGGCACGACCTCGCAATGACCGGCGAGGTCACCATAACCGGACGCGTCATGGCGATAGGCGGACTGCGCGATAAGACGATGGCGGCATACGCGGCAGGAGTGAAGACGGTGCTCATCCCCGCCGAGAACGTGATGAACCTCGACGAGGTGGTCCCCGAAGTAAAGGCGAATATCGAATTCATTCCCTGCCGCTCGGCCTCCGACGTCCTTCGCGAGGCGCTAGTGAAGCGGCTCCCGCAGATCCAGGCGGAGCCGGTGAAGCCGGCGGAAACTCCGCAGGTGGCGATACCCCCCGAGATCCCGCCGGTGACGCAGATATGGCGGTAAAGTTCAGCACGAACGACGCGTCGTTCCTCGCCAGCGTCGGCGACGCCCGCGACTTCGCGAGATTCGGCGGCCTCCCGCAGGCCGCCCTCTCGGGGAGGTCGAACGTCGGGAAGTCGTCGCTCATAAACTGCCTGCTGGGGCGGAAGTCGCTCGCGAGAGTGAGCTCGGTCCCCGGAAAGACGATAACGGTAAACTACTACACGGTCGGCGGAAAGATGCTTTTCGTCGATCTGCCGGGATACGGATTCGCGAAGCGGCCGGCTGCCGAGCGCGAGAAATGGTCCAGGCTGACCGACGGATTCTTCACGAAAAACCCGGCGTCGGACTCGCTGAAGCTTGTCCTGCAGCTGATCGACGCGGCCGTCGGCCCCACGCCCGACGACATGATGATGGTAAACTATCTCCGCGACGCCGGAGTGCCGCGTGTCCTGGTACTCACCAAGACGGACAAGCTCGGCAGCCGTCAGCGCGAAGAGCTCTCCTTTCGCATGTCGGAAGCCGGGCTGTCGGGCGAGACGCTCATCCCCTTCTCCGCCCGGACCGGCGAGGGAAGAGACGCCGTATGGCGGCAGATCCGCTCGACTCTCGGAGTCTGAACGGATAATAACGCACCGAAAGAGAACGGACACAGATGTTCAGATACCTATCCTCCGGAGGCGACATAAAGAGCTTCATCATACAGCTCCTGCTCACCCTCCCGATCATAATACTCTCGCTGACGGTGCACGAGTGCGCGCACGGCTACATAGCGAAAAAACTGGGCGACCCCACCGCCGAGAACCTCGGCAGGCTGACACTCAACCCGCTGAAGCACCTCGACCCGTTCGGGGTCCTCTTCATGCTGCTGTTCGGCTTCGGCTGGGCAAGGCCGGTGCCGGTCAACGCGAGGAATTTCAGGAAGCCCCGCCGCGACATGGCGCTGACTGCCGTCGCGGGGCCGGTATCCAACCTGCTTCTCGCGACGGTCTTCGCGATCTTATACGAGACCGCGTACACGGTCATGAAGAAGTCGGCCGAAGCCGGCGGCGGGACCGGGACACTGGGGATGACGGTGATGCTCTTCTTCAGCCTCGGACTTCAGCTCAACGTATTTCTCGCTGTATACAACATGCTGCCGGTCCCTCCCTTCGACGGCTCGAGGTTCTTCTACGTCTTCCTGCCCGTCAAGTGGTATTTCAAGGTCATGAAATACGAGCGCTACATCATGCTCGGCCTGATGGCGCTGATACTCTTTGAGTCGTACGTGCTGCACGGCGGCCTGATACTTGGCGGGCTCTCGTATCTCTCGTCTCTGCTCATAAACGGGATGCTCCGGCTGCTCGAACTTCTTCCCTTCTTCGGCTGACACGGAGCGCCGCTCCCCGGCAGGAGGGCCCGCGGCGGCATCGCGATCCAGTTATTTTTTGTACGGACAGGAAACCGGACAGATGGAAGAAACCCTGACTTACAGGCTCGAGAAGTTCGAAGGTCCTCTCGACCTTCTGCTCTCGCTGATCAAAAAGAACAAGATGAAGATCGAGGACATACGGATCTCCGAGATCTGCGACCAGTACTTCGAGTACATCGCGCAGGCGGCCGAGCTCGACATGGAGCTGGCGGTGGAGTTCCTCGTCATGGCCTCCGACCTCATGCTCATAAAGAGCCGGATGCTCCTGCCCCGCGAGGACCCGGGAGAAGCCGACCCGCGCGCGGGCCTTGCCGAAGCGCTGGCAAGGCTGCAGGCGGCCAAGCGCGCCGCGGCGCTGCTCTCGGAGCGTTACGCGAAATACGGCGGGAGGATGGCCAAGGAGACCGACGAGATCTCGCCCGACCGCAGCTTTGTCGCCGACCAGGACCCGCAGAAGCTCTACGGACTGATGCGCCGGATGCTGGCAGAGCTCCGCGCCGCCGATGAAAAGATCGCGACGTCCGCCGTCACGCCTCTCGTCGCGCGGAAGATCGTCTCGGTCGAGCAGAAGATACACGGTATCCTCGGGCATTTCGGCGGAGGACGGTCGTCGTCGCTCGCCGAGCTCCTCGACGACGCCGCGAGCAGGCCCGAGCTCGTAGCCATCTTCATCGGAGTGCTCGAGCTCGTGCGCATGAAACGGCTGGTGATCACAGGAGGCCGCGACGATTTCGACGGCCTGGAGGGGATCGGGACCGTGTTCACGGTAAACCCGGAGTTCGCCGAAGACCCCGAGGCCGGGCTCGTCCTCGACGACTACGCCTCGGCGGAGGAAACGCCGGAAGAAAACAAAAAGAACGGCGAAAAAACCGGGAAAAGCGACGAAAACAGCGACGAAAACAGCGGCGGAAACAAGTCAGAAGACCCTGCGTAACGCGAAAAACAGGGCAAAAACAGCCTGCATACCGGCGGAACGCCGGACAACCGGCGCAGATTCCCCAAACTGCTGACCGAAAGGCGGAAAGGACACTTTGGAAATGAATGAGAACGGCACCGGCGACAGACTCGCCGGAGTCAGGGAGACCGAAGCCGCGCTCGAGGCGATACTCTTCGCCGCCGGCCACCCGGTCGAATACACTAAGATAGGCGATGCCCTGGGCATTGCCCCGCGTGACGTCCGGACGCTCGCCGAACACATGAGGGACACGAAATACTCGGCTCCCGGCTCGGGCCTGCATATGCTGACCTTCGCTGAATCCTGCCAGCTGTGCACGCGCGAGGACTTCCTTCCGCAGATACGCGAGGCGCTGGGGATCCGCCGCGGCGGCAACCTTTCGCCGTCGTCGCTCGAGGTGCTGGCCGTCGTGGCCTACAACCAGCCGGTGACGAGGGCCTTCATCGACACCGTCAGGGGCGTCGACTCGGCATATGCCGTCGGTTCGCTGATCGACCGCGACCTGATCTGCCAGACCGGCAGGCTCGACGCCCCCGGGCGTCCGATGCTGCTCGGAACGACCGACAAGTTCCTGCGGGTCTTCGGTCTCTCCGACCTCTCGGAGCTCCCCGAAGCGGGGTCGGTCGCGGCGGCCGTCGAGTCGCTCACCGAACAGGCCGGGCCGGACGAGGCCGGATCAGACGCGGAAACGTCTGACGGTGCCGGGGACGGCGATCGGCCCGGAGCGGACACAGAGAAAGCATAATGACCGGCTGGATAATTGCCGGAGGCATACTTCTTCTCCTCTTTCTCATCGCGATGATCCGCGGCGAGGCCGTCCTCGAATACGACGGCGAATTCGGTCTCACGGTAAGGGTCGCCGGCATTCCGGTGCGGATCCTGCCGAAGAAGCCGAAAAAGGTAAAGATCCGGAACTACACCCCGGAGGCGCTGGAGAGGCGCCGCCGCGCCGAAGAGAAAAAGGCCGCTAAGAAGGCGGCAAAGAAAGCGGCGAAAGAGGAAAAGAAGAAGAAAAAAGCCGAAAAGGCAAGGAAAAAGGCCGAAAAGAAGGCCGAACGCCTGAGAAAAAAGGGCAAGGAACCGCCGCCCGCTGAGAGCGGGAAACAGGGCCCGAAGGACATCCTCCGGACGGTAAAGCTCATAACATCGGTCGCGGAAACGGCCGTGAAGCGCTTCGGAAAGCACCTCCGGGTGCGCGTCGCGAGGCTGCACATCGACATCGCGACTGACGAGGCGGCGAAGACAGCGGTGCTCTTTGGCGGCGTCACGCAGGCCGTCGCGTATCTCGCGGCGCTGCTCGACGCGACGGGGACCCTGAGGGCACAGACAAAGTCTGACGTCGACGTGAGGGCGGACTTCCTGTCCGACTCGCCGCGGTTCGACATCGAGATAGGGCTGTCGCTCCGCGTGTGGCAGATCTTCGACCTGATCTTCCGCAGCGCGGGCAGAGCGATAAAGGAGCTCATACGCGGCTGACTGACCTGAAGGTCCTGAACCGGAATACACAAAACGAAAAACAGAAAGACTAGCATAAACGGAGGAAATCCAATGTCGGCAGACAACAAGATCCAGGAGATAATCTCCGCGTCGCTCGAGAACATCCGCTCGATGGTCGACGCCAACACCGTGGTCGGCGACCCGATCAGCACCCCCTCGGGGACCGTCATCATCCCCGTATCCAAGATCTCGATGGGCATCGCGTCGGGCGGGCTCGACTACCTCGGCAAGAACGACGAAGCGGTGAAGTCGAAGCTCCAGAACTTCGGTGGAGGCGGCGGTACCGGCCTTACCGTCGCGCCCGTCGGATTCCTCGTCGTCTCGCCCGAGGGCAGAGTCGACATGATCAACGTCGGGACCGACAGGCCGAGCGGAACGATCGAGCAGGTGGCCGACGTCATCGAACGCTCGCCCGACATAATCTCGAAGATCAAGGCCCTTTTCTCGAAGAAAAAGGACGAAACGGCCGTGAAGGACGTCGAGCCCGCCGGAAAGGCAGAAACCGTATCCGGACCGGAGAAGACCGAATAACGGCGGTATCAGGTCTCCGGCCGGCGGCGGATGCGCCGCCGGCCGGAGACCTGCGCGGAGAGACATGGAAAAGATCAAACTTCAGAAATACTTCTCCGAATGCGGCGTGCTCTCGCGCAGGGCGGCCGAGGAGGAGATCGCGGCCGGCAGCGTGACGGTGAACGGAAGGAAGGCGTCGCCCGGCGACAGGGTCGAGCCCGGCGTCGACAGGGTCGTATGGCGCGGGCGCGGCATCGTATGGCGCGAGCGTCACAGGACCGTCGCGGCCGTGAACAAGCCGCGCGGCTACGTCTGCACCGCGAAGGACGAAAAGGGGCGCAGACAGGTGACCGACCTCACTGCCGAACTCGGGAAGCGCCTTTATCCCGTCGGAAGGCTCGACATGGCCTCCGAGGGGCTGATATTCCTCACCGACGACGGCGATTTCGCCAACCTGATGACCGGAGCGGCGCACGGAGTGCCGAAGGTCTACCGGGTGTCGGTCAGGGGGAACGTCGACGAAAAGACGCTGGCCCTCCTCCGCTCGCCGATGATGCTTGAGGGGGAGAGCCGCCCGACCGAGCCGGCCGAGGTATACCGCGTCGACAGACACGGAGACATCACGCGGCTCGACATAACTATCCGCGAGGGACGCAACCGCCAGATCAGGCGGATGTGCGAGGCGGCGGGACTTGAGGTCGCCCGCCTTAAGCGGATCATGATCGGTTTTGTATCGGTCAACGGGATAGCGCCGGGAAGATACCGGCTGCTCGACGACGGAGAGGTGGCCGATCTCAAGAGACTCGCAAGAATGACGGCGGAGAAAAGCGGGGGCGAACGGGATGCTTGAAGTACTTCCGATAGAATCAAAAGCCGAGCAGGAGCGCCTCTGCGCGCTCTGCGGGGCCGAATATCTGCCCGACGACCTGGCCTATTCCGCCAGGGCCGACGGCGCTCTCGCCGGCGTGTGCCAGTTCAGGACCGCTCCGGGCGGCGGGATCCTGCACACGCTCGACGTCATCCCCGGATTCGAGGACTTCGAGCCCGGATTCGTGATGTGCCGCGCCGCCATGTCGTTCATCGAGATGTGCGGGGGCGAATACGCCGTCGCCTCCGCGGCTCTCGCACAAAGGAGCAGGGCACTGCTGTCGGCAGCCGGTTTCAAACAGACGAAGGACGGCCTGCCGGCGGCATATCTCCCGGGACTTTTCGAGCATCCCTGCTCTTCGGGAAAATGACCCGGACCGGCAAAAAGGCGCTTAATGCCTGAAAAAAGAGGTGCGTCATGTGTAATATAGCCGGCTATATCGGCCCGCGCCCCGCGGCTCCCGTACTGTGCGGGATGATGCGGCGGCAGTCGGGATTCTGCGGAGGATACTACTCCGGTATCGTCACATGTTACGACGGGAAGCTCGCTCACGCCAAACTCCTCGGCGATATGGACCTGCTTGTCTCCGAGCTCCGCGCCGACACGCTTCCCGGGAATTACGGTCTTATACATTCCCGCTCGAGATCGGGAGGAGACTCGAGATGGGCGCATCCCTTCCTCAGCTTCGACGGCAGGATCGCGTATATAGCCAACGGATCAGGCGGGAAGCTGGCCGCTTTCCGAGAAAGAGACGCCGCGGTCGAAAAGCTGGCCGCGCGCGGTTACGTTTTCGACACCGCCGACGACCGTAGGATAGGCAGCTACCCGCGCCTTCCCGACGGCCGCTCGGTGCACGGCAGCGAG
Source organism: Clostridia bacterium (assembly GCA_017454675.1). Classification (GTDB taxonomy): domain Bacteria; phylum Bacillota; class Clostridia; order Oscillospirales; family CAG-272; genus CAG-390. The sequence goes on from JAFTCN010000062.1 coordinate 9,119, forward strand.
GCGATGGCGTTCCTGATCCGCGACCATATGCTGACAGACGGCCTCTGTACCGCCGAAGCGATGCGCGAGTCTTTCCTCGAGTATCCTGCCGAGATAGTCGGCCTTGCGGTGTCCGCCGACGAACCCGACACGATATCGTTCGCGAGGTTCAACAAGCCCTGCGTCATCGCCAGGACCGCCGACGAGGTATTTCTGGCATCCACCGCGATCGCCCTGCCGGACGACCGCAGATATATCAGCATAACTCCGGTCCCCGAGTGCTCCTACGGCACCGTCACACTGAGGGAGACGCGGATCTCACGCATGATACCGCCGCTCGAAGTCGTACCGGTCACGCCGTCCGTGCTCGCAGGTACGCGCGAGGCGGTGCTCGGCGCGCTGGAGGGCGCAGACCGCCCGCTCTCATTCAGGGAGGTCGCAAGGCCCGCGGCCGGGCTCTGGCCGCGTGACAGGGTCGGACAGCTGAGCGAGGCGGTGTACGAGGTGCTTTACGAGCTGTACCGCGACGGGACCGTCTCTATCGAAAAGCAGGACGCCCCCGGCGCCGAAGAGGGAGCCGCGGCCAGCATACGCACGACTGTCTTCAAATTCCGTCTCACGCGGCGTGACGCGGATACCTGCCGTCAGGGAAAAGGGGATTATACGGTTGAACACTGAAAAAAGAATGGCGGCCTTCGATCTCGGCGGGACCAAGATCGACGCCGTCCTGTTCACGGAGGACGGGACCGTCCTCCGGCATATCGTCGCTCCGGGCGGAAGCCCGCTCGACATAGGTCCCGAGCGCTCGGTCGAGAACGTCGTGGCCGTCATGGAACGTCTGACAGAAGGCGCCGGGACCGACACGCTCTATTGCGGATACGCCGGCGTCGACCACACGCACGGCCTCGCCGGGAAAATGATGCGCGAGCGGCTGCCGGGCATCCGCCGCATGCGGGTCGAGGGCGACTGCCGCTGCATGATCTCCGCGACGTTCGGTCCGGAGGGCGACGCCTGCTGCGTCATATGCGGCACCGGTTCGTCGATCGGCGTCCGAAAAGACGGCAGAGTATCCCACATCGGCGGCTGGGGCTACCTCCTCGACAGCGGAGGCAGCGGATACGTGCTCGCCCGCAGGGCCATACGAAGGGCGCTGATGGACCTCGACGGCAGACGCCCGCACACTCTTCTCACCGACATACTCCACCGCATGTGCGGCGAGCCGGTGAAGGATCACATCGCCAGATTCTACGAGGGCGGACGGCGCTACATAGCCTCGATGGCACCCGCGGTGTTCGAGGCGAGAGCGGCCGGCGACCCGGCTGCCTGCGAGATCTTCGACGGCGGAGCGAGGGAGCTCTCCGAGCTGACCTTCGCGGCGCTGAAGGCGCTTGGCGGACCGTACAGCGCCGTATTCGACGGAGGCGTATTCGTGCATCACCCCGAATACATGAGAGCGGTCATGTCGCTCTGCCCTCCCGGCGTCACATGCACGGCTGCGGACGCGCCGCCGGTATACGGCTCGGCCGTCGAGGCCATGTACGACATGGGCCTCCGTGCCGGTGCCGCGTTCAAAGAGAGATTCATGAAAGGATACAGAGATGAAGATCGTTTGTCTTGACCTTGAAGGGGTGCTCGTCCCCGAGATCTGGATAGCTTTCGCGGAGGCATCGGGCATTCCCGAGCTGCGACGCACGACCAGAGACGAGCCTGATTACGACAAACTCATGAGATGGCGGCTGTCGCTGCTCAGAGAGCGCGGAATGAAGCTGCCGGATATCCAGGCCGTCATAGAGAAGATCGAGCCCTGCGAGGGCGCCAGGGCCTTTCTCGACGCCCTGCGCGAGAAGACGCAGGTAATAATACTCTCCGACACATTCACGCAGTTCGCGGGACCGCTCATGAAAAAGCTGGGACGCCCCACGATATTCTGCAACGAGCTCGAGGCGGACACGGACGGCGTGCTCACCGGCTACCGCATGCGCGTGAAGAATTCGAAGCTTGCGACGGTCAGGGCGCTGCAGTCGGTCGGCTTCGGCACTATCGCCGCCGGCGACAGCTACAACGACCTCGCCATGATCAGGGCCTCCGGGGCCGGATTCCTCTTCCGCTCGACCGACGCCATCATCGCGGCGAACCCCGACCTGCCCGCCTTCACCGAATACGGGGAGCTGTACGACGCGGCCGTAGCGGCTCTTTGACGCGATGGAAGAGCGGACATACCTCATCGGAATAGATATCGGAACCAGCGCCACCAAAACGGCGCTTTTCGATACCTCGGGGGCTGTCGTCGCTTCGTCGTCGCACGGATACCCGACTTCCCGGCCGCGGCAGGGATACGCCGAGCAGGACCCCGACGACTGGTGGACGGCAGCGGCGGCAGGCGTGCGCGACTGCATGGAAAAGTCGGGCGCCGACCCGCGCTCTGTCGCCGCGATAGGCGTCGACGGACACAGCTGGTCGACGGTCATGCTGGACAGAGACGGCAGACCTCTCTGCCCCTCCCCCATCTGGCAGGACAGCCGCGCCGACGAGATCTGCCGCCGGCTCGCCCCCGAATTCGGAGACAGCCTCTTCCGGCTCTCGGGCAATCCCCTGCGGCCGAACTACGTCACGGGCAAGCTTCTGTGGTTTCGCGAGAAGATGCCCGACGTCTACCGCGGCGCCATCGCGGTGCTGGGGACCGAGGGATATCTCGTCTTCCGGCTCACAGGCGCCCTCTCGCTCTGCCGGAGCGAAGGATACGGGTTCCACTTCTACGACATAATGAAAGGCCGCCTCGACGAAGAAGCCGCGCGGGCGCTCGGCATACGCACCGATATCGTCCCGCCGCTCTTCGACGGCCACGAGACGGTAGGCAGGCTGACTCGTGATGCGGCTGAAGCCTGCGGCCTGTGCCCCGGAATACCCGTCGCGGCGGGAGGCGTCGATTCGGCGTGCACCGCGCTCGGCGCCGGGGTGACCGACCCCGGACAGACGCAGGAGCAGGGCGGACAGTCGGGCGGCATGAGCATATGCACCGACCGGTTCGCGGCCGACCCGCGGCTCATCTTCTGCGCGCACGTCGTGCCCGGCAGATGGCTGATCCAGGGCGGAACGACGGGCGGAGGCGGCGTGATAAAATGGGCCGCATCCGAATTCGGCCGGTACGAGGAGGAGATGTCGAAGACGTCGGGGCTCTCCGTGCCCGCGATGTTCGATATCGAGGCGCGGGACGCCGCGCCGGGCTGCGGCGGGCTGATATTCCTGCCCTATATGGCGGGCGAGCGCACCCCGGTCTGGGACCCCTATGCCACCGGCGTGTTCTACGGCATGGACTTCCGCAAGACACGCGCAGATTTCATACGCGCGCTCATGGAGGGAGTGGGATATTCCCTGCTCCACAACCTCGACACCGCCGCGGCGGCCGGCGCGAGACCGACTCTGCTCCGCTCGACGGGGGGAGCTGCGAATTCGCTCTTCTGGACGCAGATGAAGTCGGACATGACCGGCCTGCCGGTGTCGGTACCGGGCTCCGACAACGCGACGAACCTCGGCGCGGCGATCCTCGCCGGCACCGCGGCCGGCGTATACAGTTCGCCGGAAGCCGGCGCGAAGGCCGTCGTAAAGGAAAAGCGGCGCCATCTGCCCGACCCGTCGGTGCGGCCGGCATATATGAAGAATTACGAAAGATATCTCGAGATATACGAGTCGCTGAAAGGTCTCATGGGCCGGACGGCGGAAGACTGACCGGACGGCGGAAGGCAGAACGGCAGATGATCCACTGACTGAAAAGAACACGGAGACGTCGATATGAAAGTTACGGATAACAGCGAAGACATGGCAGGATACGGCAGCTATTCGTTCTCTGAGAGCGTGCCGGTGAGGTATTCCTGCGGCGTGCTGGTCATTGGCGCCGGCCCCTCCGGCATCGCGGCGGCGGTATCGGCCGCGCGCGCCGGGCAGACCGTCGTGCTGTGCGAGAGATACGCGTTCGCCGGCGGGATGCTGACCCTCGGGCAGATAAGCCCGATACTCGGCTCTGTTTGTCCCGGGACGTTCGCCGACGAGTTCATCGGCCTGCTGCGCGAAGAGGACGGCGGATGCCCCGAATACAGGACGCGCAACGGCCGCGAGATACCGGCCGACAGAGAGACGGCCAAGCGGGTAACAGACAGGCTCATACACAGCGAAAAGAACATAACCTTCCTCGGCAGCACCGCCTTCGTGTCGGTGATGAAGCGTGGAGAACACGTCTGCGGCGGGATCTTCTCGTCGCAGTCGGGGCTGTTCGGCGTCGAATCGAAGATCACCGTCGACTGCACCGGCGACGGCTGCGCCGCCGCGGCGGCGGGTGCGGAGTATTCGGTCGGCCGCGAGAGCGACGGCGGGATCCAGCCGATGTCGCTCGAGTTCACGCTGACCGGCGTCGACGAATCGCGCGCCATCACCGCCTGGGGCGGGTCCGACCCGGTGAAGATACCGTCGGGGCCCTACGCGGGTATGGAATACAGGGAGCTGTGCAAAGCGAAGAACCGCGAGGGCGAACTGCCGCGGAACGTCACGATAGTGCGCCTGCACGGCGGAACGAGGCCGGGCGAGAGGTCGGTCAACGCCACGCAGACGAACGGCCGCGACCCGCTCGATCCCGAGTCGCTCACCGGGGCCGGGAGCGACCTCATCCCGCAGATCGCGGCCTGCCACGACTTCCTGCGGAAATACATACCCGGCTTTGAGAACAGCGTGATAAAGAGCTCGTCCGACGCGATCGGCGTGCGCGAGTCGCGCAGGATACACGGCATCGACGCCGTCACCGACGAAGACGTCGGGACGGGCAGAGCCCGTCCCGACGCCGCCGTGCACTCGGCCTGGTTCCTCATCGACATCCACAATCCCGCGGGAGGCGGCCAGGCCGAGGGCTTCGCCCACGAGGCGAAGCCGTACGACATCCCCTACGGCGCCCTAGTGCCCGCCGGCGTGCCGGATATGCTCGTCGCCGGCCGGTGCATCTCGGGCACCCACAGGGCCCACGCCAGCTACCGCGTCATGGTCATCTGCATGGCCACCGGAGAGGCCGCCGGCGCCGCGGCCGCGCTCTGCGCGGCATCCGGCCGTCAGCCGTCCGAACTGCCCCCCGAAGAGCTCCGCGCGCTACTGCGGAAACGGGGAGTGGAGATGTGAAACCGGATAATAAGTAAAAATTTCCCGCCCGGAAAACCCGGGCGGGTGATTGATTTTACGCTCCCAGAAGCACAGCCAGCATCGCGGCCTGGTATACTTCGGTAAGTTCGGATGTAGTCACGTCGGAGAACGACGCACCGGCGGGGATCTCCTCGGAATGACGGGCGTGATGCTTCTCTTATCAAAAGCAGGCAATTGAAGAGCATATTACTCTTGTAAGATGCAGATTCTTATGAATATCAAATTCTGTTCATTTCGAAATAGTTGAAAAGATGCCGCCCGGCATTCAGCCGGGCGGCATGACCCAGGGTTGTGATTGAAAGAACTGTTTAGCTATTAATTTGAGTCAAACCGAAGAAACGCTTTCATTCCTCAGGAACATCAACAAATACAATCTTTTCTCCATTACCCTCAATTGCAAGATAGTCTTCCAAAGAAACTCTGTTAGCCTCTCTATCGCCAAGGGCCTTATTATCAGAGCACCAATTGAAGTTGGTGGTTCCTTCGTTTTCAAGGAGAGTTATTCCATAAATAACAGAATTGGAAACGCAGTCAGGGTCTGAGCTGATCCCGAAAATCACATTGTAATTATTGTTAGTGTTTACCAGACTTCCGTAGCCTTTACTGTTAATAATAACATTTGAGCATGTATTAGCGAATCCAAGGAATTGTGAGACGAACGTCGCTTCCCAGTTGCTTCCGTTCTCGTTTTGTTCTACTGTTTTTGTACCAGTAATATTACCGTTGTTTGTGCATCCCTCTATGTATGCATATTGATAATATGTTTCCTGAGCGTCGTCAACCTTGTCGATTCCATAAGCATAGCCTATTATTCCGCCAACATAGTTACCGCCACAGATAATACTTCCGTTGTTTACACAGTTAATGCAGGCATAGACTGCAAAAGTATTTCTGTTGTTGTCTTTTGCTCCTGCATGTCCAATTATACCACCTGCGGTCCCGCTGCCGATCGAATCATCGGTCGAACAGTATATGTCACCGTTATTGATGCACCCGGTACAAGTTACTGTCTGAGATCCACCGTTGCACGACGGGGTCGGTCTGGCAATTATTCCACCCATATACGCTGAATTTTGTGATCTCAGTTCCCCGCCGTTTTCACAGTTTATGAAATCGGCACCAAAAGCTGAGCCGGCTATCCCTCCAACATAAGGAGAGACCGAATCATCGTTAACATTTACTTCAAGGCGTCCATAGTTCTTGCAATTATCGTACACACACCACTGCCATCTTGCTGCGTTGCCGACGATTCCGCCTATACGGGGCGTCCCCTCCAACATATTCAACATAATGTTTCCGTAGTTTATGCAGTTTATGAAATAATCGGTTTGACGATTGTTTTCTGTAGCATTGTTGGTCTCGATGCTGCCAATGATTCCTCCAATATACAGATTACCGTCACAAGAGTCATTAGTTATGTTGGCATAATTAATAACATTATAGATTATTACATTGTATGCACGACATGCAAGTGCCCCAAGTCTTAACTCATAACTCGAAATCGTCCCCCGGATTGTCAAATTACTGATTATCGCGTTTTCCAGCAAATTGAAGGCAGGCCCATTTTCCAAATAAATGGCATGTCCGTTTCCGTTAAGAATTCCGCCAAATGATTCTTTAGATTCGGTCAATGATATATCATTAACCAAATAATAAACGTCATTTGTTATAGAGTAAAACTCTTCTGCGGAAGCAATCGGAGATCCGTAAAAACGCCCGAAGGACAGAAATGCTGAATTGAGCGGGTCGTTTCCGCTTTCAACTGTTATTTGCTCCCATTCAGTTTCATTACCATCGTAATGCACACTCGAAAGGTTGTCACATCCGTTAAATGCGTTTTCGGATATCGATTTAACCAAGCTGTATACTGTAATTGATTGGAGTCCCGAACAGCCCGCGAAAGCATTTCCGCTTATAAGGTTGATTCTATATGGCAAGACAATCTCAGAAAGGCCGATACAGTTTTCAAAGGCACTATTACCGATCGAGTTCACACTCCCCGGAAGAGTTATATTTGAAAGAGATCCACATCCTTTAAAAGCATTCTCTCCGATAGAAAGAAAATGTGAAGAACTTCCAGCCATAGTAACGCTGGTCAAGGCAGCGCACCCTTCAAAGGCGCTGTTTCCGATCAACACAACAGTGTCCGGAATAAAAACAGTTGTTAGATCTGCATACCCCTCAAACGAGCCTTCGGCAATTTCCGTTACGGTTATTCCGGCAATTGATTTTGGAATGACAAGTTGAGAAATGTCGCTGAACAATGATCCGGTTATCTTGATTCCAGGATTTTCTTCAAAATCATTGTTAATTATATACGTTAGTCCGCATTCATCGCCTTTGTTTAAGACCATATCAGAGCAATACACACGGTATCCTCCCGTATCATCATCCCAACCGTCTCCGAACGCAATTGAGCACCACTGCTTTGCGGTCCCGGTAAAATAAATATCCTCAAGCTGAACGCAGCCTTTAAATGCTAAACAGCCGATGGATTCAACACTCTCCGGAATGGTCAAAGAACGCAAATCAATATTATTAATAAATGCATAATCCTCAATGCCGCTTACAGAAAAACCGTTTACTGTCGAGGCTATTTCAAATTCAGTGGCATTGCCATTAGCTGCAATAAAGCTGTATCTATTATCTTTTAAAACGAAGAATGAATCATTGTATTCTGTTATTCCGCAGATCACTTCCGGAGAGTCAGACGAGAATTCTTCTGTTCTAGCAAACTCGTTCCAATTCTCAATTGAACCCGAATAATAAATCTTCTTTAGTTCATCACATCCGCCAAAAATATTGATGCCTTTTTCTGTAATACCTTCGCACAGAACAGCTGAATAAAGGTTACCGTTCCCTGAAAAAGCGCCATCTCCCAATTGAGTCACGCTGGAAGGAATGATTATTCTGTGGAGTTCGGTCCAGTCAAACGCTTCTTTTCCAATATTGGTCACTCCGTTTGAAATGACTATGTTGGCCACCTCGCACCCATGGAACGCCCCTTTTTCAATTGTTGTAACACAAGAAGGAATAACGATGGTGATTTCTTCCCTGCGGCGCCTCATAACACCGGAGAAGGCGTCCTCGCATATCGTCGTGACACTTCCGTCATCCGGAATAACACAGTTCGCGCCTGCGACGATCAGTTTCTTTGTATTCGTTTCCACAATGCAATTGCCGCTGCTGAAATAACAAGGATTATCGTCAGAAACGGCGATGCTCTCCAACGGGCAATTTGTAAATGCTCCCGGCCCGATATACGTTACGCCTTTCCCTATATAAACATCGGACAGGTTACACATGTTGAATGCCCCTCCTCCGATATAAGAAACCGAATCAGGAATAACAATGCTGGCAAGCCCTACCAAGTGATCAAAAGCCCCTTCACCTATTCTCTGAACAGTATCGGGAATAATAACACCGGCGGTACAGTCGAATCTCAATCCTCCCATACTGTCAATACTGACGACAGTAAGGCCTTTAATCTGAGAAGGTATTTCAAAAGAAGAATCAGTTTCGATAACGGAAATCACATCAATAATGGCACATGTTCCGTCTCCGTTATCACGATATGCGAACAGATTTTGCTTGTGGGATTCTCCATCGGTGGCATAAACGGTATAGTACCCCGATCCACTGTCAAAATCGCGCCCTTTTTCTATTGCATCCCATCCCTCAACAGTACCGCTATAATAAATTTTCACAAGTTTCCGGCATTCACTGAATGACTGAGAACCAAGGGCCGTTACGCTTTGCGGCAGTTGAATCTCAGCAAGATTAATGCAATTTCTAAACGATTGATCGCCTATAGTTGTTACTCCTTCAGGAATACTGATTACCGTGAGAGATTCACATCCGCAAAACGTTCCGTTCATAATAGAACTGAGCGAACAAGGTATGTTAATGGATTCAAGAGCTGAACACCCGCTGAAAGCATCAGGACCAATAACCGTAACGGAATCCGGAACGTTTATATAAGCCAGGTTATTACAATCAGCAAAGGCCCTTTCACCTATTGAAACCACATCTGAAGGAATGATAATTTCAACAACAGCACTGTTGCCTTCAAATGCTCCATCTTCTATATTTTCAACGGAGCCGTCATCCGGTATAACAAAACCCCCGAACCCCTGAAGCACCTTTTTGGAAGCGATCTCTATCAGACAATTGTTGGTGAATACATAATATGGATTATCCGTATCAATAATGATCGTTTCAATTCCATCACATCTGCCAAATGCAGTTTTTCCTATACTGGCAACTGTTTTAGGAATTGCAAAACTTGTTAATGCCTGACATTCGGCGAAAGCAGATTCTCCAATGATTTGCACTCCATCTTCGAGAATAACGGTTGCAAGATTAGCGCAGCCTTCAAACGCCTCCTCGCCGATAGAATAAACATTCCCGGGAATTGAGATGCTACTCAGTGAGTTGCACCACTTAAATGCAGAAGCACCAATTTCCTGGAGTCCGCTGCCCAGAATAACCGTCTCAAGCCTTTCGCAGGATCCAAATGCACTGGACCCCAAATGAGTTACAGCATCCGGAATAGTTAAAGTTGTAATATTGATGGAATCAAATGCGAATTCTCCAATTAAAACGAGAGATTCAGGCAACTCAATGCTGTCAAGATTTTTGCAGCCTCTAAACGCTGAGTCTGCTATTTCAACTACCCCTTCAGGAATTATTATATTTGTTATATATTTATTTCCCTCAAATGCAGCATCGGAAATAGAGAGTATACTGCCGTCAGATGGAATCGTGCTTCCTTTGCATCCAAGGATGAGACTCTTTGTGTCCTTATGAATAATGCAATTGTCAACACTGTAATATACAGAGTTGTTCTCTGAAACCACCAATTCAATGATTTTATCGCAGCCAGCAAAAGCGCCATGTTCAATTTGAGTTACAGTTGAAGGTATGACGACGCGTTCAAAATCACAACCCCAGAAAGCATAGCCGCAAATGGTTGTGGTCCCCTCTGGTATTTCCATTGATTTTAGACTGGAACAACCGTAAAAAGCAGATTCTCCAATTGTTGTCAAACCATCGGGAAGTATTATGCTTTCAAGATTGGTGCACTCCTGAAATGCAGATTCGCCGATTGTTACAACACTTTCCGGAATGTTGACATTTGTCAGACCGGAGCAAAATTGAAATGCGGAGTCGCCTATCGAGGTAACGTTGTCCGGAATTGTTATGCTTTCAAGGCTGGTGCAGTTCTGAAATGCTGCCTCGCCTATGATCAGTTCCTCTCCGGTTTCACCGCGGTTTCCCGCTCCTCCCGCCTTGGTATTCAAAGCGGACTTCTTTCCTGTTTTTATAGCTTTTATCTCAGCATTGAACGTTGGGAAAGTGTTTTGAATTCCTGAAGCAGCGGTAGCCTGGGTATCCCCGGGAAGCGTCACTTCGCCAAGTCCTGTACACCCATAAAACGCCTTTTTATCTATGAGTGTTATGCTGTCCGGCATATACACATATGTGACAGACGTATTTTCTTTAAAAGCCTCTTCACCGACAGCCTTAACTGTAAGGCCATTGATCGTTTTGGGAATATAGATTTCTGAATCCCCACATTCCCCGATGCCGGTGATGGTGCACGTTTCGTCGCCGTTATCGACATAGGCGAGTCCTTGAGATTCTGGGATCTGAGGTGCAGGTTCGGTATAGTTAGCCGTGTAAGTTTCGTTGGCTTCGCCGACTGTAATGATGGTCGTTGCAGACGTACCGATCACGATCCCGTCTCCATCAGTCCAGGACTCAAAAATCTTTCCGCTTGCGTCAGTCTCCGGTGCAATCAGAGTAATCTCATCCCCGGGAAGATACAGCCCGTCTGTGCAAAGATCACCCAGTGTTCCGCCCACAACTTTTACCCAGTAATGGTCTTCATCAACCAGTCTGTCGGTTTTGTAGTTGAAATAGCTTTGAGCGTTTGCACCGTATACAATCATACTGTTAAGAAGTTTTATCAAATTGTCGTCCGGATATGGATCATCTCCTGTGCGTCCTGTCTTTTCATAAATGTACTGTAAAATACTGTACTGCTTTATATCGCTGTAGTAGTACTGACCGTTTTTTTCCACGGCCGCCCTTGCATATACCACATCGCCCATCTGCTTTGCGGCAAGCTTGGTATACTCAAAGCGAAGACTATCGACGCCCAACAGAGAAAATGTGCTTACAGGGGTAAGAACCGTATCTTCAGTCCCTTTTTCATAAGAACTCTGCGGTCTATTCCAAATAAGCAGCCTAACATCGGAAGATATATCTCCCTGCACCGCATAAACGATGTATGTATTACTTTCCAGAGACAGCGTGCATTTCGCAATGTTCAATTCCGGGGCAGATTCCTCCGCATGGATCAGTACACCAATACCAACTCCAGAAAGAACCAGAAAGATGCAGACTGCAACAATAAACAGTTTCTTTTTCATATTCTCTCTTCTTCTTTCTCGCTCCACGGAAGGTCGTTGGAACTGGTAATAACATCATCTTCATCAAACACGACAATCTCAAGGCGAAGTTGTTCGTATTTCCTTTCGCCGGTAATAATTGCTTGTGTTTCCTGATCGAAGGAATTCTGATTTCCGTCGTGGAACGCTTCTCGAAGTGTCGATCTTTCCATTGTTTTTCCCCTTTTTTTATAGAATCACAAAACAGGATGTAAAAAATAGTTACATCCAGTTTAATAAATAATTATAACCTCACAAAATGAACTCAAAAATAACACACTGTAAATAAATAAAAACGATGGTGAAATATCCCGCCTGGAAAACCCGGGCGGGTGATTGTTTTTACGCTCCCAGAAGCACAGCCAGCATCGCGGCCTGGTATACTTCGATAAGTTCGGATGTAGTCACGTCGGAGAATGACGCACCGGCGGGGATCTCCTCGGAATACTCCGCGAGATAGTCGATGCTCAGAAGTTCGCGCGAGGTCTCTATCTTGCCGTCGGCACCTATCGTCATATACTCCTCGATCATATAAAACCGGAAGATCTTGTGGGTGTCGGGCTGAACATATACGAGGAACGGGACGCTGAAAGACTCTCCGGTCTCTTTTCCGTCGTCGTCGATTATTTTCTGAGTCGCGGTGATCTCGACGCTGTCGTACAGGACACCGCCGATCCTTGCCTCTCCGTTGAATTCGCTGGCGGTCAGTTCGTCGCGGTTGACAGTCCCGAGATCGTCAAATCCGAGATCGGCAGTGAAATCCGAGAAGGATTCACCCTCTTTTTTTTCGGAGCAGTAATACTGCGCCGACACGGCGCCGTTCTCGCCGGCAGAAGAGACGGTCAGTATGAAACGCCCGTCCTTCTCAGCGATGCTGACATAGCTGCCGGGAGCCTTTCCGGAAAACCTGAAGAAAGACCCGGATGAAATAAAGTCAAACGTCCGGTCGTCCGATTCCATATGAACTGTTTTTATATCGCCGGCATATCCGAAATCGTCTGAAGAGTAGTATGTCTTGTAATATGCCTCTTTTTCCGCGTCAGGATCCGGGACTGAGGGTCCTGTGACATCCGGTCCGGTACCGGCGTCCGTCGTCTCCGACGGATCGGTCACTTCAGTACCGGGAACGGCCTGTGTGGTGACCTGCGGTATCTCGGTCGTCGTGTCGGCGGGAGCCGACGTCGCCGCGGATTGATCCGTCGTAATATCGGCAGTCGTTATCTCGACCGCGGTCGTGATCGATTCCGTTGTTACGTCGGCGGATGTCGTCACTTCCGATGTAACATCGACGGCATCAGTTTCAGTCCCGGCCGTCGCGGATGTATTCTCCGGCGACACGGCAGACGTAATATCCGCCGTCGACTGCTCCGGATCGGCGCCGGTGCACGCGGCAAAGGATAGCACTGCTGCGAAACAGGCGAGGAGTGCTGTTATTTTCTTAATTGACATATTTGTTTAGTCCTTTCAGGACAGAGTGTGCGAACAAGAGCAACCTTGACCGCCCCTCCCGGAGATAATCTCCGGGAGGAAAAAGCGAAAACCGCTTAAAGAGAGTGGCAACGCAAAAGACCGGAGACTCTGCAGAAGGATCTCAGGTTATTTGCTAGTTTGTTTATCTTTTAGGTGAGATCGTTGTCTCCTGTTTCGTTGCTGGAAGTAATGACATCGTCTCCTTCAAAAATAACAATCTCGATAACCAGTTCTTCGTATCTTTCCATCGTGTCTATCTCCATTTCTTTATTGAATAATGTTTTTAAATTAATAATTGAAATACTCTCTTGCATACTTGTTGTACAGATAAAGTGATTTCGCCAATTCTGCAGATTCCTCATCTGACAGTTTATTTGTAGCCCATGTTAGAGGACCGTAAGAAACAATACCGGAATTGATTCCATCGGAGACGGTGATCGTTTTCATTTCGTTAAGTCTTTTTGCCGGAATCCCATTGATATCAACATAATACCTCGCTTCAGTTTCATTCCAATGTTTTTCCAACTCAACACCGTCATAATAAACTGTTACCGCATTGGCAAATTTGAATCTCAGTGTTGTATCCGACTCCAAAATAAGAGATGCCGATATACTTCCCGCTGCATTTTTAGCTTCTGCTGATACATAAGCCGCATACGCGCTGTCTCCTTGAACTGCAATCATCTCTTCAGAAAGATAACCATTGGGATTAGCCGGATTATCCTGCTTGTAATGGAAGTAATTCTGAGCAGCATTCCCATAATTCAACAATGCCATTGCAAGGTTTTTTGTTGTCTCGTCGGAACTGCTGCTGGCAATTTTATTATTTGCCCAATCACTTACTGAATATTCATAACTGGTTGCAAAACGATTACCGACCCTGAACATCATTAGGTTATCATTGGCATCATAGAACTGAAGTATAACTTTATCAGTCATTTGCTTTGCAGCAATATTTGAGAATGATGCAACATATAACCCCTGATCATTAATGATTGAATCATCAACATTGACTACAGTATGAGAATCATTAAATGTCAAAACAACGTATGAAACATTATCAGGTGAATTAAACTTGTAATTTACGCTTATCTTGCCTTCCAGTGTTAAACTAGCTGATTTTAGATGCGGAACATAAATACTGATTGTTTCTGAGTGAGCGATTCCATCCGGGCATTCACTGCCGGAAGCAGTTGCTGTAAACACTGCATTAAAGGTTGTTGCATCAAAAGATGAAGAAACGGTTGCGGGTACTCTCGTCTTATGCGAATTATCATTTTCACATGTGAAAATCAATTCTGCTTCCGAATAATTATCGTTCCACACCCATTCCGGTGCGCCATATGTATGGCCGCTACCTGCAAGCGTTTCTACGATTATCGTTTCAACAGAGAAATCATTATTTATCTCAAGAGGAGCGATCGTAACCTCTCCTCCGGTGCATGACCTCTCAAAGAACAGTGTCACGATCGGGCTGCCTGCCCCGGATGCGACCGAGAAAGCATAAGCGATCCTGACTTCACCCGGCGTTTCGGAATTACACGATACCCGTCCGCCGTCGTTGCCGCTGGCATATCCTGCGAACGCAAGCAGGTCCGGATCGAATGTGACGGTCAGATAACCGTTCGTGACCGCGACAGTTTCGGAGTAGACGATCTCTTCCGTCTGTTCCGCTTCGCGGCTCGCCGTTATGACGCCGGTCACGTCTGAAGCCGTCGGGGTTCCCTTCGGGTATTCCGCGACGTTCACGCCGTCTGCGGCAGGCATATCATCTGTCCCGGACGAACGCGTCTTTCTTGCGGCGTCGATCCTTGCCGCTTCCCGTGCAAGCCTTTCCTTAACGCCTGCGGTATTCAGTTCATCCCTGGTTGCGGCAGTGTCTCCTCGGCCTTCGAGCTTCATCTGCCCGGATGTTTCACCCGATGACGCCGGAGCGTCATGTCCGTCGACATAGAAACCGCCGGCGGGCCAGACCCTCTCTCCGAAGTCACCGGCATCGTAGACCGCTCCGGTCGAGGGATCGATTATGATCAGTTTTGCCCAGTCTTCGGTCTCGTCTCCGGTATGGCCCCAGTAGATGTATGTCCCGTCATAATAGAGATCCTGCCATACGAACATCGTGGAGAACCCGGTGTCGATCACCGGCGCCGGAGCGCTGAATTCGATACTCTGACTCCCAATGGTGAGGGTCGTCTGCCAGATCTTACCGTTGTCATCAAGGAAATAATAGTCGGCCGAAGAGCCGCTGACCGACTTCGCGGCGACGGCGGCGATGTAAGCATCTCCGAATGAATCGGTTTTGCTCGCGTCAAGTATTCCGTACGGGAATCCGCAGTATGTCCCCTCTTCTTCATCCTCTTCGGGCAGAAGATTGCCGAATATCAGGTACGGTCCGTATGAATAGACCATATAGTCCCCGTAATTTGACGGTGCCCTGGCGATATCGGTAGCCGGGACATAGCATGTTCCTGCTTCGTTCAGCTCGAACGTGCTTCTGTCGACGGTATAAAGAACCGCCTCCCATTCCTCCGAATCGACGTCAAGCGTCGCCGCGTAAAGCGTGCTTCCGTTCATGAACGCCGTGTTCAGCGGTATTTCGTCTCCGTCATCGCGCATGTTCAGAGACACCCAGTCCGAAGGATCTGATGCGTTGAACGAAGCAAAGTGCGTACTTCCGAGTTTGTCCCAGATGATCCCGTTCAGCGTTTTGTTCACCGCTGTGACCTTCACGGAGCAGACAGCGCTGACGGCGCTGTTCGAGTTGGACCTCGCGGTGATCTGGCAGGTCCCCGGCCCGACGGCGGTAACATGGCCGAATTCATCGACTGTCGCGACCGCTGCGTCGCCCGTCGACCAGCTTACCGTCCTGTCGGTCGCGGTGAGCGGGCTCACTTTTGCGATGAGGTCCGCCCCGTTGCCCTTGTAAAGATCCAGAGATCCGGGAATGATGCTCACCGACGATACGGTGTAGGGATCCGATCCGGACGTGCCGTCATTGACCTTGACCGCTACCGCTGCCTCATTGCCCGCGTAGTCGCCGACGAACACGGCGACGTATCCGTCGGCCTCGGAGACCGCAGACGAGATGTCGAACGAGCCGGCGAACGCCTCGGCGCCAGGCGCCGTCTCAGCATACTTTACTTCTCCGTCGAGCGAGAGCACCGCGACGTATGCAAGATTCCTGTCGTCATCGGCGCTGATCGAAATATTGTTACCGTCACGTGCTGCCGACAGTATCCGGGGAGCCGTATCGTCCACGAAGAAATCGTATCCGACGTATCCCCCGCTGCCGATCTGCCCGCCGTCTTCCAGCAGAGAGCGGAATCCCGCGACGTTCAGAACTCCCGACGCCGCATCGGTCAGACTGCCGCCGTTCTTCATGCGGTAGTACATTCCGTAATACTCGGGAAGCGCGTAGAAGCCTATCCTGAACCTGTCTCCCTCGTCCAGTCCTGATGCCGCGGCCGAGAAACCGGCCTGGAATTTCTTTTCAGACGCGTTCTTCCATTCTTCTTCTTTCTGGTCGAACCACATGCCGGTCACGTCCGCGTTATTCACCGCGGCGCTGATGATCTCAGAGATATTCCCTTCGTCATCCAGTCTGCTCAACGCAAACCCAGTGGTGCCCGCGGCGCGGACAAGGGTGTAGTAAATGTTTTTGAACTGGCTGTCGCTTCTGACCGCGAGTCTGCCGGACGGGAATGAATCCTCAACGGTATAAGGATTGCCGCTGAATTTCTTCTCGACTCCGCCGTAGGTCAGCGTTATGTAGTTGGTCGTGTCGATGCCGGAATAGTTTTCCTGCTCCGACCCGTAGAGGTCTTCGGTATACGACTTCGTGTCGAACATCCCGGGGTCGGTGAAGCTGCCGAAGAACCCGAGGACCGGGATGGTGTGGGTCACACCGGCGACGCCTTCTCCGTCTGCCTTCTCGGCGACCGTCGTGAAGCCTTCGATGTACGCGCCGGCGGTGTAGATGTCTTCGTCGACGGCAAAGCTGAAGGTGACCGTCACGTCGGCGTATCCGCCCTCGGGGATGTAATACTCGGCGGGATGATCCCCGGCATAGACGAGAATGATGTGAGCGTCGTGGCTCGTGACGGCCCCGTCTTCGTCGGTGTCTGCCGCGGCAAGATCAATATCCGCACCGGCAACGATGCCGGTCAGATAGTCAAGGACCGCCTGCGCGTCGCTTTCGTCGGTCACGCCGTCAAGGTTGACGTCGTAGGGGTTCGTGACGCCGTCCCCGTGCGGCGCCCAGACGCAGCCGGTCTGGGAGCCCGCGGACACGGTCCCTCTGTCCATATAGTATTCTCCGCCTTTGGAGTAATACCCCTGTGTGAATACATCTGTCGACGGAGCGTTGAATTCAAGCCTCCGGTCTGACAGATTGAATATCCTGAACGAGTAGGAATAGCTTCCGGTCCTGTCGGGATCGGCGCCGATCTCGGCCTTGACCTTGCCGTCGGATGCGGCTCCGGTGGCCGTTGTAAGCGTCTTTCCGGCAGCGTCGGTCATGAAGATCACCGACGACGTCGAGACAGCGGAATTTACGTCGGCAAGTCCCGCGCCCTGCTGGAGGATCGAGATGAAGTCGGCTCCGTTCTTCATCGGGGTCGCAGTCGACATGAGCAGCGACTGTATCACCGCGCGGCGGCTGTATCCGTCAACCGAAATATTGTTTTCTTTGAGATACTGAGCGACGATCGCGGCGAGACCCGCGATGTGCGGGGCCGCCATCGACGTGCCCGACATGCTCTCGTACTGATGATTAAGGCCGCTTCCGCTCTGACCGACGGTGCCGTTCTTTGTCTTGTGTGCTCCAAGCACCGACCATATATCGCCGCCGGGAGCGGTGATCTCGGGCTTCATGAGAAGAGACCCGGGAACGCCCCAGGAGCTGAAATCGGATATTGTCGCGGTGGCGCGCGTGCCGTTCTGCTGCTGGATCGATGCCGCGCCGCCGTTCAGGGTAAGCGTACCGGTGTAGTAAACGACGGCGTTGCTTCCGCTTCCGGCTGTATGGCTGGTTCCGACCGTCTTTAAGGCATTCGCCGCGGCAAGCGTGATCGACGCCATCGGAAAGTCCGCGCTCGTCCCGTCGATATTCATCTGGATCACGCCCGACTCGTTGTTGGCGACAAGGAGAGCCTTCGGTGAACAATTGGATGCTGCGTTGCTTCCCTTATCGGCAAAAGTAATGTTTCCTCCGCGGTTGACTATGACCAGCTTGTTGTCTAATGAAACCTTTTCATTGACCGTGGAATAGTCGCTGCTGCTTCCGTATGCGTCTATATATACGAACTGCACCTCCTGCGAGCTGCCGAAATCCTTGATCAGCGGAACCGGACCGTCGGCGTCCTCATAGCAGATGAAATTTGTTCCGGACACGGTAATATAGGTGTCCGATGTCGAGAGAACGTTGTCGGCGGATGCCGTACAGAGGCTGTTGATATAGGTCCCGGGCGAGCCGCCGGTGTGCATGCCGATGTCGTCAAGATAGATATCGCCGGCCTCGAGATAATCGGCAAACGCCCCGCTGTTGCCGGCGGAGACCGATACGACCATTCCGGAGTTCTCCTCACCGTCCGACAGTCGGTTCAGGATCTCCTGATATTCGTTGTCGTATGTGAATCCCTGCGTCGACGAACCGAGCGAGAGGTTGCAGGCGTCGCAGCCGAGAACGATCGCGTCCTCGATCGCCGCCATATAATCCGAATCGTATGCGCCGCCGCTCGCTCCGAAGACCTTCATGACGACGATCTGGGCGTCGGGGGCCATGCCGACGGCGTGAACAGCATCCGCCGATGCGGCAAGAACGTAATCATCGCCCTGTTTTATATATTTGTTAGCCGCGGCGATCCCTGCGACGTGCGAGCCGTGCTCGCCCTGAGTGTCTTCCAGATGATTGACCGTGGTATTATTATCGACGTAATTGTATGCGAACGGGATCTTGGCGCTCAGATAGGTCCCGCTCCCGTTGAGGTCACCTGCCAGAGCCGAGACCTGAGACGAGGTCATAAGCCCTGAAGTTTGTTCGCCTATCGAATGCAGGAACGCGTCCTCATCGAACGACTGGTGGACGGTGTCGATGCCGGTGTCGATCACGGCGATCCTAGTCCCGGCGCCCGAATAACCGGCATCCCACGCAGACTGCGCAAAGACCATCTGCGCGCTTGAGCCGGCGGTGTTGACCCCGGCCTCTTCTGGATCGTAGCGGTTCTCAAGCACGACCGATTTCACGCCCGGTATCATGGACAGCTTCACGATCTCATAATACTTTACCTCGGCAGAGATCGCGTTCGCGAGAAGCGTCAGTTTCCACTTGACGTTCAGGCTGTGTCCGAGCTTTTTCCCTGCGGTCTTTATGATGTCGTCCTGCTTTGCCTTCAGCGATTCGCGGTAGACAGAAGCGCCCCTGTTTTTCTGCAGCGACTGAAGAGAATATCCCGCGTCCGCCGTCGACTTTTCGTCGAGGAAGACAGACACACGGACGGTCTCGTTGTATGCGGGCAGCGGCACGGCGGAGCCGTAACCGTCTTCGCCGGTGATGTCCCCGAGCTTTTTAACCTTCAGCGTCGACGGGTCGATCGAATAAAACGAACCGCCGTTCCCGGAGGCGCCTCCTGTCAGATCGAGCGCGATGCCCGTGGAGGAGATATACGGCAGCACCAGAAGGACTGCAAGCAGGACCGAAAATACTTTTTTGATCTTTCTCATTGAGTGACCTTTATCTGCCTGCGGCAGGCGGAAGACGCCTGAAACCGCAGTGCATAAGCGAAATATCAGCGTATTATATTATTATACACTATTAAAGTCGCTATTTCAAGAAAAACAGCTGGCGGGTGGCAAAAAAACCGGAAAATCAGCTGCTACGCAGGCGTCAGTCACACGCCTCGACGCACCCCGCGGCCTCCCATTTCTCAAGGAGCGCGCGCAGATCCGCCGCGGCGGCATCAGCGTCGGCGACGTCATACTCTTCGGCCAGTTTCGCGAGCATCTCACTCTCGGTCACCGGGGTCTCCAGCATATTCCAGTAGAACGCGGCGATCTCGTTCATCGAGATCAGATACTTGTCGCGGTCGGCCGAGAGTTTCCTGGCCTTGACAAGATAATATTCACTGCCGAAGGACGTCATCACGATCCCGGGCAGAGATCTGTATTTCTTCTCTTTTGCTTCATCCATTTGTCTTTCCCGATTTCCCTTCATCTTCAGAATGAGACACGCGTCGCGACAGGAGTACCGGTTCCCCGGCCGTGCGCCGCGCACGACACGTCATTCAGACCGCTCTGACGTATCCCTTCTTCTCCATCTCCGACAGAAACGCGGAGGCGTCGGCGCAAAGACGTTCGCGGTCGACGCCGGGGTATTCGCCGGCAAGCACGGCGGCGCATTCGGCAGCGCTTCTCGGCGACGAGATATACTCCCAGATGATCGCGCTGGGCTCGTTTACCGACGACATAAAAGGCACACATCTTCGCGCTTCGGCGCCGGCCAGAAGGAGGTATTCCCCGCATATCTCATGGAGGAAGATCCCGTCCGTCCGGCGGTACCGTGCCCCGCCTGAGGCCGCTGAGAGCCCGCAGAGCGCGTTTTGCGCGTCGGCGGGTTCTGATACCGCTGATATGCCAAAAGCGCCTCCACAGGCTTCTGCGGGCCTGTGGGAGCATTCCGCGGCATATTGCTCTATCGTTTTTATCATGAGCGCCGTCGATTCGGCGTCGCCGCGGTTGCGGAGCAGCCAGACGGGAACGCCGCCCAGAACCGCGTCGGCAAGACGCGCGAAATTCCTGATCTGCGTCTCTGTTTCCGGCCTGCATACGAACTGCCCGAGGCAGCGGTCGAGCCGCTCTTTCGAGTCGATACGACGGATCAGATTGCCTTCGCGCGGACCGGTCCGCTCAAGACAGACGACACCGCCAAGCGGCGCAGATGACGCCCCGCGGTAGCCCTCCTTGCCGGTCCAGGGAGACGGGTGAACGAGGACCTGCCCGTCGGGAAGACGCTCCAGCACCGGCATGTCTCCCGAGATCACACCGACCTCGGGAACGTCCTTCATCAGGCGCCAGTTCTTCAGCTGAGTGGTCTTCCCCACCCCGCTCGGCGCGGTGACAAGCCACGCCTTCCCGAAGGCGTCCACCGCGACCGCGTGAAAGACGCAGACGGGAGCCGACGACAGAAGAACGCGTGAGGTAAGATCGATCAGCGCCTTGAACTCGATGTGCTCGGGCGGCGTGTCTTCAGGAAAGCGCTCTCTGCTTTTTTCGATCGTATCCTCCGGGATCTCGATGAACGGAGTTCCCGCCTCCGCGGGCTTCATGCGGTCCCAGAAAAGCATCCGCGTCAGCGGATACCGGAAGCGGTATCCGACCCTGATGCCGGCATATTCGGCCTGAAACACCTGCGTATCCTCACAGGCTCCTCTTTTTTCTGTAAAATCCACTGTTTCTTCTTCCAATGCCAAAAGTTCCGGGGAGTTCCGCGTAAAGCGGAGCTCCCCGGAACAGTTTCGTGCTTTTACTGTAGTTCGGAATCGTCGGGCTGGATGTAAGCGGCATAGCCGTTTTTGACCATCCAGTCTACGTATCCTGCGTAGGACTGATCAATGTCCAGGTTTGCGTTCTGGACTGCCATTCTCCAGGCGGAGAATGAGGAGTTAACCGGGATCGGATACGGTGTCTGCTGCGAGCCTGTTACATTGTCGTCTCCCGGACCGTCCGGGTTGATCATGACAATCGACGGCTGCTGATAACTCTTTCTTGCCATAGCCGTTTCCTCCTTTAGGACTGGGTTTCGGTATCAGAACACGACAGCGTCTCTATCGTCACTGAATCGCCTTCTGCCATCGAGAGCGTTCTGGTCTGGACACCCTTGACTATTACGTGATCCGGAGTCTCCCACCACGGCGTCAGTGTTATTGATCCGCCAGGTACGACCAGAGACATATTTGCGTGCATTGATGCGACATATCCGAGCTTGTTGTTCGAGTCACCGGATATCTTTCCGACGGTCAATTCGTACTTGTTGTTCGGATTGTCTGATGTGATCAGATTCAACACCGTGTTGAACTTGGACGCTGATGTCTTTGTTCCGTTAATGTAATATCCGGCATATTCATAAGTCGCATCATCTATTGCTGCGGCAAGAACCAGATCAGTTACTACTCCTCCGCGCAGGCCAAGATGAGTATAGTTACGAAGATATGTGTCAGAGACTTCCTTGACGTAGTATATGGTCTCCGCTACCGGCTGTATCGCTGTACCGGGAACCGCTGTCTGAGGAGTATTCCAGTTCCATACAGGTGTTGAAACCGTGCAATCGTAAGCGGGGAATGAAGTTGCATCCTCTGCAGCTCCTGTAACAGTAAAGCCTGCTCTCAGATAGTATCCGCCGTAAAGCGTATTTGCAGTCCTGTTCGGGTTTGTCGTAAGATCGTAGGTCTCCATATCCTCAGTAATATATACTGTCAGGATGTTTCCTCCCTCTACTCCCGAATTGTATACGTAAAACTTGGGCAGCTCTTCCCAAACAGCGTAAAGATCTTCAATAGGTTCTTTCTCGTCGGCCGCAACCTGTGTTACTTCTACCCATGCTCCGGTTTTATCCTTGGCTTTGAAAACTTCTCCGTCCCAGGTAATGAAATCAGCTGTCGTTCCGCCTTTTGTTTTTGTCCAACCTTTGAAAGTGTAGTTAGTACGTGCGGGAACGGCTTCCCCGGTTCCTAGCCCGTAAATGAATACCGCTTCGTTGATTTTGAGAGTGTCTTTTCCCTGATCATCCTTCTTATCATAACGGTATTCAATCCCTTTGCCGTCATTTTCTGTTCCATAGTTGCTGTACCAGGCTATGTGCGTCGGGGTCTCAACTTCTTTATCAACATAAACCGCTTTAAGGCTGATCATATATGTGTAGGAATGCTCGTTGTCATCAATGACATTTGCAAGAGCAACATATTCGCCTGTAGCGTTGTCCTTGATCTGCGCTTTGTTTACGTCGACTGTGAACTCACCTCCGGCAAGAGCCGTGAGTTCCGTATCCACAAATGCCGTGCCGTTCCAGGTCTGGAGAACCCAGTGATCAAACACCTTGTTTGCGGGAGCTTTCGGAGCCGCGCCGGCAATAGCCTTGGTATTGTCCTTGTAAAGAGCGGTATCTGACGGAGCGTTGGAACCGCCGTTGGGGTCATATATAATACCGATACCGTCTGAACCTATTGTAATCTTCGACCATTTGGCATACAGATCAAGTTTCTTTGTGATCCAGAAACGGTCTCTTTCAGTAAACTCGCCTGTATCTATATCGTAGCTGTATGCGTCGCTGTTATAACCAGGTCCTGCAGTCCCTTCCGGTTTCGGGCTGGAAGTTTCAATATTTCCCCACTTGTTCATATTGTCCGTCATATCAACGGTTTTGTCATACGAAGTGGTGACAGTTGAATCATTCAGTTTGGTAGTCGTTGTAAACGCATGGGAAAGAGCGACATCCGTGTACCAACCGAAAAATTCGTATCCCTTGCGTGTGCCGGTTGGAACTGAAATGGTATCGTTATACGTGATACGGAAGTTCATAGCCTGGCTTTCGGAACCCCAGTTAAGTGTCAGATCCGTTTCAGCATTCGGGTGCAGGAACACACGGTACTGGATCTGGCGCCATCTTGCGTAAACCGTAAGGCCGCCCTCGGGCATGGTCGTGAACGTGTATGGCGTTGTGCAGGCGTCATCTATGCACCAGCATTCAAAGACGTAACCGGACGGAGCAGTGGGGGTAAAGTAATCATCCCCCCCTTTGTTGTAAGACGCAAGGCTTGCGCCGTAGGTTATGTTGCCCTCGTCGGAAATATGACCGTTACTTAATTCAGAGGTAATGCGGTTGCCGTTTCCGTCGTAGTACGCACCGTCCATGAAGTTGATTGAGTAAACATTGCGAGTGTAATAAAGTTTGATAGTATTGTCACTGCCCATTGAAGCACTACCGTTTGAATAGGCAGGATCTGAGCCAAACTTTGAAAAGCCAGTAATATCTGTGAATTCCTCACTTTCCGTTGATGTTAATGTTCCTTGATAGTGAACCACAGAATCATAATATAACGAAAATGTCTTCCCGTTAAATTGAACAGTATTGGTTTCCCCAGGCAATGCTTCAACATAGTACAAAGTGTGATATACTGTGTAATTATTCTGAGGATTATATGCTAACCTAAATGTTGTGCTTTCGGCTTGCATTGTATCAACATAACCAACATATGAATTGTTGCTAAATATTGTACTTCCACTTGGCTGCCACAATGCACCCGTATAAGTCGTATTATTAGTACCCACTATTGGGAAGTTGTTGCGTATATTTGCGCCGAACAATGCTGTAATAGTTTTTATAGTTGTCCAACCCCAACCGCTTCTAGTCTGGAATGTCAGAGTGTAAGAATTTCTATTCCAATAAACATTAACAACCGTATTACCCTCTGGAACTACAGTCTTGGATGCCTGATCGGTGCTGGAGAAAGAGAAACCTGTTTCGCCGGAGTATGTTGCGCCTGTTACACGTCCGGCGTTATTGCCCGTTGTAGTTACGACGTTCGGAGTTGAGCCGACAGTTGCATTTTTGACAACTACCGATTCTTTGAAATCATACCCGGTACCCGCAACGTTCTGCTTCCAGATGATAACGGTGTAATCCGCCCGGGCCTTTGCGGTCCATTTTGCGTAAACGGTTGTCGTTTCGGTTATCGGACTGCCGAAGGTGAACTCGTTGCCTGTGGTGCAAGCCGCGTCTTTAAACCATCCGCCGAACGTATAGCCGTTGCGGACCATTTCCTTCATTCCGTCGCTTGAAGTATTTTCACCGGTCTGATAGAAGCGCGGAGCGTTGTAGGTAGCGCCCTTGCCGTTCTCGTCAAACACGAGCCAGTGTCCCTCAGGAGCGCTGACCGAGAACTTGACGTCACCTTTAATTCTTATGCCAGTGGTATTCGGGAAAAGTGTCGACGAAGTCGCATTATCGGGATTGGTGATATTGCTCAGTCCGTCTGCGACAAGCCAGCCGTCGAAGTTGTGCAGGTCATCGGTCGAATATCCCATATTGACAGTATACGCCTCATCGGTATTGCGGCACGGAGTTTCAACCACATGGCTGCCGAGCATGATGCCGTCCCCGTCAACATATTTTACAATAAACTGCTTAAAGACACCCGCATAGTACTTTACGGTTAAATCAGCCTCGAGCCCGTTGGCCAGCGTCTCAACATCAGAACGAACCTGGTCAATTGTCTTCAAGCCATCGGCAGTATATGCAGTGCTTGTAGCCCAACCCTTGAAGACCTGACCGGCGGGAACCGAACCGGCCCCCGGATCCCTAACGATCTTCGAGATCTCGGCCGTGGTATCGCTGTCCTTGACATACATCGTTTCGATGAGCTGCGTTCCGTCGTAGTTATAGAACTCAATCGTGATACGCGGCACAATCACATCGGTTCCGACAACAGCATACACCGAGAAATTATCCGCCTCGAACGTGGCGCTGGTCGCCGTAACGTTGCCGGGAACGATCTCGGTCGTTCCGTCGTCTCTGAAGTGGATAATGGTATAATTCGGCGCTTCAGCGATAGCCGGGAAGTTGACGGTGATGTTGACCTTTCCGTCGGGCTCGATCTCAACGCCGTTGTTGAGGAAGCTGATGTCAAAAGCCACCGCGTCGATGATCTCGGTTCCGAGAAGGGCTGCGGCTTCTTTTCTGATCTTGTTCAGCTTCGCTTTGGAAACCTTTGAAAGGCTTGCCTTTGCCGCCTTGGGGAGCGATCCGACGGGCGAATCGACATCCAGGGACAGCGTCCCCGCAGATGCTGACAGCGTGCGTGCGGGAGCGATCTTCTCAATCTCCGTCTCCTGCACATAGGACGATTCCTCCGCGGGCTGCGGTGCAACC
>JAFTCN010000063.1 GCA_017454675.1 Clostridia bacterium
CGGCAACAACAAGCTCGGCGGCGACGACTTCGACCAGCGTATCATCGACTGGATGGCGGACCAGTTCCAGAAGGAGAACGGCATCGACGTCAGAAAGGACAAGATGGTTCTCCAGAGACTGAAGGAAGCCGCAGAGAAGGCCAAGATAGAGCTTTCCGGCATGACCTCGACCGAGATCAACCTGCCCTTCCTTACCGCGACTGCCAGCGGCCCCGTCCACTTCAACACCACACTTACGAGAGCCAAATTCAACGAGCTGACCGCCGACCTCGTCGACGCCACGATGCGTCCGACGAAGCAGGTCCTCTCAGACGCCGGACTTTCGGCGAACCAGATCGACAAGGTGCTGCTCGTCGGCGGATCCACCAGGATCCCCGCTGTCCAGGAAGCCGTCAAGAAGTTCATGGGCAAGGAGCCCTTCAAGGGCATCAACCCCGATGAGTGCGTGGCCATCGGCGCCGCCATCCAGGCCGGCGTGCTCGGCGGCGACGTCAACCAGGTACTCCTGCTCGACGTAACTCCTCTGTCGCTCGGTATCGAGACCCTCGGCGGGGTCTTCAACCGCATCATCGACCGCAACACAACCATACCGGTAAAGAAGAGCCAGGTCTATTCGACCGCTTCCGACAACCAGACCTCCGTCGAGATCCACGTGCTCCAGGGAGAGCGCGAGATGGCTTCGGGCAACACCACGCTCGGACGCTTCAATCTCGACGGCATCCCGATGGCCCCGAGAGGCGTGCCGCAGATCGAAGTCACATTCGAGATCGACGCCAACGGCATCGTGACCGTCACCGCCAAGGACAAGGGCACCGGACGCGAGCAGCATATCACCATCACCAGCTCCACCAACATGAGCAAGGAGGACATCGACAAGGCTGTCCGCGAGGCCGAGAAGTACGCCGAACAGGACAAGAAGCAGAAAGAGGCCGTCGAGGTCAAGAACAACGCCGAGAACATGATCTTCCAGTCCGAGAAGACGCTCTCCGACATCGGCGACAAACTCCCCGAGAGCGATCTCACTGAAGTCAAAGAAGCGATCGAGAAGCTGAAGAGCACCGTCTCGGGCGGCGACACCGATCAGATCAAGGCCGACACGGAAGAGCTCCAGAAGGCCTTTGCAAAGCTCTCTGAGAAGCTCTACGCAAACCAGGGCGGAAACGCCGGCGACCCCGGTAACGGCAGCACAGGCTCCGGAAACGGCGCCGGCGGCACCGATGCGGGCGGCGGATACTACAACGCAAGCTACGAGGACAACAGCGGCAACTGATCGCCGCCGGATCTTAATTCGGGCTGCCGCGGAAGCGGCAGCCTGAGTGAGTTTATAAAAGGAGCCATGAGACAAAGTGGCAGACAGCAGCGGTAAAAGAGATTACTACGAGGTGCTCGGTGTAGACCGCGGCGCCGGTGACGACGCCATAAAGAAGGCCTACCGGACCCTCGCAAAAAAATATCATCCCGACCTCAACCCGAACGACCCGGCGGCCGAGGCAAAATTCAAGGAAGTCAACGACGCGTATTCGGTGCTCTCCGACCCTGACAAGCGCGCGGCCTATGACAGGTACGGTCACGCGGCCTTCGACGGCAGCATGGGCGGAGGCGGCGCGGGAGGCGCCGGGACCGGCTTCGGCGGATTCGGAGGCTTCGGAGATTTCGGCGACCTCGGAGACATCTTCGGAAGCTTTTTCGGAGGCGGTTTCGGAGGCGCGTCGGCGAGACGCAACGCCCCGCAGCGCGGGGACGACATCGGAGCGTCGGTCCGGATCTCGTTCGAAGAGGCAGCGTCGGGAGTCAAAAAGGATATCAGCTTCAACCGCGTCTCGGTCTGCCCCGACTGCCGCGGGACCGGCTCCGCCGACGGCAGGGTGGAAAAGTGCCAGGCTTGCGGTGGAACGGGTCAGAAGAAGATCATACAGCGCCTTGGCGGGATGCAGTTCCAGTCGACGGCCACCTGCGACAGCTGCCGCGGAACGGGCAAGACCATAAAGGATCCCTGCCAGACCTGCCGCGGAAGCGGGCTCGTCAGACAGAGCAAGAAGCTCACCGTGGATATACCCGCGGGCATCGACGACGGCAACCGCCTCGTGCTGCGCGGCGAGGGCAACGGCGGAGTGAACGGCGGCGAGGCGGGCGACCTCATCCTTGAGGTGAGCGTCGCGAAGCACGCCATCTTCACAAGGGAGGGCACCACCCTCTTCTGCGAAGTCCCGATCACCGTCGCCGACGCTATTCTCGGCGCAGAGGTGGATATCCCCACTCTGGAGGGTAACAGGAAGTACAAAATACCCGAAGGGACCCAGAACGGGACGCGGTTCACTATAAGGGGCAGCGGGCTGCCCGGAGTGAACTCCAAGCGCCGCGGAGACCTTGTTTTCACGGTGAACGTGGAGATACCGAAGTCCCTTAACATGAAGCAGAAGGATCTCGTCCGCAAGTTCGCCGAAGCCTGCGGAGACTCGAACTACTCGAAGAGGAGCGGATTCATCCGCAAGATATTCGGCAAATAAGAGACCGCGCGGCGGCGAAAAGACAGCCGGGCGCGCAGACACGAAATACTCCGGAGACCGACATTGACTGACACGGAAAACACTCACGGATACGAATACGGCCGGTGGACGCAGATCCGGGCATCGGTAAAGACGCCGGCGCTCGACCGCCTCACCGCCATCATGAGCGTCATCGACGAGAACCTCATGATAGAGGACTACAGCGACTTCGATCTTCACGGGATGTACGGCGAGCTTGCCGACGAATCTCTTCTGAACGCCGACAGGACCGTCGCGTCGGTCTCGGTGTTCATACCTGAGAACGGCGACGCCGAAGGTGCGCTGTCATTCCTGCGCGGACAGCTTGCCGCCGAGGGCATCGAGGCCGTCGTGACCGACGGCACCGTGAACGAAGAGGACTGGATCAACAACTGGAAGAAGTTCTACAGGCCGCTGCGCATCGGACGGCACATAGTCATCGTTCCGAAATGGGAAAGGTTCGAACCCCTCCCGGGCGACGTGACGGTCACTATGGACCCCGGCATGGCCTTCGGGACCGGATCGCACGAGACGACCCGCGGGATCATCGGCATGCTCGAGGAGCGTGTCAGGCAGGGCGACAGCGTGCTCGACATCGGTACCGGCAGCGGCATACTCGGTATCGTCGCGATGAAGCTGGGAGCCTCTCTCGGCCGGGCGTACGACATCGATCCGATAGCGGCCGAGGTCGCGAAGGACAATTTCGCCGTCAACGGGCTGGGACCTGGCGGCACGGGAGATGTCGCATGCGGCGTGTCCGACCTGCTCGCCGGAGTCGAAAAGCGGAAATACCGCGTCATATGCGCGAATATCGTAGCGGATATAATCATGAGGATGCTGCCGGATATCGCGCCTTTCATGGCTGAGGATACCGATCTTTTCCTTTCGGGGATCATCTCGGAGAGGGCTGACGAGGTCGCCCGGTGCGCCTCGGCCTGCGGTCTGAAAGTCAGGGAGCGCAGGGAAGACAACGGCTGGACGGTCATACGGGCGACGCTCCGATGAACCGTGGCATCTGAAACAGACATCAAAAAACAGGCGCGCGCCGGGGGGCGCGGAGCCTCGGAACGGAGAATAAAAATGGCAACAAAAAAATTCAAGAAGCGCTTCATCATCGTTTCCGGACCCGTCGGTTCGGGAAAGACCACGCTTGCTCTTAACATCGCGAAGAACAGCGGCAACTGCTACTACTTCGACAAGGACGACCTCGTACCCACCTCGATGGCCACCTTCAGAGCGGTGGACAAGCTCGTTCCCGAAGGAGTGGATATCGGTTATGACCGCAGCGAGATCGCACTCTGCGACAGGCACAGCCAGTTCTTCAAGGACTTCATCCGCAACCCCGAATACGATTCGACGAGAGATGTCCTGATCAAGGGACTCCAGTTCTCGAAGCTGGTCATCGTCAACGCGCCCTACACCTCCGAGCTTAAGAAGGAAGCCGCCGGAAGCTGCCCCGCATTCGACACCTTCCACACCTTCTTCGAGAAGGAGAACGCAGAGTTTATGGTGATCTTCGTGCATGTCTCGAAGGAAGAGCTCAAGAACAGACTGCTCAACCGCAAGAAAGAGGACCCCGAGGCCGCCAAGCGCGACCCGAACGTCTACACCGATATCGACGCCTACCTCGCCGGTGAGAACGTCGAGCCACCGAAGCTCGACGGATCGAAGAACGTCGACCGTCTCTTCGTATTCGAGGCATCGACCGACGAGCTCCGCGACGAGTCCTACGCGAAACTCATGAAACTGCTCGGGATAAAGAACTACGCTCCCTACGACCGCAAGATCGAGGTCAACAGGGTAAAGTAAGAGTCGGGACTCTTATAATAGCGGACAAAAGCTCCCGGAAAAGCGAAATGTAGCTTTTCCGGGAGCTTTTCTGTGTGCGTCAGTGTCAGCCTGCCAGTATATTTCTCGAGAACACGAAGATCTTGAAGCCCTCCGGTCCGCTGTCGGCCGGGACGCCCCACGGGTTTTCGTCGCCGGCGTATTCGTCGTCCTCGAAGACGTATACCCGCTCGAGATCTTTCAGCATAAGCGGCCACGAGGCGCTCGCCGAGACCTGGGCGAATTCGGCGTCGGAGAGAAGGATGAAGTATCTGTCGTGGCTGTCGTCGTCATACCACCTGCGGCTCGACTGATAGTAGTCGGTCCGCACGCCGCCGCCGCGGTCGGCAAGGACCTCCCGGCAGAGGACCTTCGATTCGGAGAGCACGGTGATAGCCTGGCAGTACCAGAATGTGGCATACCCGTATTCGAGGCCCTTCGACTCGAGAAAGGCGGCGAGCCGGTGGTTGTAATTGTCTCTGCCGTAGTCGGCCGGCATCTTTGCGATCTCGTCCGCGCTGATGAGAGAGGCGATAAGGAGGACGGCCATCCCGAGCGCTCCGAGCCTCGCGCAGAGCCTGCCTGTCCCGCGCTTTCCGGTCTTTACGTCAGCCCGGGATCCGTCATCCTCCGCTGCTTCACCGGCGGCCTTCCCGGATTCTTCGGGAAGCTCTGATGCCTCCTTCTTCAGGCGTCTGCCGGCCTTCGCGAGCTCGAGCACTCCCATGCACGACGTGACCGCAGCGGAACCCAGCAGCGGAGTCAGCCTCCAGTTCGCGCCCGACAGCCGTCCGCAGATGAATCCGAAGAGCACGGCGGCCGAGAGCACGAAGTGCGATATGAGGACTATCCTCACGCCGCGGCTCTGAAGACTGCGGTATCCGGCGAGCATGAAGAGCGGGATGACGAGGATGAGGATGCCGCAGGCGATCCGGATCATGCTGCCGAGCGCGGCTTTATCGAAGAGCGGCTCGCCCGACTTCACCGCCACGCCGAAGAGGGTGAAATACCTCAGAGCGAAGAGCCTTGCGTTGTTCGACCATTCGGAGATGTCGCTCCATCCCGAATACGCGTCGGCGTATCCGGCAGAGATGTGATCTCCCTTCAGCGCCGACAGCACGGCGGCCCCGACGAGAGTGCCGAACACGACAGCCGCCGCCGCGAGCAGGCTTCCGGCGTTCTTCCGTGCGAAGAGCCCGTCTCTGCCGCGGAGCAGCCATTCGGCCGCGATGCCCGCGCCGAGCGGGAGAGTGCCTATGACTATGACCTGCACGCCGTCGGTCGCCGTCCCTGCCGCCAGGGCGGCCAGAAAGAGCGCGTACATGACGAGCATGACGGTGTTCTTCCGTCTGTGTGCTCCCGCCGTTCCGTCTCCTCCGGTCAGCCTGTCCGACGACTCGCAGACCCGCATAGCGAGTCCGGCGCCGAGAAGGAGGACCGTCAGTCCGACGGAATAGTATATAGTGTGGCCCCACATGATCTCGCGGAGCTTGTCCGACGACGAGAGGAGCATCGTTACCGCGAAGACGGTGAGTGACGCACCCCATCTGCCGTATCCTGCCGATGAGACGCAAAACCATACGGTGGCGGAAAAGATGACGGCGAAGATGACCATCGCGATGTTGTGAGCCGTGATCCCGAACCCGAAGATCTTTATGAGCGGGATCATCCACGCGGAGCCCGAGAAGGGAAGCAGCGCGGCGTATCTGAAGCTCTCGTCGAAGACGCTGCCCGATTCGACGCTCGCGTTCGCCCAGTAGAGCGAATCTGTGCAGTCGGCGTGGAAGTAGCCCTCGCCCGGTCCGAGTATGTAGTATATCGCCAGCGCGGTGCCCGCGGCAGCGGGCAGCAGCGACAGGATGAACAGTATCACGCGCACCGGCTTTTTTTCAGAAAGCGCGAGCACAGAAGCCTTGAAATTCATTCGGCAGGCCCTCCGGATACAGGAATAGGAAAGAGTTTTGCCGCTTTTTCCGCCACTTCGGCCTCATATCCGACAACGTTTCCGTTGCCGTTGATCAGGCAGAGCCGCACTGACGCCCAGATCGAGAACACGAGAAAGAGCGCGGTCAGCACATAGACCGGGATCTTCAGTCCCGCCTTCCCGGACGCCTCAGCCTTTTCCGACGCCGAGAGCAGCACGACGACCGAGAAGAAGGCGCCTATGACGGTAAGGTCGCAGGTATACCGGTAGATTATCCCTCCGAGAGAGAAGTCCAGCAGCGCGACGGCAGCGATCCCGGCGACGGCGCCCGCCGTGAGCGCCCGCCTGCTCCCGCTGAACCTGTGCGTGAAGATGACGGCGGGAGAGCCAAGCAGCGAGAACATGAGCGGTACGTTGAAGAGTCCCAGGGCGGCGTCGCGGTAGACGTAATGTCCGTAACTTGTGAAATATGTGTAGTTGAAACTGATATACGGCCAGGTCTCCGATTTCGCGGCCGGAGCGGCAAGATAGTGGAAGAAGGCGAATGGAATATCGGAGAGACGAAGTTTGTATGTCGAAGTGTCGGCGACTGTCAGCTGATAAGCCGAACCGAAGTCGAACGGGCCCGAGAAGCGCATCGCGTTGAAGATGAACGATCCGGTGAAGAACAGCACCACCGGAAGGCCCAGGGCCATGAGCTCGAAGAAAGCCTGGAAGGAGGCTTTTCTGCGGTCTGCTCCCGGCCTTTCACGCCTGATGATGAGGAACCACAGGCCGGGCAGTATGACGAATGCGGCGCAAACGGCTATGTTGAGCCTCGACTGAAATACCAGCCCGTAGGCGACTCCTGCGAAAGCGAGCAATATGTATCTGCCGACGCGTGACGCGCATCCGTACGCCGACAGGCACAGGAAGAGGAATACCGACAGGAAGGCGCATCCTGATACCGAAGCGATGTAGTAGAACGGAGTCCAGCCGCGCGCGATGAGCGGTATGAGCGTGGCCCAGAAGAAGGCCGGAGCCGCGAAGAGCAGGAGCCAGCGCGGCACCCGTGGGGCGAATGACGCCGCCCACTGCCATACGCAGAGCGGCATGAAGACCGAAGCTATGAGCAGCAGCACCTGCATGACGGTGCCGTCGCCGGGAAGCTTTCCGGTGAGAAGTTTGTAGGGGTAATAGACCGTCAGTATCGGAGCGATGCCGAAATAAGAGTAGTATTTCCCGTTATAGAGCGCCCTGTCCCACATATACCAGACGCCGGCCTTGTCCCTGGCCGCGCGGTCGTAGGGGTTCTCGAGCGATGCCAGCGCCTCGGATACCCTGACGTCAATCCAGGTCTGTCCCTTTTCGAAAGCGTCGAGCTGCTGCACATAGGGGCTGTATCCCGACGGATCGCCCGCCAGCGGATACTCTATCGGGTCGGTCGACGACGCGAATCCCGTCCCGTAGATAAGGGCAGGGATCATGCAAAGCAGCACCGACAGCAGGCAGATGACCGCCGTGGCGGCATTTATGCCTCTTCCCTCCGCGAGGGTGTTTTCCGCCGGGGCGTTCCCGCTCTTCCGCCCGGTTTTTTTGCTGTCTGCGGCGGGCTTTCCGTTTCCGCCCGTCCGTTTCTTCTCACTCATTTTTCCTTTTTATCCTTATCCCCTGACACCGTCTCGTGATATTCCTTCTCGGTGTTGACGTTCCAGACGTCCCGCTTGTCGGTCGAGCCGGACGCGACGGCCTTCACGGCCTCGATGGCGGTGAGCATCGAGTGGTCCATGTTGTTGTATCTGTGCTGTCCGTTGCGGCCGAGGCACCAGAGGTTGGGCAGCGACGACAGCCAGTCCTTCACGGTGTCGAACTCGCTGTAGGTGTCGAAATAAGCGGGATAGGCCTTCTTTACCTTCAGTCTGCAGGCGTCCTTGATCGCCGAAGTGCTATCTATGACGCCGATCTTCACGAGCTCCTCGCCCGCCATGCGGATAAAGTCCTCGTCGGTCATGTTCCACATTTCGTCGTTTTCCTGGCAGAAGTACTCAAGTCCGATCCATACGGTGTGTTCGGGGTCGGCAACGAGGTAGGGCGACCAGTTGTTGTATATCTGGAGCCTGCCGAGCTTTACGTCTCTGTCCTGGATGTAGATCCAGCAGTCGGGGACGTCGCCGGTGAGCGTCGCGTATCTGGTCCTGTTGACGAGAGAGAGACGGTCGGTGAGGATGCCGACGGTCTGGTAGTCGCGGTAGGGAAGTCCTCCGGCGACGCGGCGGACGTCGGCGGGCGGGACGTCGCCCATGCCGGCGACGAGATCGCGCACCGGCATCGTCGAGAAGAACTCGTCGGCGGCGAACTCGCGCCCGTCCTCGGATACGACCGACGTCACTCTGCCGCCGGAGATCTTTATATCCTTAACTTTGCAGTTCATGATTATCTCGCCGCCCATATTCCTTATGTCGTCGGCGAGGAACTCCCAGAGCTGGCCGGGGCCCATCTTCGGATAGAAGAACTCCTCGATGAGCGAGGTCTCCACCTTGTCTTTGGATCTGAACGGCTTCGTCAGCGTGCTCCATACCGCCTTCCACAGCGACAGCCCCTTGGTGCGCTGGGCGCCCCAGTCGGCCGAGATCTCGGAGGGGTGACGGCCCCAGAGGTTCTCTGTGTAGTACTCGAAGAACATCTCGTAGAGCGGCCTGCCGAAGCGGTTGATGTAGAAGTTCTCGAGCGAGGTCTCCTTCTTTTTGAAGATCTGCGCGAATACGTAGCCGAATCCCGACTTCACCGTCCTTCCGAACCCCAGGTTTTTGAAGGTCTCCGGCTTGATCGACAGCGGGTAGTCGAAGAATTTGTGAAGGAAGTAGATCCTCGAGATGCGGCGCCGGAGCAGGAACACCCTGTCCTCCGTTTCGGGGTCGGGGCCTTCCGCCGGCAGATCCTTGACGTTGCCGAGCTTTTTGTCGTCGTATGACGGCTTACCCTGCAGCGGCATCAGTTCCCGCCACAGCCTGTTCACCTCGTCGTTCTTGGTGAAGAAGCGGTGGCCGCCGAGGTCCATCCTGTTGCCGCGGTAGCGGTGCGTTCTGGCGATGCCGCCGATGTATTCGCTCTCTTCGAGCACGACGGGCCTTATCCCCGTCTCCTTTAAGAGCATGTATGCCGCTGTGAGTCCGGCGGGGCCGGCTCCTATGACAACGGCCGTCTTCTTTTCACTGACCTGTCCCGTTCCCTGTGCCTGTTCTTCCATTGTGTTATGTCCTTTCATGTTTTTCCGGTGTAATGTCAGCCGGCGGGGAAGGCGAACGGCTGGAAGCCGTACGCCGGGAGCTCATCCGGCTTTATCCATTTTTCGCTCTCGGTCTCAAGCTCGGACGAATCCGTATCCGGGCTGATCTTTGCGACCGACAGGCAGTAGATGTTCTGTTCGGAGTAGAATGTAAGCGCCGTTTCGGCCAGGCATACGATCCCGCGGACGGGGTCTCTGCCCCATTCTGACCTCACGAGCCTTTCGGTGTATTCGTCGGGCGTCCCCGGTATGTTTCTCGATTCGAAAAAGATGTCGTGCGAGGTTGAACAGATCTTTCCGTCGCCTCTTCCGAATGAGGGAGCGACGAGCGCGGAGAGCCGTGCGTCGGCGGTGAAGGAGAGAGACCCTCCGCCCATATAGAAAACGTACCTTTCGGCTCCGGGGATGCGCGAGGTCTGTATCACGACGTCGCAGTTGCCGTCGAGATCGATGTCGTCGACGGTGAGGCCGTAGTTAAAGCCGTCGCCGTCCGAATACGGCGGGTCGGACATGTTCTGCCTGGCCGTAAGTACCGCGACCTCGGCTCCGTCCTTTACGACGGTGACCGACTTTATCCCGTCGGTGCTGCCTCTTGCCGCATATGTGACCCCGTCCTTCGTGACCGACGCGATCTCGGTCCCCGTACCGCACGAGCAGAGGAGCGCCTGCGCAAGGACGGCCGACACGAGTAGCAGAAGGATCGCCGCCTTGCGGATTTTCTTATTTGCTGATCTGTCGCTGTTCATTCGTCAGCTCTCACCTCCCCGGCTCCGGCGGGCGGACTCCCGCCATTTTAAAGTAAATAATAATACAACTTTAATTATAAGCCAATCGGAGATTAATGTCAAGTTATTTCTACCGGAGAAGAAGTGCCCGGCAGAGCCGGAGCCGTGGGACCGCATCGGAGAGCGAGGGGGAAGGCGCCCGGGCTGGCTGCAGCGGCAGGCACCGGCGTTCCGGGAGCTCGGCACGCGGCACGCGGCAGGAGGGACGTTGCACGCGGAGCGTGATCATACCATTTTATTCGGCCGGAGAAGCTTTTTCTTGCAATCACGGGGCGGATAATATATAATTATCTAAAAATGACGGAGGTAACGCGATTTGGCGGGACAAACTGGCCGCGGCGGCGGACACGGAAAGGTATCGGCGGTCATATTTGATTTCAACGGAACGATGATGTACGATTCGCCGATACACATCGGAGTATGGCTCGATCTGCTGCGCGGGCGTGGCATCGATCCGGGACCGGCGGAGGAGTACGAAAAGCATCTTCTCGGATGCTCGAATTCTTCGATCCTCGGGTATTATCTCGGGATCACCGATCCCGCGGAACTGGAGCGCATGACATACATAAAAGAGGCGGAATACCGCCGCCGCTGCGCCGCCGACCGCGTCGTATACCGGCTGGTCGACGGGGCGAAGGAGTTCCTTGACGCCCTGAAGGAGGCGGGTTATCCGCTCAATATCGCGACAGGCTCAGAGCGGCTTAACGTCGAATTCTACTTCAGGCAGAGCCCGCATCTGGAACTCTCGAAGTGGTTCGATCTCGGAAAAGTCGTCTATGACGACGGCAGCTTTCCGGGCAAGCCGGCCCCCGACTGCTACCTGCGCGCCGCCGCGGCGATCGGCGCCGATCCTCGCGACTGCCTCATTTTCGAGGACTCCTTCTCGGGAGTGAAATCGGCTCACGCGGCGGGCGCCCGGTACGTCGTTGCCCTCGGGGCGAACGCGAAGGCGGCAGACTACGACGAAGCCGGGGGAGTCGACCTCGCGGTGCGCGATTTCACGGGATACAGGGATTTTCCCGGACTCGAGCTCGGTTGAGGGGAGCCGGAAAGGGCAGCGGAAACAGAGTCTTCCGACGCCCGGGAGCTGCTTTGACGGTCTGCCGGGGAGACCTGCAGCCCGCCGTGTTCCGAGTATCATGACAGGGGATCCCGCCGCTCCGGCCTTTCGGTTTTTTGCGGTTTTTTCAGCCGGATATAATATTTTTATTGACTAATCGGCGCCTGCGTAATATAATATACAAGTTATTAATGCTAGTTTGACCGGCTTGAGAACCGGGGAGGAAAATCAGGATGGCAAGATTCATCGGGACCGTTTCCAGGGGCGTCAGAGCTCCGATAATCCGCAGCGGGGACGACATCGCAAAGATCGTCGCCGACAGCGTTCTCGCGGCATCGGCGGGAGAGAACATACCCGTCAGGGACAGGGACGTCATAGCCGTGACCGAGGCCGTCGTGGGCCGCGCCCAGGGCAACTACGCTACAGTCGCGCAGATCGCGGCTGACGTGAGGGCAAAATTCCCGGGCGGACACGCCGCGGTCATTTTCCCGATCCTTTCGCGCAACCGCTTTTCGGTATGCCTCAAGGGCATCGCGACCGGCCTTCGCAAGATCACACTCATGCTCAGCTATCCCTCCGACGAGGTCGGCAACCATCTCGTCGACGAAGACGATCTCGACGAAAAGGGCATCAATCCCTACACCGACCTGCTGACCGAGGAGCGCTACCGCGAGCTGTTCGGCTACCGCAAGCACAGATTCACCGGAGTCGACTACATCGCCTTCTACCGCGACCTCATAGAGGAGTGCGGCTGCGAGTGCGAGGTCATACTCGCGAACGACTGCAGACGCGTTCTAGACTACACGAAGAACGTCATAAGCTGCGACATACACACCCGTGCCCGCACCAAGAGGCTGCTCCGGGCCGCCGGCGCCGAAAAGGTGGTCGGCTTCGACGAGATCCTCACAAAGCCGGTCGACGGCAGCGGATACAATGCCGATTACGGACTGCTCGGCTCGAACAAGGCGACCGAGGACAGCGTTAAGCTCTTCCCGCGCGACTGCGACAGGGTCGTCGCCGACATTCAGGCGAGGATCGTCGCGGCAACGGGCAGGAAGGTCGAAGTCATGGTCTACGGAGACGGCGCCTTCAAGGATCCCGTCGGAAAGATCTGGGAGCTCGCAGACCCGGTCGTATCCCCCGCGTACACCCCGGGGCTCATCGGACAGCCTAACGAACTCAAACTCAAATACCTGGCCGACAACGACTTCGCCGACCTCGCAGGCAACGACCTGAAGGAGGCGATATCCGCCAGGATCAGGGAAAAGGACGGCAACCTCACAGGCAAGATGGTCTCCGAAGGGACGACTCCGCGCAGGCTCACCGACCTCATCGGCTCGCTTTGCGACCTGACGTCCGGCAGCGGCGACAAAGGCACTCCGATCGTCTGGATCCAGGGCTATTTTGACAACTACACCGACGACTGATCCCGCCGTTATAAAAAATGCCCCCGCAGGGGGCAGGTAGAACCGAACATAGACCGCCCGGAAGGCTGACCTTCCGGGCGGTATTCGTTCGCGGCGGTATCCGCCTTCGGGTCAGCGGGAAAAATCCGGCTTCGGAAAATCCTCCGGAGAGGCCGCGACGGTCTCCGCGATCGAGGCGAAGCTCTTCCATTCGACTCTGTCCGACAGATGCTCCTCTATGCGTCTAGCGGTCTCCTCGAGCGCCGACAGACCTGTCCCGAGGCCGTTCGACATTAGGCTCTGCCAGTGTGTGAGTATTACGGGCCAGCCGCCGGTATCGAGCACGTCGATGAGCTCGCCGCTCTTTCCGTCCTTCGAGATAAGTCTGTCTGCGAGCGACGAGACGAATTCCGGGCCGGTGCGCGGATCGTCGATGGTGCACCAGAAGCTGTCGTGAGTGGTGGCGGGGATCGCGACCAGGATCCTTCCGCTCTCTTTGACTTCGACCCACGGGCGGATCTTCGGCCGGCCTGTGACTGTCCGGAGGAAGAACCATCCGGTCTTTTTCCCCAGAGCGTCGAGCAGCGCCCCGGAGATGGCCGCGGCGTATTCGTCCTCGACTTCGATGCCGAACATCCAGGGCGAGGTGACTCCGGTGGGGTCGAGTCCGGCGTCGCGCAGGACCGACAGCGCCTTTGCTATATACGGTTCAAGTGCCGTGCGGTCCTTGTCGGAGGCCCATTCCTGTTCGTTGAGGGGCAGGGCGGCTCCGGTGGCGAGATCGACGGCATAGTTGTGCGTCAGCATCTCCGGGCAGATCGAAAACGCCGGCGACAGGCGCTGCTTCACACCTTCCAGCCACGCGCTCAGATCGGATCCGGAGACTCCCTCGATGCTCCCGGCGACGCTTCCGAGGTTTCCCGGCATCGGTACGACGCTGAATTTCCCGTGAAGTCCGTATCTCTCCGCTATGTCGCAGAAGCGGAAGAATAGACTGTTCGGATAGTACTGTGCGAGAGGGCGCCCGTCCATCGTCGCGGTCCTTCCCGCGTGTGTGCAGTAGACCGACACGACAGGAGCCGCGTCGTCGATTATCAGGCTGATAGGGGTTTTCATCGGATGTGTTCTCCTTTCGGTGTGCGCCGCCGCGCTGAGCGGAACGCCTCTGACGGTCTGCCCGTCTGATGAGACTATTATACTTTATAACCGCAGGATTTTCAACGAGTTTCTGAACTGATCCCGCGGGCAGGTAATCGCCGCGCTGATCCTCTCGGGCGTCGTCTCGTGCGCGGGGGGCACCGCCGCCCCGATGTACAACGCAAAGAAAGCGATGTTGGGGATTGCGGAAACTTGGGGCTGCTCGTTAGCCCCTGCTCGATTGCGCCGCTGCGAAAAATCCTCCCGGTATGTGAAAAAAATGACGGAAAACAGGAAATAAGTACTTGATTTTTAGACGCTTTTGATATATAATATTGCCAGTTAGGTGAAAAAAGGTGGAAATAGGTGGATTTTGGTGAATTTCGAAAGCCATGACCTGCCTTTTTCGCCGTCTCTTTCCCATCTCCGTTTTCTTTTTCCACGTTCCACGCGTCTCTCCCGCCCTGCGGGCGGCACGAATCTTACTGAAAGGACGGATCGACCGGTAATGCTTGATATACTTCCCGTAATGGGTGAATACCGCTACAACATGGACGGCAAGAACCGCGTGTTCATTCCGTCCAAGCACAGAGAGGCGCTCGGCTCGCCGCTGATCATCTATCCCTCCATCAGGGACCGGGCCCTCAAGGTCTGTTCTCTCGGCGAATGGAGAGAGATCACGGAGAAGATCCAGAGCCTTCCCGTCAGGGAGCGCGAGCCCCTCATGCGGTTCTTCAACCGCATGGGCGACACCTTCGTGCCCGATTCACAGGGCAGGGTGACGCTGAACGCGGACCTCGTGGAATACGCGGGGCTTTCCGGGACCGTCGTGATCATCGGATGCGGTCAGAATGCAGAGATCTGGTCGTCGGAGGAATACGAAAAGCTTGGCAGTTCCCCCTCCTTCGACGCCGATGTCCTCCGCGCGGCCGCCGAGAACGCAGATGTCTGATTTTTCGCACACTCCGGTCATGCCGGAGGAAGTGATCGCGGGGCTTGACATAAAGCCCGACGGCATATATATCGACGGCACCGCGGGCGGCGGGGGGCATTCTTCACTCATCGCCTCGAGGCTGTCGGAGAAGGGCAGGCTCGTCGCCATCGACCGCGACCCCGAGGCCGTGGCCGCCGCCGGCGAGCGTCTTCGCCGTTTCGGTCCGCGCGCGGTCTGCGTGCGCGGCAATTTCGCCGACATGAAGGAGATCTGCTCGGGTCTCGGGATCACAGCCGCCGACGGATTTCTCCTCGATCTCGGCGTTTCGTCATACCAGCTCGACAACCCCGAACGCGGATTCTCCTATATGCACGACGCACCCCTTTCGATGAAGATGGAGGGCGCGTCGGGAGACGGTCCCGACGCCCGCGACATCGTCAACAGCTACGGAGTCTCTGAGCTCCGGCGGATCCTCTCCGACTGGGGGGAGGAGAAGTATGCCGGGAGGATCGCCGAAGCGATCTGCCGGGCAAGGGAGACGAAGCCGGTCGAGACCACGTTCGAGCTCCGCGATATAATCACAGGAGCCCTGCCGGACGGCGGGCGCTCACAGAAGCACCACCCCGCGATGCGCACCTTCCAGGCCATCCGGATCGAGGTGAACGGCGAAATAGCGCTCATACCCGGAGCCCTGAGAGGAGCGGTGAGTCTGCTGCGGCCGGGCGGCCGGGGATGCGTGATCACCTTCCACTCGGTCGAGGACCGCGCGGTGAAGGAGACGTTCGCGGCGCTGTCTTCGGGATGCATATGCCCCAGGGATTTTCCCGTCTGCGTCTGCGGACGCAGACCCGTGATAAAACTTGTCGGACGGAAGCCGGTCCTGCCTTCGCCCGAAGAGATAAGGACCAACAGCCGTTCGCACAGCGCGAAGCTCCGGACGGTCGAAAAACTCGACGATACGGCGTCTTTTACCCCCGGGGTCTCACCCTGAGGTACGGCGCGAGGCAAGCAAAGGACGGTCGGATACGATGAATGACACCGTAAGAAACAACTGCATAGACACTGCGGACGGCGCCATGGGTATTCTCACCGGAGCATTCGCCGGCAGGGGACTCGCGGGCGGAGCCAGAAGCGAGGAGGCCGAGCAGGAGCGCCGCGAACTGCGCTCGAGGCTCGAGAATCCCGGCAGCTACATCTATGAAGATATACTGAAGAACGATTTTTCGAACAGATACCGCAGCGGGAACGAGGGCGGAAAGAGCTTCATGACCGTCGACGACTTCCGCCGGCTCAGAGCCGACGAGGCGCGCCGCAGGGAAGGGCCGCGGGGAAGGGCTGTCGCCGAGCTGTCGCGCGAGGTATACTCGCAGCGCATCTCGACCGACGCGAGACCCGCGCACGCCTATGAGATCCTCGACGCCAGGGGCATCGGCGACAGAGGCGCGCCGGGAGGACGCCGCGAGGCCGTCTACGGAGGCGGGAGCCTCATAACCGGCGAACGCAGCGGGTTGACTTTCTATTCGGGCGAGAGCGAGACCGAGATGATAGTCTCGGGCGAGCGCAGGAAAAAGGGCAGACTGTCCGAGATGTTCCGCGACAGCGTCAGGGCCGACCGTTCGGTCAGGGCCGGCGGCGGATACAGGGCGTCCAACGGCTTCTTCGCCGCCGTGGCGATGGTCCTCGTCTTTGCGTTCGTACTTGCCCTGCCGATCACGCTGAGCGTGCTCAAGCACAGCGAGGCAACGAAGCTGGCCAAGATAGAGAGCGAGATCAGGGCACGTGAGGCCGAGATATCCACTCTCCGCATCGAGCTTGAGAAGAAGAACGACCTCTTCATGCTCGAGAGGACAGCGGTCGAGAAATACGGAATGATAGAGCTCGACAAGAGCGTATACAATATGATCAGGATCAATCCCGCCGACAGCGTGGTCAACGTCGAGAACACGGGCAGCCGCGGCATCATGCCGGCGCTGCTCTCCGCGCTCGGACTCAGAGGAGAGAATTGAAACGCGGCGGCCCGGCTCCCGAGACCGTACTCAGGATCAGGATCGGCATCGCCGCCGCGGCGTTCACCGCGGTATTCGTCTTCCTCGGGATACACCTTTTCGCCATGCAGGGGCGGTATTCCGACTATTATAAAAGGAAAGTCGCCGATCAGATGACCACCGAGCGGACGGTGAGCGCCC
Organism: Clostridia bacterium; assembly: GCA_017454675.1. GTDB lineage: Bacteria > Bacillota > Clostridia > Oscillospirales > CAG-272 > CAG-390. The sequence goes on from JAFTCN010000063.1 coordinate 17,050, forward strand.
GCCGCGGGAGCATCTATTCTTCGGGAGGCGAGCTTCTCGCCACCGACATAACGAAATACCGCGTGTTCATCGAGCCTCAGGCGGTGATAAACGGGCAGGAAAAGGCTCACGAAAGGCTCGAAGCGGCCGCGCAGGCCGTAAAGGACGCCGACGTAGCCCTTCGCGCCCTGAAACAGGACAAAAAAAGCGGCGCGTCGGACATTGAAAAGGCCGAAAAGGCGCTGGCAGATGCCGAAAAGGAACTCTCCGAAGCCGCGTCGAGCCCGCTGCTCGACGCCGCCGAGATCATAAGCCGCGGTCTTTCCGAGATAACCGGCGTCGAATACGGGACTGTCCTCGAGATGACCGGGCGCGTCGGCAGCATGGACGCCACGGTGCTGAAGGCGGCCGACCGCGAGACCGCCGACAGGGTGGCCGCATTCCGTTCCGAGAACGGGTTCGGCGGGATGATACACCTGGGGACCGTCGCCGAGCGGAATTACGTTTACGGGGGGCTCGCCTCCCATCTGCTCGGATTTACCGGGACCGAGGGCAACGGCCTGTACGGACTCGAACTCTACTACAACGAAGAGCTGTCCGGCAGCGACGGCAGGTACGTCACCGAGCTCGACAGTCTCGGCAAGGAGATAGGCTACGACTACGGCAGCTTCATCCCGGCAGAGGACGGCTGCAGTCTTCACACGACGATCGACATCAAGGTCCAGTCGATCCTCGAGGAGCAGCTGAGGAAGACATACTACGAGACCGGCTCTCTCGAGGGCGCCTGCGGGATCGTCATGAACGTCAGGACGGGCGCGGTCCTCGCGATGGCCACCTATCCCGATTTCGACTGCAACGACGCCTGGACCCTCGACAGCGAATACGCGGCGAAGCTCGCGGACTCAGGCCTCGACGAGAAGCTCCCGCAGTACGGCTCGCTCAGGGCAGAACTGCTCGAGAAGATGTGGTCGAACATGGCCGTCAGCTACACCTATATCCCCGGTTCGACATTCAAGGTCATAACCTCCGCCATCGCGCTCGACAGCTCGTCGGTGCGGCTCTCCGACAGGTTCACATGCACCGGCTCGATAGTCGTCGAGGACCGGCGCGTTCACTGCTCCAACATATACGGCCACGGCAACCTCACATTTGCCGAAGGCCTGCAGCAGTCGTGCAACCCCTGGTTCATCCAGCTCGGAGTCAAGATAGGCGGGAGCACCTTCTACGATTACTTTGAGAACTTCGGATACTTCCGGAAGAGCGGGATCGACCTCCCCGGAGAGGGCGGGACGCTGTTCTGGTCGCGTGACGAATTCACAAAGATAAACCTCGCGATGTGCGCCTTCGGGCAGAACTTCAAGGTCAGCCCGATAAGGCATCTCACGTCGCTCGTTTCGATAGCAAACGGCGGCTACCTCATCAAGCCTTACATAGTCGACTATATCACCGATTCCGACGGCAATGTCGTTTCCTCGCACACCCCCGAGACGGTGAGACAGGTCATAAGCGGCAGCGTCAGCAGGACGGTCGCCGGCATACTGGCCGACGGCGTCGCCGGCAACGGAGGTTCGAGGAACGCGTATGTCGCCGGATACAGAGTCGCCGCCAAGACGGGAACGTCGGAGAAAGTCGGTGAGGCCGACGAGGAGATGAAGATCTGCTCATGCATGGCCTTTGCTCCGGCCGACGACCCCGAGATCGCCATGATAATAATCGTCGACGCCCCCACCAAGGGCGTCATATACGGGAGCACCGTCGCGGCGCCCTACGTTTCGGCGGCGCTTTCCGAGATACTGCCGGCGCTCGGCGTCGAACCCGTCTACACCGCCGCCGAGAGCGCGAAGCTTACGGTGGAAGTCGGAAACTATACGGGACGCGTATCATACGACGCCGTCGAGGCGATAGAGAAGCTCGGCGTGAAGAGCCGGACGGTGGGCGTCGGGACCATGGTCACTGCCCAGGTGCCGGCAGCCGGCACGAAACTCCAGAAGGACAGCGGGACCGTCGTGCTCTACGTGGGCGACAACGCTCCCGAGAACAATATCGTGATACCCAACCTCGCAGGGATCTCTGCCGCCGCAGCAAGGCAGCAGCTGATCAGTGCCGGACTGAACATCAGGATAAACGGCACGACGAACTACGAGACCGGCAGCGGCGCCGTCGTTTTCAGCCAGTCGCCCGCCGCCGGAACGCTCGCGACCGCCGGAGACGTCGTCGAAGTGACGTTCAGGTATATGGCGGTGGCCGACGACTGAGGTCGCGGCAGTATTCAAGTCAACCACGGTCCGAGCCGGCATAAGCCGGAGCGGATCTTTCCCCCGGCCGGGTCCCGGACCCCCTCTGTGCATTCGAGACCGCAGCGGCAATAAGGACCCGGCCGCACTTTTTGACCCAGATGCTCATCAAACTCGGAAGAAACAGCCTCACTCCGGAGCAGATCGCCCGGATGTGCGGCGGAAAAATGATACGGGAAGGAAAGACCGGCTCTCCGGTCTCTTCTGTCTGCGTCGACTCGAGGGACGCGAGGGAGGGCAGTCTTTTTATTGCCGTCCGCGGAGCCCGCACCGACGGACACAGGTATCTTGCGGCCGCCGCATCGGCGGGGGCTTCCGCCGCGCTGATAGACAGGCTCCCCGAGGCCGGAAGCGAGACCATGATACCCGAGAAGAGCGGCATGGCGCTGATCCTTGCCGACAGCACCGTCTCCGCCCTGGGACGGCTTTCTGCCGCGTATTCCCGCGGCAACTGCCCGCGGCGCGTCGCGGTGACAGGTTCGGTAGGCAAGACGTCCACCAAGGAGATGTGTCGCGCGGTCCTGTCGGAGGGGATCTCCGGCGTATACGCGAGCGAAGGCAACCTCAACACCCCGATCGGCATGCCTCTTTCGCTGCTCGCGGCTCCGGAGGGAGCCGGGCTCGGGATCTTCGAGATGGGGCTCGAGGAGCCGGGCGAGATCTCGTCGATGTCGAAAATATGCGGGCCGGAGGCCGCGGCGGTGACCGTGCTCGGAAGCTCGCATCTCGAACATATAGGCAGCCGCGAGAAACTTGCGGCAGAAAAACTGTCGGTCAAAGACGGACTTTCATCCGGAGGTTTTCTCCTGCTTCCGGCGGACGAGCCGCTTTTCTCCGATACTCTCGCGGCGGACCCGCGTGCGCGCGGATTTGCCGTGCGCGAGTCGGAAAAAGACGTAAAAACCGCAGATTATACCGCTTTTAACGTAAAAAATACTGGAAACGCAGACGGCGGGCTCGGCGAGGCCGGGCTGTCGTTCGACATGATGCTGCCCGACGGCAGCGTGATAAGCGGCCTTCACCTCCCGGTCCCGGGGCGTCACAACGTCGGCAACGCTCTGATCGCTTGTGCCATGGGGTCGCATTTCGGCCTTGACGGCGATACGATCCGCCGCGGACTCGCCTCATACCGCCCGGTGGGGATGCGCCAGCAGATCACCGTGACCGGCGGTGTGACTGTCATAAACGACTGTTACAACGCCTCGCCCGAATCGATGAAGGCGGCCTGCCTGCTGCTCTGCGGCGACGGCGCCGGAGCAGGGCGGGCGGGGAAGAGAACGGGAAGGAAGATCGCCCTCCTCGGCGACATGTACGAGCTGGGGACCGGTTCCCGCGCCATGCACCGCGACGTCGGAGCCTTTTTCGCGTCACACGGGACCGACGTCATCGTGACTCTCGGCAGCCTCGCGTCCGATATCGCGGACGGCGCAAGATCCGCCGCAGCGGAGGGCGTGTGCGACATAATAGAATTTCCCGACAGGAACGACGCCGCGGCTGCCGCGGCCGCGCTGGCCGGGATCATCCGTCCCGGCGATACGCTGCTGATAAAGGCCAGCCGGGCCGTCGGCGCCGAACGGGCCGCCGCCGCTCTGACCGAACTGCTCTCAAAGGGGGAGCCTCAATGCTGACATCTTCGTCTTCGACTTCTGTCTCCGGCGCCGGCCGGGGAATGACGCTGCTCGCCGCCGCGGGCTCCGCCCTGATAGTTTTTGCCGCGACGGCGGTCATACTGCGATTTCTTATCCCTGTCCTCCGAAGCCACAAGGTGGGGCAGAAGATATACGACATAGGTCCCCGCTGGCACAAAGGCAAGGAGGGCACACCCATAATGGGGGGCCTCTCATTCATCGCGGCGTCGCTCGCCGTTATGGCCGCCGCCTTTGCCGTGTTCGCCGCGAACGGCGCGGCGGACAGCTTCATGCCGGTACTGCTCGGCATGGCCTTCGCGCTGTTCAACGCGCTGATAGGCTTTTTCGACGACTACACAAAGCTCATAAAGAAACAGAACCAGGGCTTTAAGGCATGGCAGAAATTCCTGCTCCAGGTCGTCGTCGCCGCCCTTTACGTCGCGGCCCTGGCCCTGACCGGCACCGTCGGCACCGGCATACCGCTGCCCTACACCGATACCGTGCTCGACCTCGGGTTCTTCAGTTATGTCGTTTACGTGTTCATAGGCGTCGGATTCGTCAACGCCGTCAATCTTACCGACGGCATCGACGGACTCGCCGGCACCGTGACGGGGATCGTCGGCATCTTCTTCGCCGCGGCGGCCGTCAGGTCCTGCGACGCCGGTGTCGCTGTCTTTGCCGGATGCGTCGCCGGCGGCTGCGCCGGGTTTCTTGTATATAACTTTTATCCCGCAAGGATCTTTATGGGCGACACCGGATCTCTCTTCCTCGGAGGAGCTGTGACCGGCCTCGCGTTCGCGGTCGGAGAGCCGCTGATCCTGCTCCCCGCCGGCGTGATATACCTCGCCGAGGTGTTGTCCGACATCCTTCAGGTCGGATGGTTCAAGATCACCCGCGGAAAACGGCTGTTCAAGATGGCCCCCATCCACCATCATTTTGAAAAATGCGGCTGGAGCGAGGTCAAAATAGTCACTGTCTTCGGAGCGGTGACCCTGCTCGGGTGCGCGGCGGCATGGATGGGGCTCTGACAAATACCGGGAAGAGCCGTCCCGTGCTGGTCCGGAGCCGGCCCGACGCGGTCTATTTTGTCCTCTGCCTGATACTGATACTCGTCGGCACGATAATGCTCTTCAGCGCGAGCAGCGCCTACGCGGAGACGGCGGGCGAGGAACTGTCGGGAACTGTAAGGTCACACATCATACATCTGCTGATCGGAGGCGCGGCCTTCGCGGGCTGCATCCTTTTCGTTACCCCCGCGCTCAGCCGCAGGGTAACCTATTTCGTCCTCCCGGTGAGCCTTCTTCTGCTCGTCGCGGTGCTCGCGATCGGCGTGGCCGACGGCGTCGCGCGCCGCTGGATGGTACTGGGGCCGCTTCAGTTCCAGCCTTCGGAGATGGCGAAGACCGTGCTCATCATGACACTGGCGCTTTATTTCAGCGTTACTTCGGACGAGCGCGACCCGGGAAAGAGCGGGTTCTGGAAAAGAGCCCTCTTCGGATTCGTTATACCGCTCGCCGTGACCGGCGTCTTCTGCCTGCTCGTGATGCTCGAAAAGCATCTTTCGGGGACCGTCATAATGATGGCCATCGGCATGGTGATGATATTCTTCTCCGGCACGCCGCTCTACTGGTTTCTGAGTCTTTTACCGATCGGAGCCGGAGGCTACTTCGTCGCCGTTTCGGTCGACTACACCCGGAAGAGGATCGAAAGCTGGCTGCACCGCGGCGCCGATACCGCCGGATCCGACTGGCAGACTACGCAGGGCATATACGCGATCGGCAGCGGCGGGCTCTTCGGCCGCGGGTTCGGGGAGTCCAAACTCAAATACGGATACGTCTCGGAAGTCACGAACGACTTCATATTCACCGTCGTATGCGAAGAGCTCGGGTTCTTCGGGGCGGTCGCGATAATGCTGCTCTTTCTGGCGCTCATCCTGCGGGGCCTTCTGCTCGGCCTTCGCTGCAGGGACAGATACGTCTCCCTCATGATCCTCGGACTGACGTGCAAGCTGGGGCTCCACGTGGCGCTCAACATCCTCGTCGTGACCGGGATCGCCCCGAACACCGGCGTGTCGCTGCCCTTCTTCAGCAGCGGCGGAAGCGCGACGCTCATGCAGATGGTCGACGCCGGCCTGCTGCTCGGGCTCTCGAGATACTGCGAACCGTAAAAACGACCGCCGTCCGGGACGGACGGCCGTGCGCCGCATGACATGCGGCCCTCATGGAAAAACGAAAGCTGCAAAGGAAAAGCAATGAGGATACTGATGACCGGAGGCGGTACCGGCGGGCACGTGAATCCCGCTCTGGCTATCGCCGAGACGATAAAACGCAACATTCCCGGCGCCGAGATCGCTTTTGCGGGCACTCCGAGAGGGCTTGAGAACACGCTCGTCCCCAGAGCCGGGTACAAACTCTACCATGTGAACGTACGCGGATTCGAGCGCAAACTGTCGCTGAAGAACATCCGTGCCGCCTGGCTGGCGCTCGTATCGCCGATAAAGGCGCGGAAGATAATAAAAGAATTCAGACCCGACATAGTCATAGGGACCGGCGGATACGTCTGCTGGCCGGTGATCGTGGCGGCGTCGAAGCTCGGCGTACCGACCGCCGTCCACGAGGCAAACGCCGTCCCGGGACTCACCGTGAGGAAGCTCGTACCGTACGTTGACCGCATCTTCATCAACTTCGCCGTCACCGCCGAGGCGCTCGGCAGCGCGGCGCGTGAGAAGATAATGCACGTCGGATGCCCGCTGTCCGGCGAGATCGGGAGGATCGGCAGGGAAGAGGCCAGAGTGAAGCTCGGCACCGAAGGCAGATACAGCCGCTACCTCCTCTCGTTCGGCGGAAGTCTGGGGGCGGACACGCTCAACAGCGTGGCTTTCGAGCTGATGGAGAAATACGTCTCCTGCCATCCCGACGTCCACTACATACACGCGACGGGAGCCGCTCACTTCGAGGAGTGCTGCGACAGGTACTACTCGGGAGGGTTCGACAGGTACACGAACATCGAACTCGTAAAATACATCTACGACATGCCTCTGCAGCTGGCGGCGGCGGACCTTGTGATCAGCCGCTCGGGAGCGATAACCTGCTCCGAGCTGTCGAGAGCGGGCAGAGGGGCCCTTCTCATCCCCTCGCCCAACGTCACCGACAATCAGCAGTACAAGAACGCGAGGGTGCTCGAAAAGAGCGGAGGCGCGATCCTGACCGAGGAAAAGGATCTCTCCGAAGGGCTGATACCGGATCAGGTGGACAAGATCTTCTCGGTCCCCGGCTTTGCCGAGCAGATGGGGAGGAACATCGCGTCGCTCTCGCCTTCGGACGCGAACGGCATGATCTTTGACGAGATCGTGAGGCTCGTCGCGAAAGAGATCCGGTGAGCCGTCCGGCAGGGCCCGACGACCAGCCGGAAAACAACAGGAAAGAAAGAACGTCCGCCCGCGCGGACTCCGGGATATTGCATATGAACGCAGACAGAAACAGAATATACGGTCCCCGGAACGGCGCACAGGGCAGCGGCCCTTACGGGAACCTCGCGGCGCTGGCCGATACCTCATCGCGCGGGGACGGCAGCGTTCGCCGGTACACCATGACGAAAAAAGCCAGGAACAGATGGCTCGGAAGATATATGTCGGACTCGCAGACCGTAAGTCCGAAAAACTTTTCGGCACAGAAGAAGGCAGGGGCGGGTGAGAACGACGGCGGAGCCCTCCGCGAGAAGGCGGGGAAGCTGCTCTTCGGATTCATCCTGACCGTCGCGCTGGGGCTTATCCTGTTCATCACCGGCACCGTCCTCAGCCGAATGACGCTCGACGCCGTGAGAGTAGAGGGCGGCAGCACATATACCGGGGACGAACTGCTTGCCGCGTCGGGACTGAGCTACGGCGACAACCTGATCCTCGGCAGGATAAAGGCGGGCGACCCGAAGGAGAGTCTGCCGCTGCTCGAGGACTGTTCGATCTCGCTCGACCTTCCAGGGACGCTTGTGTTCACGGTGAGGGAATCGGTCCCCGAGGTATATACCGAGATCGCCGGGAGCTACTACTCGCTCAGCCCGTCGCTGCGCGTCATAGAGCGGAGCGACAGCCCGGAGACGTTCGCGTCGGCGGGGCTCGTATACGTCTCGATCCCGCGCACGTCGTCCGCGACTGCCGGCTCGAAGCTCGAACTCGCGGGAGGTGCGGACAGCTCGTACATCTCCGGTTTTCTCGGAGTCCTCTCTGAGTCGGGAGTGCTTCCCAGGGTGTCGAGGATCTTCCTCGAGGAAAAATACGGGGCGGTCATAACGCTCGACGGCAGATACCGTATCATCTTCGGAACGCCTTCCGACGCACGGCTCAAGCTCGACACCGCTCTGCGCGTGATCTCCGAGGCCGACGACGGGAACGCCGCCGGATACACGGTCGACGTCAGCGATCCCGCGATGGCGGGAGTGCGGGAACTCGAGTCGTTCGACCCGGACTTGAGGCTCGAATCGGTCTCCTGATCGAATTTTTTTCGCAAAAACGGGAAAATTTACGCGAAACCTATTGAAAAACAGTATAAAATATTATATCATATATAAGACGGTCCGCTCGGAGGGGCAAAGCGTCGCCTTCGGGACCTGAAGAGAGTTAAGAGGTAGAGGTATCAAAATGGCAAATGTCAACGAAGAACTCTTCGACAGCGGAGTCAGCATAAAAGTAGTAGGCGTCGGAGGAGGCGGAAACAACGCGGTCAACCGGATGATCAATTCGAACATCCGCGGTGTCGAGTTCATAGCCGTCAACACCGACAAGCAGGCGCTCAGGTCCTGCGAAGCTCAAAACCAGATCACGATCGGCGAGAAGATCACAAGGGGTCACGGAGCCGGCGCCAACGCCGACATCGGCCAGCGCGCCGCCGAGGAGAGCACCGACGATATAAAGGCAGCCATCGCCGGGGCGGATATGATATTCATAGCCGCCGGAATGGGCGGCGGGACCGGCACGGGAGCCGCGCCCGTCGTGGCGAGGCTCGCGAGAGAGATGGGGATCCTGACCGTCGCGATAGTCACGAAGCCCTTCATCTTCGAAGGCCGCCGGAGGATGCTCCAGGCCGAGAAGGGCATCGAGGATCTCAGCGAGTACGTCGATTCGCTCGTTATCATCCCCAATGAGAGACTCAAACAGGTGTCCGACACCAGGATAACGCTTTACAACGCCTTCGAGATCGCCGACGACGTCCTCCGCAGAGGCGTCCAGAGCATCTCCGAACTCATCAACGGCGACGGCTTCATCAACCTCGACTTCGCCGACGTCACGTCGGTCATGCAGAACGCCGGATACGCCCACATGGGCGTCGGTTCGGCCCAGGGCAAGGACAAGGCCGAGATCGCGGCGCGCGCCGCCATATCGAGCCCGCTGCTCGAGACGTCGATCAAGGGAGCCACGGGCATCCTTGTGAACATCACCATCTCGCCCGACGTCGGACTCGAAGACGCGGATCTCGCGTCCTCGATGATCACCGCCGAGGCGGATCCCGACGCCAACGTGATATGGGGCGTCGTGTTCGACGACAATCTCGACGACGAGATGAAGATCACCATCATCGCGACGGGATTCGAGCACGGAGGCGAGCGCGCGGAGCAGGTTCCGAAGCAGGCTCAGACGCCTCTGCAGGGCGCCGCGGCTTCGGCATCCCAGGCCGCCGCTCAGATCCAGAAGAACGCAGCCGCCCAGCAGGCGGCTCAGCAGGCCGCTGCTCAGGCAGCCGCCGGACAGCAGCAGGCTGCAGCTCCCCAGCAGACCGAGAGGACGGCTCCCCAGCCGGCCCAGACCCCGGCGCAGACCGCCCAGACGAATACCGCCCGGCGCGCTGCGGCCACTCCTTCTGCCGACAGCGGAACATCCGATTTCGAGGCTATAATGGACCTCATCAAGAGCCGCAAGACCCGCGACGACTTCAGCGGGACGGGCAGGCGCTGAAAATAACATCCAACGGGAAAAGCCCTTCGTCGACAGGTGAAGGGCTTTTTCTGGGATATAAACGAAAAAACCGATACGGAGAGAAAACTCAATGACAGCATCTTCTTTCGACATCCCCGCCCTCCTTCGGGACGGCAGGAGAAAAAAGGTCATTCTCGACACCGACACCTTCAACGAGGTCGACGACCAGTTCGCCCTTGCATACGCCATGCTGTCCCCCGACAGGATCGAACTGCTCTCGGTGAACGCCGCGCCCTTCCTCAACAACCGTTCGACGTCCCCCGCCGACGGAATGGAGAAGAGCTACCGTGAGATACACAGGATCATGGAGCTCACCGACGCGAAGATGGCGAAGACGGTCCCGGTATACCGCGGCTCGGAGAGGTTCATGGGACCCGACAGGCAGCCCGTCGAATCTCCCGCGTGCGACAACATAATAAATACCGTCCTCTCGTCGGATGGCGGTGACGGCCCCGTGTTCATAGTCGCGCTGGGGGCCATTACCAACGTGGCTTCAGCGATAGCGAAATGCCCGGAGATAGCCGGGAAGGCCGTCGTCATCTGGCTCGGCGGACACGCCCTGTGGCGTCCCGACACGAAGGAGTTCAATTTAAGGCAGGACATACCCGGGGCACAGCTGCTCTTCGACAGCGGGATACCGCTCTACGTCATCCCCTGCGACGGCGTGTGCTCTCAGTTCATAACCACGGTGCCCGAGCTCGAATACTATCTCGCCGGAAAGAATCCGCTGTGCGACTATCTGTGCGGCATCACCGCCGGCTACACGAAAGAGCCGTACGGCTGGTCGAAGGTGATCTGGGACGTCACGGCAGTCGCGGCGCTGACGGTCCCCGCCGCCGAGGAGACGGTGACGATCCCGCGGCCGATACTCACGTCCGACTGCCGCTGGGCGTTCGACTCCGCGAGAAAACCGTACGTATATGTGAGAAAAATCAGGAGAGACCCGATATACGCCGATCTCTTCAGAAAACTGTCGTCGGCCGAAGGTGCCTGACGTAAAAGAAAGGCTGGAGCAGAAAATGTCAGAACTGAAACTCGATCTTTCATCCCTCGGTACAAGACTGAGGGCGCCCGCTGAGGAGATCTGCCGGGATCTCGGTATCGCCGTCGGTGAGAACGGAACGCCGGTGTCGGCATCGGCCGGCAAGCGCTTCCGGATCACAAGCGGCAAGAACGGCTACCGCATAACCTACCGCAAAAAGTGCGAATTCTTCCGCGCGATCGGACTGCTCTCCGAAACGGACGGAAAAAAGAGCTACGAGGAGACCGGAGACGTCGGCATGCTCTGCTATATGGCCGACGAATCGAGAAACGCGGTCATGAACGGCTGCGGGCTGAGGAAACTCATCCGCACGCTCGCCGTCCTCGGCTACGACTCTCTGATGCTCTATACAGAAGACACCTACGAAGTCCCCGGCTATCCATACTTCGGACACATGCGCGGGCGCTTCTCGCTCGCCGAGCTCAAGGAGACCGACGCCTACGCGGCCTCGTTCGGCATCGAGATGATCCCATGCATCCAGACCCTTGCGCACCTCGCCACCGCCATCAGATGGCCCGGCCTGCGCAGCTTCTCCGATACCGGCGACATCCTGCTCGCCGGTGACGAGCGCACATACGATTTCATCAGGGCCTGCCTCGGAGTGTATTCCAGAGCATTCAGGTCGAGAAAGATCAATATCGGAATGGACGAGGCCCACATGCTCGGTCTCGGGAGTTATCTGAAACAGCACGGCTACCGCAAGGCTTCCGATATAATGCTCGAGCATCTGAACAGAGTGGCGCAGATCTGCGCCGACGCCGGATACGAGCCGATGATGTGGTCGGATATGTTCTTCCGCATGGCCTTCGGAGGCGGATATTACGTCAGAGAGGGCGAGATCTCGCCCGAGATCATGGCCAAGGTGCCGAAGAACGTCTCTCTTGTCTACTGGGACTACTACTCGCTCGACAGACAGAGAGTCGACCACATGATCGAATGCCATCAGAAGTTCGGCAACCCCACCGTCTTCGCCGGAGGCGCCTGGAAGTGGTCATGCATAGCTCCGCACAACAAATTCTCGCTGCTTTCGACGAGACTCCAGCTCGACTCGTGCGCTCAGCACGAGATAAACAACATAATCGTGACCGGCTGGGGCGACAACGGCGGCGAGGCCTCGCAGTTCTCGACGCTCCCCGTGCTCCTCTATTACGCTGAGCGGCTCTATACGGCGGCCGACCCGGACGAAGATCTGCTTCGCAGGCGCTCGCGCGAGTGCTTCCGCGCAGAATGGGACGATCTGCTGCTCTTCGATCTGCCGAACGACCTGCGCGGGACCGAGCCGGGCAAGATGTCGCATCCCGTCAATCCCTGCAAGTATCTGCTTTACAACGATCCGCTCGAGGGCCTCTTCGACCTTCATCTCGAGGCAGACACTGCGGAACAGTACCGCGTCTTCGCGTCGAAGCTCCTCGCGCATGAGAACGACCCGGGATGGGGATACATCTACCGCACGCTGGGGCTGCTCTGCGACCTGCTGTCGGTCAAGTCCGACCTCGGAGTCCGCATCACCGCGGCCTACCGCGAAAACGACAGGGAGGCCATGCGCGGAATAGCGCTCGGCGACATACCGTCGGCCGTCGCGAAGCTCGACGCCTTCACCGCAGCCTTCAGGGATCAGTGGTTCAGGGAGAACAAGCCCTTCGGTTTCTCCAACGAGGAGATAAGGCTGGGCGGTCTCAGAGCGAGACTGCTGTCTGCCGGCGAACGCATCTCAGCCTGGATCGAAATGAAGCCCGGAGCTGAGCGCATTCCCGAGCTCGAGGAACCGAGGCTCTATGTAGACGGCAGATCCGGGAACTCCGACAGAACTCCGTACATCAGCTTCAACAACTGGTCGGCTAACTCAACGGTCGGTCAGATGTGACGCGATACCGCCGCCGCGGGGAGCATCTCCCCGCGCGCGGCAGTCTCTTTACGCCCGGGCGGCGGCCCGGAGCGCCCGATATCAACTGAAAGCAGGCAGCCACATGAAGTTTGTAAGGAAAAGACCGGGATCGGACTTTTCGGTGCTCCCGAAGATAATACACAGTCCGGCCGAATACGCGAGCGACGCCTTTCCGCTGCGGATCACCGCCGCGGTGAGGGAGGGGGAGGGGGAGGAGAACGGACAGGTGCCTGACCGGCTCTCGCTCTATATCAAAGACCGCGACATGAGGATCGACATGCTGCCGTGTGACGGCCTCGAGCGGGGCGACATCTCCTACGAGATATACGGTGCCGACATCCCGGCGGATATCCTCGCGTCGTCTGGCGGCAGGATCGAATACGCCGTCGCGGAGGACGGCGTTTTTTCCGATATCACAGATCTTTACGCTGTCGACGTGATCGCGTCGCGGGACCTTCCGTCCCCGCCCCCGCTTATCCTCACCGAGATGTACGCAAGACCGAAAAAACCGGGCGTCACGGCATATTTCGAGGTGGCGAACCCCGGCACGTCTCCCGTCGATCTTTACGGATATGAGATGACGGTCTACGTCGATAAAAGCACACCCGGAGGAAAGCCGGACTTCCGGCGCCCGCTCGCGGGAGAGCCCGGGACGATGCTCGCTCCGGGCGAATACGCCGCGATCTGGTGGCTGCGTCCGTCGAACTACGGGACCGATGCCGGTGACTGCGTGACAGTCTCCGATTTCATCCGCGTGTTCAACTCAGACTTCGCCAACCGCTTCACCCGGATAGGCGAAGACGCAAGAAGAATAATCCCGGTCGACTGCACGGCCGTCGGCGAAGACGGGAAGCGCAGGATGATGCCGGGATGCGGCGAGATGGCGGTAAAGATGCATCCGGCCTGCCTCGGGATCCTCCCGCGCGGAGGAACGCCCGGGGATGAGTTCTACACCGCTCTCTATTCCGGCGTTTACGGCTCGTGGGACACACCGGTGCGGCAGTCGTCGTACTGGACATACGACCCGCGGCATCCGTCGGCCGGCGTTTGTATCGCGCACAGCGCGCCGGCGACGCCCGGCGCACCCGGGTACGGCCAGCGGACGCTTTCGCTGGCGTCGCAGCCGCCGCTCGTGATTCCGGTGCGCCCGGTGAGGCACATCTATACCGGAGACGGCGACATCGACCTCGCGTTTGCCGTCGTTCCCGCCGACGAATCTGAAGGAGGGAGCTTTTCCGCGTACGTTACGTACAAAAACTCCGCCGGAGAGGATGTGAGGCTCAGGGCAGAAGAGGGCGACGACGGACTCTTCCACGCACTCGTGCCGGTCCGCGAGGCCGATCTGCTCGGCGACCGCGGATTCTCATACTCGCTGACGGCATCCGACGGCATACGGACGGCGTCATACGGTTCCGACGTCCCCGTGTCGGTCCCTGTCTACCGCAACGGCGGTCCGCGGATCACGTCGATGCTCCCGACCGAAGGCTACGCGTACGACGGAATGCGCGAGGGGCAGATCGCGGCCGAATGGGAGGACGCGGCGGGCACCGATCTGTCGGCGTGCGCCCTGTTTGTCGACGGAAAAGACATGACGGGGGCCGCCGAATGGACCGACGGCTCGGTCAGGCTGAAGCTGACGTTAAAGCCCGGCAGTCACAGGCTGAGCCTCGTGCTGACCGACACGCTCGGAAATCTCACCGGGCGCGACACCGCTTTCTCAGTCTCCGACATGAAGGAGCTGAATATATACCGCGGCGAGGTCCACAGCCACACGATGGACTCGGACGGCTCGGGTTTTCCGCCCGACGCCTTTACATACGCGAGGGATGTCGGAGGGGTCGATTTCTTCGCCGTCACCGACCACTCCCACTATATCGACGGAGAAAAATACGCAAGGCAGATCCGGAACGCCGACCGGTTCAACGTTCCCGGCAGATTCGCGGCGCTGTACGGCTTCGAGATGACCTGGAACAATTCGTGCGGTTACTGGGGACACATTAACGTGCTCGGTACGACCGATTTCGTCCAGAATATCAAGGAAAACGACATGCCCGCTCTCTTCCGCTGGCTCGAAGACCGCCCGGGGGCCGTCGGCATGTTCAACCATCCGGGATATGTCTGGGGCAATTTCGACGAATACGGCGAGATGACCCCCGGTGCTCTGCGGAGTATGAGACTTGCCGAGATCAGATCCGCGGGATACGATCCCGAATACATGTACATGCTGGCGAAGGGCTGGCACGCGGCGCCCGTCTCGAACGAGGACAACCATCTGCCCGACTGGACGACTGCCACCGGCTACGACGGCTGCGTCCTGGCACCCGCTCTGACACGGGAGAACGTACTCGACGCCTTCAGGGCCGGCAGGACATATACCACGTCTGACAGGACGATGAAGATCTTCTACAGGGTCAACGGGGAATGGCTCGGCTCGACGCTGGAGTCGCCGTCGGAGCTGCGCTTCGACATCTCCGTGACGACTGAGCAGGCCGACGGGATCGGACGTGTCGAGATCGTGGCGGAGGACGGGATAACCGTCGCCGTGAGGGACGCGTCGGGCGTGCGCGAGCTGCACTGGACGCCTGTCCTTGAGCCCGAATTCGACTACTACTACGTGAGGATCACGGGACCCGCCCGGTACTGCGTCACGGCCCCGGTATGGATCGAAAACAGGGAGAGGCTCGCTATAGAGGGGTTCGAGCTGGGCGCGTCATACAACCCGCGTGACACTCAGGCGGTCTCAGTGTATGTCTCGAACTCCGGCGACACCGCGGTGAAAGACCTCCGGATATCGTTCTGCCTTTCGGGGCGGAACGGATTCCGCCGGGGGGACATCGAGCCGTTCGCGACCGTGCATGCCGGAAGGCTGCCGGCGGGAGGCAGGATAAAGGCGTCGGTTCTCATGCCCGAACTCCCCGGACTGCGGCGCGTGACCGTTTTCGCCCGGGGCGAAAGAGGTGGAAAGAAGTGCCGGTCGACGGGATTTGCCGTGCTGTCTTCGCTTCGCATAGCCGAGGTGCTTCCGTCGACGTCTCCCTTCGAGCCCGTCTGCGAAGGCGCTAAAAAGGTGAAGAATCCCTTCCCGTATATAACGCTGTATAACTCCTCGAACGTCGAGGCCGACCTCTCGGGATGGGATATCGGCGAGGTCGTCTCCTCCGGGAAGACTGCCGACGACGCCCACACCATGAAGCTCGACGGCATAAAGATCGCACCGAGGTCGTCGCTCGTGATCTGGGACAGACACGGCTCTGATCTGACCGTGAGCGACTTCAACGCGAGATACGGGACGTCGCTCGAGGAGGGAAAGGATATAGTCGTCGCGACCGCAAGGCTGCTCAACGAAGGCGCCGACGGCAGACGTCTGGTGCTGCGCCAGGGCACCGAGGCAGTATGCCGCGCGAACTGGAACTGCTTCCTCCGGAACGACAGACTGGACCACACAGACGAGGCGAGAAGATACGTATATATCCCGAACATGACGGGAATCATGACCGAGACCGGATATGTCGCGCCGCGGCCGGGATATGTC
The DNA here is from genome assembly GCA_017454675.1 of Clostridia bacterium. GTDB lineage: Bacteria > Bacillota > Clostridia > Oscillospirales > CAG-272 > CAG-390. The sequence continues at coordinate 33,375 of JAFTCN010000063.1, forward strand.
GACGAAGAACAGAGCGGGGCGGTCCGCGCCGTCCTGCCGGGACGTCATGAGAAAAAACGCGCCGAAAAGGCGGACAGGAAGGACAGAAAGGCGGAGGAGCACTCAAGAAAGGCGAGGCTCACCGCCGCCGAAGGCACCGCCGCTGCGGTCGGATCCGCCGCTGCGGCCGCCGTGATCGCCGCGGGTATCGGAAAGCTCATAAAAAGAGGAATCTTCAGAAAATAAGCTTTGCTGCCTGCCCGGCAGGGGTTCGGATCCCGCGGTCTTCGGTATGACCGTCGACGTCATCTCCGGAAACGTTGAAGACGGAGACAGGCGGGAGGCGGGTCTGAAGACAGCCTTCAGGCTGCTCCCCCCGGGAGAAAAACCGCCGGGGAAGTATGACAGGATAAAAAAGACCGCCGCCCGCGGATGTACCGCGGACGGCAGTCTTTTTCCGCCCGTGAGGGCAGTTTCCGTAAAGACAGCTTTTTCCGGAAAAGGAGGTGATTACTTGATCTCGACAGTTGCGCCGGCTTCGGTGAGCTGAGCCTTGATGGCCTCGGCCTCGTCCTTGGCAACGCCTTCCTTGATGGCCTTGGGAGCGCTCTCGACGAGCTCCTTGGCTTCCTTGAGTCCGAGACCGGTGATCTCGCGGACGACCTTGATGACGGGCAGCTTGTTCGAGCCGAAGCTGGCAAGCACTACGTCGAATTCGGTCTTCTCCTCGACGGCTGCGGCGGCAGCGGCGGGAGCGGCGGCGGCGCCGGCGGTGATGTTGGCCGCGGATACGCCGAAGGCTTCCTCGGCGGCGGACACGAGCTCTGCGAGCTCAAGAATGGTGAGGCCCTTTATTTCCTCAAGAATAGCTGTTACTTTTTCGTTTGCCATTTCTAAAATCCTCCAGAATTATTATTGATCTGATGCTCGCCCGAAGGTCATTCGGCGGCGGGAGCGGCTTCTGCCGCGGGCTCGGCACCGGCCTTGGCGGCCTGGTCGAGTACATAAACGAGGTTCACGAGAGGTGAACGTATGCATACGAGCAGCTGAGTGATGAGAGTGTTCTTGTCGGGGATACCGGCGAGCTTTTCAACTCCGGCAGCATCGATGAATCCTCCGTCGACGTAACCTGCGAGAAACTTGAAGTTTTCGATCTTGTCGACGTATTCCTTGAGGATCTTGGCCGGTGCGACGGCGTCGTCCCTGCTGACCGCGATGGCAGTCATGCCGGACAGGCAGGACTTGATCTCGGGATATCCGCATTCCTCGCAGGCTCTGCCGGTGAGGGAGTTCTTGATGACCTGATAGGTCACTCCCGCTTCACGGAGCGCCTTGCGCATCTTGGTATCGTCTTCGACGGTGATGCCCTGGTAGTTGACAACAACGCCCGATACCGAATTCTTTATACTTTCGGCAAGATCAGCTACGACCTTCTGCTTCTGCTCAAGAATGGAATTGCTGGGCATTATAGTTCCTCCTTTGAATTTTTTCGCATAAAAAATCATCCTTTTCCCGCTTCGGCGGATACCGGCCGGGGAAAAGGACGTACATAAAACAAGGTCTTTGTATTTATGAAGTCTCCTCGGCAGGGTGGCATCAGCTTTTACGGGAACCTGCTGTCTTTGGATAACGCGCAATATTATACACCGCTTTATTCCGTTTGTCAATACTTTTTCGCGCTGTTTTTCGCGTTTTTCCCGAAAATACCAATTGTTAACACTCTGTTAACATTATTGAGATAAAATAATTAAGTTACAGGACAGTGAAAAGTGACGGGTAAACCCGGTACCGCGGCCTGTTCACGTCCGGAGGACCTCCGGGCGTGATAAGACTGCCTGCACCGGATGTCCGTCCGGCGCTGACGGCTCCGGAATACATGCGGAGCGGGGAGGCATCCGAATTGGAAGACATGGACATGGACATAATGAACGGAAGCGCCGGAGGGACCGTCCCTCCGGAAAACGAAGATAAAGCGGAAAAGATATCCGAGGATGCCGCCTCGGACCGTAAGCCCGCGGGGAACGGTAATGCGCCCGGGACGGAAATGACCGGAGCGGAGAACGCGAAGGCTGTCGCCACTTCGAGGCTCAGGGTGTTCCTCGGGGCCGCCGTCGCGCTGACGGTCATCGCGGCGCTGCTGCGAATACTCGCGCTGGCGTTCGCGTACGATCCCGAGCCGGGGTATTTCAGAGAGGGGGCGCTTCCAGCCGTCGCGAACGCGCTGACGGTCACAGCAGTGCTGATATGTCTGTCGTCGCTCTTCCTCTTCCCGAAGAACTCGCCGAAGGGGGCGCTGAGCGACGGCGGTGCGCCGTATTTCGTCTCGGTGTTCGCCGCCTTCGTGATGATAGCCGACTTCGGCTACCGCGCGATCCGTTTTACCGACGCCGCATACCGCGCCGACTTCGCCTATCTGTTCACGGGCGGGGCCGGATCGTCGAACACGAGGATCCTCCGCATCACCGGCGTGATCACGCTGCTGATCATGCTGTCGTCGCTGGCCTCGGCGGTGTCGTTCTTCCTTCGCGCCGACGGAAGAAAAAGGGAAAAAGCCGGCGGGAGCGGAATGCGAAACGCAAGGATCCTGTTCGGACTCGCTCCCCCCGTACGCGCGCTCTGCGGAATGACGCTGCTCTATTTCGACATGACGTCGGTCATGAACGGGGCAAACCGGATGATCTCCGAGCTCGCGCTGATCGCGGCTATGCTCTTCCTGCTGTTCGAGGACAGGTTCGAGATCTCATGCAGCGGTGACAGAGTAAAACCGAGGCAGTACATCGCGGCCGGGCTGTGCACCGTCGTGCTGTGCGGAGTCGCGGGGATATCGGTAGGAGTCGGATATTTCATGGGGCTGACCGGAGACGGGGAGCTCTGCTTCGAGGCGCTCTTCGAGACGGTCTGCGCGGCATACGCCGCGGTAAGGCTCGCCTGTTTATATAAGGAAGTCCCGAATGCCGCCGCCGCGGAAGCCGCGGCAGAGACCGCGGCAGAAGCCGCGACAGAAGCCGCGACAGAAGCCACGGCAGAGACCGCGGCAGAGACCGCGGAAAAAGCTTCGGCAGAAACTGCGACAGAAGCCGCGACAGAAGCCGCGACGGAAGCCACGGCAGAAGCCGCGACAGAGACCGCGGAAAAAGCTTCGGCAGAAACTGCGACGGAAGCCACGACGGAAGCCACGGCAGAAGCCACGGCAGAAGCCGCGACAGAAGCCGCGACGGAAGCCACGGCAGAAGCCGCGGCAGAGACCGCGGCAGAGACCGCGGAAAAAGCTTCGGCAGAAACTGCGACGGAAGCCGCGACAGAAGCCGCGGAAGAGGCCGCGGCAGAAGTTACATCAGAAGCCAAAGCGAGAGCAGCGGCAGAAGCCAAATCGGGACCCGCTGCAGCTGCCGCGGCAGCTGAAAACAGTTCACACGAAACTTCCGGACAGAGGCCGGGGCCGGAAGAATGATCCGGATGCCGGAGCTTGCGGACTGAGAAGAACATGATCCCGTGCGGGATCCGCGGAGGCAAGCTCCCGCGCGGAACCCGCCTGTACAGAACGGAGGATATGCTTTGAGACCTTCCGAATCAAAAAAAAGGATACTCTGGCTGCACGACAGGATAAGAGGGGGCAGCTATCCCAACTCGCGGCGCGTCGCCGAGCGCTTCGGGATCTCCGAGAGACAGGCGCAGCGAGACATCAGCCGGCTGCGCAACGATTTCGGAGCACCGCTCGAGTACAGTCCGTCGAGAGGCGGATTCTGCTACAGCAGCGAGTTCTCGCTTCCCGAGGCGGTGCGCGAGACCGACGCGGAGGAGGGAGTGACCGCGATAGCGGCGTCCGAGTCCGATGTCGCCGACGCCGCCCAGATGATGATCCCGTACACCGCCGAGATACGCGTGCCGTCGAAGCTGTCGGCCCTCGAGCTCGGAAGGTACATCGTGGGAAGACGCCGCGCAAAACCTTCTGAAAAGGCCGAAGGAGACGGCGGGAAGCCGTCGGGGCAGATCTGCCTTTGCGAATTCCGGAATCCGGACCTGTTTCTCGGCATGCTGCTGTCTGCGGGAGGCGCGATCCGGGTGATCTCGCCCGACTGGCTGCGTGAAAAGCTGGTCTCGGGGCTGAAAGAGCTGCTCGAAGCTAACGAAGACTGATTTTTTAGTGGAAAATGCACAATACATGATGCATTTTTCCGCAAAAGTTCTAAAATACACACAATTGCAATCGACCGTCAATTGTGATATAATAGTCGAGCTTGATGTGCGAAATGCGTTGATGCGGAAGGTTGCCGCCCGAACAGCGGGGAATTTCCGCGGAGAAGTCGGGCAGACCGTACGGAAAAAGCGATTTTTCCGTCGGGAACGAGTCCGGCGAAAAGGCACGGGAGCCTCTTTCCGTGCGCGGTCCGTTCAGGCCGCGCTCCGGAAGCCCGGAAACGGGCTCATCAGAATCCGAAATTCGGCACTGAGTCTGCCGTCTGCAGAGAAAAACGGCAGTTATCGGTGCGGATTTCGGCTTTTGTATGGGTCATGTCCGGTACGCCCGGAAAGGTGGTAAAGAGGAACCGGCGCCACGGCGACGTGATGAGCGCAGGTAGGCTTCATTTAATTTACACGCGCGCATAACGCCGCGAAAGGAAAGGAAACAAACAATGGCAGTCAAGGGAAAACTCAGGATCCGTCTGAGAAGCTATGACCACAAACTCGTCGATGCCGCCGCGAAGAAGATCATCGAAGTCGCGAAGCGCAACGGCTGCGAGGTCTCGGGACCGGTACCGCTCCCGACCGAAAAGGAGATCGTCACCATACTCCGCGCCGTCCACAAGTACAAGGACAGCCGCGAGCAGTTCGAGATCCGCTATCACAAGCGCCTGATCGATGTCAAGAACCCCACCAAGAAGCTCACCGATGAACTTATGAACATCGAACTTCCGGCCGGTGTCGACATCCAGGTAGTGCTTTAATCAATCAGTCAATCATTGCAAGGCCCGAAAGGGCGCTTGCCGGTCAAGTTGGCGCAATCCGGCGCGAGCCGGAAAATCCAAAACGTCAACCAATAACCTGCAGGAGGAAAACAGAATATGAAAAAGGGTATTATCGGTAAGAAAATCGGCATGACCCAGATCTTCGACGAGATCGGAAACGCGGTGCCGGTAACGGTGATCCAGGCCGGACCCTGCTCTGTCGCACAGAGAAAGACGGCCGAAAAGGACGGCTACGAAGCTGTTCAGCTGGGCTTTATCGACGCCAAGGAAAAGCAGACGACGAAACCCGAAGCCGGACACTTCAAAAAGAACGGACTTGCCGTCAAGAAACATCTCAAGGAATTCCGCCTTGACGACTGCTCCGGCTACAGCGTGGGCGACGTCGTTTCGGTCGATACCTTCGCCGCCGGCGAAAAGGTCGACGTAACGGGACTGACCAAGGGCCACGGCTACACCGGTGTCATCAAGAGATGGAACCACCACAGACTGAGAATGACGCACGGCGTCGGCCCCGTACACCGCGAAGTCGGTTCAATGGGCGCTAACTCCGACCCGTCGCGCGTTTTCAAGAACAAAAAGATGGCCGGACAGTACGGCCATGAGCAGGTCACCATTCTTAACCTCAGCGTGGTTAAGATCGATACCGCGAACAACCTTATCGCGGTACGCGGTGCGATCCCCGGACCGAAGGGCGGCATAGTGTTCATCCGCGATTCGATCAAGGGAACGAACGCCTGAGCCGAAGAGGAGGTAAGACAGAATGCCGAACGTAAAAGTTTATGATATGACCGGAAAGGAAGTCGGCGAGATCTCACTTTCCGAAAAGATCTTCGGTGCCGAAGTCAACGCTTCGCTGCTTCACTCGGCCGTCAGAGCGTATCTGCTCAACCAGAGACAGGGTACCCAGTCCACCAAGACCAGATCCGAGGTCAGCGGCGGCGGCAAGAAGCCCTGGAGACAGAAGGGGACCGGGCGCGCGCGTCAGGGCTCCACGAGATCGCCTCAGTGGACACACGGCGGCGTGGCTCTCGGCCCGAAGCCCAGACTCTACCGCACCGATCTCAACAAGAAGGCAAAGAGAACGGCTCTCTTCAGCGCTCTCTCCGACAAGGTCGCCGGCGGGAACATGATCGTTCTCGACAGCTGCACGCTCGAAGAGTACAAGACCGCCGAGATGGTGAAGATGTTCGACGCTCTCGGATGCAGGGACGGCGAGGGCAAGGTCCTGAAGTCGCTTCTGGTACTTCCCGAGGCCGACAGGTTCATCGTCGGAAGCGTCCGCAACATCCCGACAGCCGACACGACTCTCTACAGCACCCTCAACGTGTACGAGGTCATGAAGGCCGACAAGTTCGTCATCACGAAGGACGCGCTCGAGAAGCTGACCGCCGTTTATGACGGGGAGGTTCAGGAATAATGGAAAAAATGATTCAGGATATCATCATCAGCCCCATCATCACCGAGTCCAGCATGGATATGATGCAGAACAAGAAGTACGTCTTCAAGGTGATGAGATCGGCGACGAAACCCGAGATCGCCGAGGCGGTCGAAAAGATGTTCGACGTCAAGGTCAAATCGGTCAACACGCTCAACGTCAAGGGCAAGCAGAGAAGAGTCCGCTATCAGCAGGGCTACACCGCTGCCTGGAAGAAAGCATTTGTCACACTGACCGAAGACAGCAAGACCATCGCGTTCTTCGACGGTCTCAACTGACAGCCGAGCAGGAGGATAGTGTAAATGCCTACTATTAAGTACAAACCTACGACGCCGTCAAGACGCAACATGAGCGTCCCTTCCTTCGAGGAGATCACCAAGAGCACCCCGGAGAAGAGCCTGGTCGTCATTAAGAAGAAGCACGCCGGCCGCAACTCCGCCGGCAGGATCACCGTCCGTCACAGAGGCGGCGGCAACAAGACCAAATACCGCATCATCGACTTCCGCAGACTCGGGACCGAGCCCGCGACAGTCGCCGGGATCGAATACGACCCCAACAGATCGGCATACATCGCGCTGCTCGAGAACGAGTCGGGAAAGAAGAGCTACATCATCGCTCCCGTCGGCCTCTCGACCGGCGACAAGGTGTACACCGGCCCCGACGCCGACATCAAGGCGGGCAACACGCTCCCGCTCGCGAACATCCCCGTCGGTACCTACGTCCACAGCATCGAGCTTTACCCCGGCAAGGGCGGCCAGCTGGTCAGATCCGCCGGAGCCGCCGCTCAGCTCCTCTCGAAGGAGAACGGCAAGGCTCTCGTGAGACTTCCCTCGGGCGAAGTCAGAACGATCCCGATGAACTGCAACGCGACGATCGGACAGGTCGGCAACATCGAGCACGACACAGTCAAGGTCGGCAAGGCCGGCAAGACCAGACACAAGGGAATCAGACCTACCGTCCGCGGTTCGGTCATGAACCCCGTCGACCACCCTCACGGCGGCGGCGAAGGCAAATCTCCCGTCGGACATCCCGGCCCGCTGACCCCGTGGGGCAAGCCCGCTCTCGGATATAAGACGAGAAAGCACAAGGCGAGAACAGAGAAGTTCATCGTCAAGCACAGAAACGCTAAATAAGGAGGGAATACAGTAATGAGCAGAAGTCTTAAAAAGGGCCCGTTCGTCGAGCAGAAGCTCTACGACCGCATAAGCGCCATGAACGACAGAAACGAGAAGAAGGTCATCAAGACCTGGTCCCGCGCATCTACGATATTCCCCGAATTCGTCGGTCACACCATCGCGGTGCACGACGGAAGAAAACATGTTCCGGTGTATGTGACCGAGGACATGGTCGGACACAGACTCGGCGAGTTCGCTCCGACCCGCACGTTCAAAGGCCACTCGGGTTCGAAGACCTCGAACACCGGCAAATGATAGGGAGGAACAGGGAAAATTATGGAAGCAAAAGCTTATCTTAAATACCTGAGGATCTCTCCCCGCAAGGTAAAGATAGTCCTCGACCTGATCCGCGGCAAAGACACGGACGAGGCGATGGCCATCCTTAAGAACACGCCCAAGGCCGCGTCTCCCGAAGTCGCGAAGCTCCTCAAGAGCGCGATCGCCAATGCCGAACACAACTTCAGCATGGACGCCTCGGCTCTCTATGTTTCCGAGTGCTTCGCCTGCCCCGGCCCGACGCTCAAGAGATTCCAGCCCCGCGCCAAGGGCTCGGGCGACAGGATCCTCAAGAGAACATCTCACGTAACTCTCGCGGTCGCCGAGAAGAAAGCTGACAAGGAGGTCAATGCATAATGGGACAGAAAGTCAATCCTCATGGCCTTCGTGTAGGCGTTATCAAGGACTGGGATTCCAGATGGTGCGTCAAGGACGAACTCTTCGCCGACGTGCTCGTCTCCGACTACAATATCCGCAAGCTGCTCAAGTCCGAGCTCCAGAAGGCCGGCGTGCCCAAGATCGAGATCGAACGCGACCAGTTCCGCGTGAGAGTTTCGATCCACTGCGCCAAGCCGGGCGTGGCCATCGGCCGCAACGGTGAGAACATCGACAAGATCAAGAAGGAAGTCGAAGAGATCGTCGGCAAGGACGCCAACGGCAAGCAGATCCCCGTCTCGGTCAATATCGTCGAAGTCAGAAACCCCGAGCTCAACGCTCAGCTCGTCGCCGAGAACATCGCCGGACAGCTTGAAGGCCGCGTAGCCTTCAGACGCGCGATGAAGATGGCGATCAGAAATACCATGCGCCTCGGCGCCCGCGGTATCAAGATCTCCTGCGGCGGACGTCTCGGCGGTGCCGAGATAGCCCGTTCCGAGCATTACCACGAGGGCACCATTCCGCTTCAGACCCTTCGCGCCGACATCGACTACGGCTTCTGGGAGGCCAACACGACGTACGGCAAGATCGGTATCAAGGTCTGGATCTACAACGGAGAAGTCCTCAACGCCAACGCTCCTCGCGACAGACGCAGGAACGACCGCAGAGGCGACAGGAAACCCGGCGACAGACGCCAGGGCGACAGACGCCAGGGCGACAGACGTCAGGGCGACCGCAGGCCCGGAAGGCCCGACGGACGCGGACCGCGCGACGGCTCCAGCCGCAACGACAGGAGAAACCTCGCGCCCCGTGCGCCCCGTCCGGCAGCAGCGACGGGAACAGCCGCTCCGAAAGAAGGAGGGAACAAGTAATGTTAATGCCTAAGAGAGTCAAATTCCGCCGCGTGCAGCGCGGAAGACTCAAGGGAAAAGCTTCCAGAGGCAATACCGTGACCTACGGACAGTTCGGCCTTGCGGCTCTCGAGCCCGCATGGATCACCTCCGCACAGATCGAGGCGGCCCGTATTGCAATGACAAGATACATCAAGCGCGGCGGCCGCGTCTGGGTGACGATATTCCCCGACAAGCCGATCACAGAAAAGCCCGCCGAGACCCGAATGGGTTCCGGTAAGGGTGCCGTCGAATACTGGGTGGCCGTCGTAAAACCCGGCCGCGTGATGTTCGAGATGGACGGCGTTACGGAAGAGGACGCGAAAGAGGCTATGCGTCTCGCGTCGCACAAGCTTCCGATCAAGTGCCGCTTCGTCACTAAGTCGGCCGAGACCGAGGAGGTGTCCGAATGAAGATCACAGAGATAAGAGCCATGAACGATGACGCTCTGAACGCGAAGCTGAAGGAACTCAAGGACGAGCTCTTCAACCTCCGCTTCCAGATGGCCATCAATCAGCTTGAAAACACCAACCGGATTGCCGAAGTAAAGCATGATATCGCCCGTGTTATGACGGTCATGAATGAGAAGAAGGCTTAAGGAGGCAGACGGATATGGAAGAAAGAAACCTCAGAAAGACCAGAGTCGGCTATGTCGTATCCGACAAAATGGACAAAACTGTCACCGTAGCCATCGAGGACAACGTCAAGCACCCGATCTACGGCAAAATAGTCAAGAGAACACTCAAGGTCCACGCACACGACGAAAACAACGAGTGCGGGATCGGAGACAAGGTCAGCATCATGGAGACCAGACCGCTTTCCAAGACCAAGAGATGGCGTGTCGTTTCCATAGTCGAAAAGGCCAAGTGACCTGCAGGGAGGATTTGGAATGTTACAGCAGGAATCAAGAATGAAGGTCGCCGACAACACCGGCGCCAAAGAGCTTCTCTGCATCCGCGTCCTCGGCGGCACCGGCCGCAGATACGCCGGCATCGGTGATGTCGTCGTCTGCTCGGTCAAGAAGGCCGCTCCCGGCGGCATGGTCAAAAAAGGCGAGGTCGTCAAGGCCGTCATCGTCCGCACGACTCACGGTGTGAAGCGCCCCGACGGATCCTACATCAGGTTCGACGAGAACGCTGCCGTCATCATCAAGGACGATCAGACCCCCCGCGGCACCCGCATTTTCGGGCCTGTGGCAAGAGAGCTCCGCGAGAAGCAGTATCTGAAGATACTATCACTCGCACCCGAAGTACTTTAAGGCAAGGAGAAAGCGATGAATATCAAAACAGGCGATACAGTCGTACTTCTGACCGGAAAGTACGAGGAAAAGAAAGACAAGAACGGAAAGCTTCTGACACACAAGGTGATAGCCGTGTCCCCCGCTGAGGACAAGGTCATCGTCGAGGGAGTCAACAAGGTCCACAAACATGTCAAACCCCGCAAGCAGGGCGATCAGGGCGGGATAATCGACACCGAAGGCGCGATCTACGCGTCGAAGGTCGCTCTCTACTGCCCCAAGTGCGAAAAGGGCGTCAGGATCAGAAATACCGTCGGCAAGGACGGCAAAAAGGTCCGCGTCTGCGCCAAGTGCGGGTATGAATTCTGAGTGAGGTGCAGGAAATGGCAGAAGTAAGACTCAAGAACAAATACAAATCGGAAATCGCCCCCGCCCTTATGCAGAAGTTCAACTACAAGAGCGTCATGCAGATCCCGAAGCTCGACAAGGTCGTGATCAACGTCGGTTCTTCCGAGGCCAGAGACAACGCCAAGGTGATCGACAACATCATCGGCGATCTCACCACCATCACCGGACAGAAGGCCGTCCCGACCACCGCGAGGAAGTCGGTCGCGAACTTCAAGGTCAGGGAAGGGATGAAGATCGGCGCGAAGGTCACCCTCCGCGGCGACCGGATGTACGAGTTCGTCGACAAACTGTTCAGCTTCGCGCTTCCCAGAGTCCGCGACTTCAAGGGCATCAACCCCAACGCCTTCGACGGCCGCGGCAACTACGCCCTCGGACTCAAGGAGCAGCTTATATTCCCCGAGATCGAATATGACAAGGTCGACAAGATCCGCGGCATGGACATCTGCTTCGTGACCACGGCGAACACCGATGAGGAAGCCCGCGAGCTGCTTCTCGCGCTCGGCGCTCCCTTCGCTAAGTAAGGAGGAGGTCAAGATGGCAAAGAAAGCTATGATCCTCAAGCAGCAGGCGGAGCCGAAGTTCTCCACCCGTGCGTATAACCGCTGCAGGATCTGCGGACGGCCGCACGCCTATCTCCGCAAATACGGGATCTGCCGCATCTGCTTCCGGAATCTGGCCTACAAGGGCGAGATCCCCGGCGTCAGAAAGGCATCCTGGTAAGGACCGCGGACAGAAGTCCGAAAACCCCGGATACCGGCAGGAAACCCGGCGACCCGCCGAGTTTAACCGCCGATACCCCGCCGTCAGCGAACGGCAGCAAGATTAATTAACTTGCACATGGAGGAAAGTTAAACAAAATGCAAATGTCAGATGTTATTGCCGATATGCTCACCAGGATCAGAAACGCCAGCAATGCGAAGCATGCAACTGTTGACATCCCGGCATCGAACATGAAGAAATCGATCGTCGACATCCTCACCGCCGAAGGCTACGTAGGCGGATACGAAGTGATCGACGACGGCAAGCAGGGCACCATCCGCGTCACCCTGAAGTACACAGGCAAGAAGCAGCAGGTCATCCGCGGCATCCGCCGGGTCTCCAAGCCCGGTCTCCGCATCTACGCCGGCTGCGACGAGATGCCCAGGGTCATGAACGGACTCGGCATCGCCATAGTTTCAACGTCCAAGGGCATCATGACCGACAAGCAGGCCAGAAGAGAAAAGGTCGGCGGCGAAGTCATCGCCTTCGTATGGTAATCGGGGAGGCTGTGTGAGATGTCAAGAATAGGAAGAATGCCCATCGCGGTCCCCGCGGGCGTCGAAGTCAAGGTCGACGACATGAACGTCGTCACCGTCAAGGGAAAACTCGGTACGCTCAGCCAGAAGATCAACCCCGCCATCAAGGTCAACGTCGAGACCGGCAGAGTTACCCTCGAGCGCAATTCTGACGAGAAGGAGATCAAGAGCCTTCACGGCCTCTCGAGATCGCTCGTTCACGACATGGTCGTCGGTGTTTCCGAGGGCTTTTCGAAGACCCTCGAGATCCACGGCACCGGTTACAGAGCTCAGGTCCAGAACAAGAACCTTCTTCTCTGGGTCGGTCATTCGCTCGTGAACGGAATGCCCCAGCAGAGACTGACAATTCCCCAGCCCGAAGGAATAACCTTCGAGGTCGCCGAAAAGGTCGTCCCGATCCTCATCACTGTCAAAGGCGCGGACAAGCAGCAGGTCGGTCAGCTGGCCGCCGTCATCCGCGGAAAGAGACCTCCCGAGCCCTACCACGGAAGCGGCATAAGATATGCCGGAGAAAAGATCCGCCGCAAGGCCGGCAAGTCTGCCAAGGCCAAATGATGAAAGGAGTGCGTACAGATGGTATCAAAGAAGAATAAGAACCTCTCGCGCAAGAAGAGACACATCAGAGTCAGAGCCAAGATATCCGGAACGGCCGAAAGACCGAGGCTGGCTGTCTACCGCTCGATCAACAACATCAGCGCGCAGATCATCGACGATGTCAAAGGCGTCACTCTTGTTTCCGCTTCGTCCTACGAAAAGGATTTCGGGAACGGCGGCAACCGCGAGGCTGCGAAAAAAGTCGGCAAACTCGTTGCCGAGAGAGCAATCAAGGAAGGTATCACCGAAGTCGTGTTCGACAGAGGCGGCTATCTTTATCACGGACGTGTATCGGAACTGGCTGAGGGTGCCCGCGAGGGCGGCCTGAAGTTCTGAATGAACGGACCTTTTGGCCGGATCCGGTTTGTACACTGTTCAAAAACACATTTGAACATTCAAAGGGAGCAAAACAATGGCATTTAGAAACAGCAATGTCGAGGAAAAGGAATATTCCGAAAACCTCGTTGCACTGAACCGTGTTTCCAAGACCGTTAAAGGTGGCCGTGTTGCCCGCTTTGCCGCGCTGATGGTAGTCGGTGACGGCAACGGACATGTCGGAGCAGGACTCGGAAAGGCGACCGAGGTCCCCGAAGCTATCCGCAAGGGGATCGAGGACGCGAAGAAAAACATGATCACGGTATCTCTCAAGGGTACCACGATCCCTCACCAGGTGACAGGCGTCTTCGGAGCGGGCAGAGTTCTGCTCAAGCCGGCTGCCCCCGGTACCGGTATCATCGCCGGTTCGAAGGTGAGAATGGTTCTCGAGGCCGCGGGCATCAAGAATATCCGCGCAAAATGCCTCAGATCCAACAACCCCGTCAACGTCGTCAGAGCGACGATGGAAGGGCTTAAGGAACTGCGTTCGGCGAACGATGTCGCGAAAGTCCGCGATCTGAGCGTCGACGACGTAAAGGGAGGCGCGTCAAGATGAAGAAAGTCACTCTTGTAAAATCTCTCATCGCCTGCAAGCCCAATCAGAAAGCGACCGCTGCGTCGCTCGGACTCCGCAAGATCGGCGACTGCATACTGCATGCCGAAGGTCCGGCGCTCGACGGCAAAATCAGGATCCTCGCCCATCTCGTGAAGGTCGAGGACGCCGACCGAAAGGAGGACGCAGAATGAAACTTCATGAACTCAGCCCCGCCGAAGGTGCGGTGAAGGCTTCCTTCCGCAAGGGAAGAGGCGCCGGATCCGGCAACGGAAAGACGGCAGGCAAGGGACATAAGGGACAGAACGCCCGCTCGGGCGGCGGTGTCCGTCCGGGTTTCGAAGGCGGACAGTTCCCGATCTACAGACAGCTTCCGAAGAGGGGCTTCAACAACAAGAGATTCGCGACAGTTTACGCCATTGTAAACGTCAGCGACCTCAACTGCTTTGCGGACGGTGATACCGTCGATATCGGGGCCCTGCTCTCCGCCCGGATCATCCGGAAGGAATACGACGGGCTCAAGGTCCTGGGCGGCGGCGAGCTTACCCGTAAGCTTACTGTGAAGGCTGCCGGTTTCTCGGCGGCGGCAAAGCAAAAAATAGAGGCTGCAGGCGGAACCACCGAGGAGGTGTAAGGATGTTTGCGACCTTTAAGAACGCCTGGAAGATCACAGATCTGAGAGCGAAAATGCTGTTTACGCTCCTCATCGTTCTGATCTACCGTCTCGGCGCCTCAGTCCCGCTTCCTTACGTCAGCAAGGCCGCGCTAGATTCCTTCAACACCTTCGCCGCGGGATCGATCCTTCAGTACATGAACATCCTCTCGGGCGACGCGTTCGGAAAAGCAACGCTGTTTGCACTTTCGGTATCCCCCTACATCACTGCTTCGATCGTCATCCAGCTCCTTACCGTCGCGATCCCCGCTCTCCAGCGGCTGTCCAAGGACGGTGAAGAGGGCAGGAAGAAGATCAACTCGATCACAAGATACGCGACAGTCGTGCTGGCGATAATCACCGCCTACGGCTACATGCAGATCATGAACTCCTACGGCATGCTCGTTTCCGGTATCAACTGGTTCGGGAAGCTCGTGCTCATCGTCTGCTACTGCGCCGGCGCCGCGATAATCATGTGGCTGGCCGAGAAGGTCAACGAACACGGTATCGGCAACGGTATCTCGATAATCCTCTTTGCCAACATCATCGCCAGAGTTCCCACCCTTCTGTGGCAGGTATGGAGAATGATGTTCAGCGAAGCGAACGGATTCTCGACTCTGTTCAAGGGATTCAGATGGTGGGGCATACTGCTCGCCGTCCTGTCGCTCGGCATCACGCTCGCGATGACGATCTTCATCGTGTGGTTCACGAACTCCGAGCGCCGCATCCCGATCCTCTACGCCAAACGCGTCGTCGGACGCAAGATGTACGGCGGTCAGTCCTCGAACCTGCCGATCAAGCTGAACATGTCGGGCGTCATGCCCATCATCTTCGCCAGCTCGATCGTCTCGATCCCGGCGACCATCGGCTCATTCACCGGCGGCAAGTTCCAGACGTTCATGGAAAAATACTTCAACTACAACACCTGGCTGTATTTCCTGATATACATGGCTCTGATAGTGGTCTTCTCGTTCTTCTACATCCTGATCTCGTTTGACCCTGTCGAAGTAGCCAACAATATCCAGAAAAACGGCGGTTCGATACCCGGGATCAGATCGGGCAGACCTACGGTGGCATACATCAAGAAGATCCTTAACAGGATCACGCTGATCGGCGCCGTGTTCCTCTGCATAGTTGCGGGACTCCCGATCCTCATCTCGATAATCAACAACCTTATCAACCCGAACAGCACGACTCTTGCCGGAATCGCATTCGGCGGAAACTCTCTGCTGATCGTTGTAGGCGTTATCATCGAACTTGTTCACGATCTGGAGGCTCAGGTGGCTCTCAGAAGCTACGGAAAGTCCCAGATAAAGGGCATCTTCGGCTGATACGGCTCCGGGAGGAAAAAAGCAATGAATCTGATACTGTTGGGTGCCCCCGGTGCGGGAAAAGGCACACAGGCGGAACAGATTTCGGAGCGGGAGGGAATACCCGCCATCTCGACGGGACAGATCCTCCGTAATGCCATGAGATCGGGCAGCGAGCTCGGTCTCACGGCAAAACAGTATGTCGAAAGCGGAGCTCTTGTTCCCGACGACATAGTGATCGGCATTATCAGGGAATATCTTGAATCAGATGAATGCAGGCACGGTTTTGTTCTCGACGGCTTCCCGCGGACCATCGCCCAGGCGGAGGCCCTGAAGAGGCTGGGGATAAAGATCGATGCCGTGCTGACGATCGAAGTCCCCGACGAAAAGATCGTCAGCAGAATGAGCGGAAGACGGTTCTGCGAATGCGGCGCGTCCTACCATACCGACTTCCTGCCTCCTAAAGTCGAAGGGATCTGCGACAGATGCGGCAAGGAGCTCTATATCAGAGACGACGACAAGCCGGAAACGGTGCTGTCGAGACTTGAGACGTATCACCGGCAGACCGAACCGCTGATAGGATACTATCGCGGCGAGGGCCTTCTGATCACCGTGGAGGGACAGGAGAGAGTCGAGGACACGACGGAGCTTGTAAGACAGGCTCTCATGAACGGAACGGAGAACAAACAGTAAATGATTTCGCTTAAAAACCCGCAGCAGATAGCCGAAATGAAGGAAGCGGGCAGGATAACCGCGGAGGCGATGGCGGCGGCGGTCGAAGCCGTGAAAGAAGGCATCTCGACCTGGGATCTCGACAGAGTGATCCGCCACCGCATCGAAAACTGCGGCGCCCGCCCGACCTTCCTCGGTTACGGAGGGTTTCCGGGGTCTGCGTGCATAAGCGTCAACAATGAAGTGATCCACGGCATTCCTTCGAGGAGAAGGATACTTCACGAAGGCGACATAGTCAAGATCGACGTGGGAGCCTTCTATCGCGGCTTCACCGGCGACATGGCGAGGACGGTGCCCGTCGGAAGGATATCCGAAGAGGCGCAGCGCCTGATCGACGTGACGCGCGAGTCGTTCGAATGCGGCGCCGCCGCATTCGTTGCCGGAGGACGTCTCGGGGACATCGGGAGCGCGATTCAGACGAGAGTCGAATCCGAAGGCTTCAGCGTGGTCCGCAGATACGTGGGCCACGGCGTGGGGCACGAGCTCCACGAGGATCCCGATGTTCCGAACTACGGAACGGCCGGTCGCGGTCCGAGGCTCCAGGTGGGCATGACGCTTGCCATCGAGCCGATGGTGAACGCCGGCACTTACGAAGTGACCGTTGACAGGAGAGACGGCTGGACGGTGAGGACCGCCGACGGCAGGCTTTCCGCACATCACGAAAACTCGGTGGCGCTGACCGAAGACGGTCCGGTGATCCTCACCGCTGTGTATGACTGACGGTAGATCCGTGCAGTCAGATCTGAATTTAAGATAGGGGTGATTACTCTGCCTAAAGACGATGTTGTCGAATTCGAGGGCACGGTCATCGAGGCTCTGCCCAACGCGCTGTTCAAAGTACAGCTGCCCAACGGATACACGGTGCTTGCCCACATCTCGGGCAAACTCCGCCAGAATTATATCAGGATCCTCCCGGGAGATCACGTAAAGGTCGAGGTTTCGGTCTACGATCTCACGAAGGGCAGGATCACCTGGCGCACGAAGTGACGCCGGGACAGATTCAAAAGCCAAGAAAAAACAGAGAAAGGCATGGTGAGATACGTTGAAAGTTAAGCCATCCGTAAAAAAGATCTGCGACAAATGCAAGATCATCAAGAGACACGGCCGGGTCATGGTCATCTGTGAGAACCCGAAGCACAAGCAGCGCCAGGGCTGACGTGTCACACAACAGGAAAAAGGAAGGATAAACAGAATGGCTCGTATAGCTGGTGTAGACATTCCCAACGCCAAGCGCGTCGAGATTGCCCTTACCTACATTTACGGTATCGGACGCAAAAGTGCGAATGACATTCTCGCAAAGACCGGGATCGATCCCAACACCCGCGCCAAGGATCTTACCGAAGACGAAGTCGCGAAGCTTCGTGACGAGATCGAGAACAACTACGTCGTAGAGGGCGACCTCAGACGCGACGTCAGCCTCAACATCAAGCGTCTTACAGAGATCAACTGCTACCGCGGAATCAGACACAGAAAAGGTCTTCCGGTTCGCGGCCAGAGGACAAAGACCAACGCCAGGACCCGCAAGGGACCCGTTAAGACCATCGCGAACAAGAAGAAAGGAGCATAAGAAGGCTAATGGCTAAAGCTACTGCTAAGAAGGTCATAAAGAAACGCCGCGAACGCAAGAACATTCCGTTCGGCCAGGTACATATCCGCGCGACCTTCAACAATACCATCGTGACCGTCACCGATTCGGACGGAAATGTCATTTCGTGGGCTTCAGCCGGTGAACTCGGATTCAAAGGTTCGAGAAAATCCACCCCCTTTGCGGCTCAGCAGGCGTCCGAGACCGCTGCCAAGGCAGCTATGGAACACGGACTCAAGTCAGTTGAAGTTTATGTCAGAGGACCGGGTCAGGGACGCGAATCCGCTATTCGCGCGCTCGATGCGGTTGGACTGCAGGTGACTCTTATCAAAGATATGACACCGGTGCCGCACAACGGCTGCAGACCCCCGAAGCGCCGCCGCGTCTGATCCGAAATACACAGGAGGAGGAACCACAAAACATGGCAAGATATACTGGACCCGATTGCAAGCAGTGCCGCAGAGAAGGCGCCAAGCTCTTTCTTAAGGGCGATCGCTGCTCCTCGGGAAAATGCCCGTTTGACAGAGTAGAGACAGGTGCCCGCGGACGCGATACCGCCCCCGCGGCTCCCGGACAGCACGGAGCGGCCAGAAAGAAACTCAGAGAGTACGGCAGACAGCTTCGTGAAAAGGAAAAGGTGAGAAGGATATACGGGGTTCTTGAGCGCCAGTTCCACAATTACTATCTTAAAGCCGAAGCCAAGGAAGGCATGGCCGGTGAGAACCTGCTTGTTCTTCTTGAGCGCAGACTTGACAACGCCGTATACCGTATGGGATTCGGACCGAGCCGCAGCGCGGCGCGTCAGCTGACTCTCCACGATCACATCACCGTAAACGGAAAGAAAGTCAATATCCCTTCCTATTCGGTCAAAGTCGGGGATGTCATAGGTGTAAGCGAATATTCCAAGAAGAAGGATTCCGTGAAGGCTCTCATCGAAGCTATCGCTTCGAAGAACGCTCCCAAGTGGCTTGAAGTCAACGCGGAGAACGCCACGGCCAAGGTCATCGCCCTGCCTGCGAGAGACGACATAGAATTCGACTGCAACGAACAGCTTATCGTCGAGCTCTATTCAAAATAATACCGATTATCACACTTCTGTCGTCGGCGGCGCCGCCGCCTGATCCAACATAAAAGAAAGAGGTATAACCGGAATGATTGATATAAAGCCTGAAATCGTAACGAAGATCGTGAGCGAAGACGGCAGGGAAGGCACCTTTGAGGTGGAGCCCCTTGAACGCGGATACGGCACGACGCTCGGCAATTCGCTGCGCAGAGTAATGCTCAGCTCTCTGCCCGGAGTCGCCGTCACCAGCATCAAGGTCGACGGTGCCCTGCACGAATTCACTGCACTCGACGGTGTTACCGAAGATATGACCGAAATAGTCCTCAATGTCAAGGGGATAGTCGCACAGCTCCATACCGATGACCCGAAGACGGTCGTCCTCGAGGTGAACGGACCTGCTGAAGCGACTGCCGGAGACATCAGACAGGACGCTGATATCGAGATCCTCAATCCGGACCACCATATCGCCACTCTCGCCGAAGGCGCTCACTTCCGCATGGAACTCACCTTCGAAAAGGGCCGCGGATATGTTTCACAGGACCGCAACAAGATCCTCCATGCCGGAGGACGCGACCGCGCTCCCGTGGGTCTGATCTATACGGACTCCTTCTACACCCCTGTTTACAACGTGAGCTATCACGTCGAGAACACCCGTGTGGGAAGCAATATCACCGACTACGACAAGCTGACCATCCATGTGCGCACAAACGGCACGATCGATGCGGTCGGCGCAGTCGCCCTCGGAGCCAAGTTCCTCAACGAACATCTCATGCTCTTTGTCGGGCTCAACGATGCCGCGGCACAGACGCTTATCATCGATCCGAAGCCGGCTCCCGAAAAGGAGAAGGCTCTCGAGATGACCGTTGAAGACCTTGACCTTTCGGTCAGAAGCTCCAATTGCCTGAGACGGGCAAACATTAACACCGTGGAAGACCTCGTTTCGAAGAGCGAGAACGAACTTAAGAAAGTCCGCAACCTCGGGAACAAGTCGCTTGAAGAGATAGTCCTCAAGCTCAAGTCCCTCGGTCTGTCGCTCAAGAAGGAAGACGAGTGAACGTCTTACCCGACACGTCTTATCAAAAGTAATTGTGTCCGCCGGGAGGCGGAGGAAAGGAACGGATTAATAAATGCCCGGAGCAAGAAAACTCGGCAGGCCCACAGCTCACAGAAACGCCATGCTGCGGGGGCTTGTCACCTATCTTTTCAAATACGGCAAGGTCGAGACAACGGCGACCAGAGCCAGGGAAGTGAGCTCGGTGGCGGAGAAAATGATCACGCTCGGCAAACAGAATACGCTTGCCAGCCGCCGCGCCGCTCTTTCATATATCACCGAAGAAAGTGTCGTGACCGATCTCTTCGAGAAGATCGCGCCCCGCTATGAGGACGTAAACGGAGGTTACACCGCCATTTACAAAACAGGTCCCCGCCGCGGAGACGCTGCCGAGATGGCAGTGATCACGCTCGTTCCCACCAAAGAGGAGCTCGAGGCTGCCGCCAAGAAGTCCTCCAAGGGAAAGAAACCGGAATCCAAATAAGATCCCGGAAGACGAAGACGAAACACAAAAGTCGCGTCGCGAAAGTACTGCTTTCGCGGCGCGACTTTTGTGAAGCCGTCTCTATGTCAGTTTTCGGCGTCCTCAACTTCGACTTCGACGTCGGAGTCGTCATCGCTGAAGTCGTCCTCATCGAGAAAATCGCAGTTGTCGCAGTCGCTGCTCTTGCAGAGGCGGCATCCGATCCCGTACTTCTTGAGGATCATATAAACGGCAAATCCGACGGCGGTGATCCCGGCGATGATGCCGAGCGTGATGCCGACGATCTTGGCGTAATTGGGCTTTTCCACTTCTTTTTTGATCAGAAACATTTCGAATCCTCCTTTATTATGTCTGATAATAGTATACCATAAATTCGGGAAAAATCAAGCTATTTTTTCCCGGAGGCAAGTTTTTGTTGTATTAAACGGCAAAATGAGATAAAATATTATATAGGAGAGTCTTTATAATCCGTTTCAGCCTGTTTTTCCGGCTGAGACCGGGCGTGATCTGCACATGACATACGAAGAGATATGCGGCATCCTCCGCCGCGCGGGCATCGACAGCCCGGAGTTCGACGCCGCCGAACTGCTCTCGCGCTTCTGCGGGGTAAGAAAAGAGGAACTGATATACAGAAGGAACGACCCTTTCCCGTCGGATGCCCTGGCGATGGCGGTATCGCGGCGGGCAGCCAGGGAGCCGCTCCAGTACATAACCGGCACCGCCGCGTTTTACGGGCTCGAGTTCGCCGTCGGCCGCGACTGCCTCTGCCCGCGTCCCGACAGCGAAACGCTCGTCGACGCGGCGGCAAGGGAGTTCCCCGAAGGCGGTCTTGTCGCCGACATCTGCACCGGCAGCGGTGCGATAGCCGTCGCGCTGCTGCACGTCAGGCCCGACCTGAGGGCCGTCGCGACCGACATCTCGGAGGGGGCCCTGTCCGCAGCGGCGCGCAACGCGCGTAGCTGCGGCGTCGCCGACCGGTTCGAGGCCGTCCGGAACGACGCCCTGTCGGCCGGCGCCCTGTCGGAGCTCGGGAGGAGATACGGGGGCTTCGACGCCATGGTGTCGAACCCGCCGTACATTCCGGAGGCCGAACTGAGGCGTCCGCAGCCCGAGCTTCTGTACGAGCCGCGCATCGCGCTCGACGGCGGAGACGACGGCCTCGACTTCTACCGCAGCATCTGCGCGGCCGCCCCCCGCGGCCTGGTAAAGCCCGGAGGGATCATGATATTCGAGGCGGGGGCGGGAGCCGCGGGGCTCGTCGCTGCCGTCGGGACAGACTGCGGGCTGGAATTCCGCGGGACGGAGAGCGACATTTCGGGGATCGCCCGGGCGGTAATGCTGCGCGTTCCCGAACGCGGGTAGCCGCAGGCCGCCGAAACACCGGATCAATACGCAGGGCACAGATGCCTGGCAGGGAAGCTGAGCACAGATGCCTGGCAGGGAACCTGAGCACAGATGCCTGGCAGGGAACCTGAGCACAGATGCCTGAAACAGATACCGGGCGAAAGACCGGCGCCCGCGGAAACAGGAAACGATCCAAAGAGAGGAAACCGGAAAAATGAAGATCGAAATATACGACACGACGCTGAGAGAGGGATCTCAGAGATCGGGAGTCTTCTTTTCGGAATATGAAAAGGCAAAAGTCGCCGGATGTCTCGACATCCTCGGCATCGACTACATAGAGGCGGGATTTTTCGCCCCGTCGACCGCCGACTCCCTCTGCCGGTTCGCCAGAAAGTACGGCGGGAGCCTGAAGGCGGGACTGTCGGTGCTCTGCGCGACCTGCCGTCCCGGAAGCGAGGCCGGGAGCGACCCCGTGCTGCGCAAGCTCGCGGAGTCCGACTTCGGAACCGTCGCGATAGTCGGGAAGGCCTCGCTCTTCCAGGTCTCGACGGTCCTTGGGACCTCGCCGTCGACCAACCTCGACATGATAAGGAGCACCGTCTCGTTCCTGAAGCAGGCCGGCAAGCGGGTCATCTTTGACGCGGAGCATTTCTTCGACGGCTGGTCCTTCGATCCCGGTTACACGAGGTCGGTGCTGGAGACCGCCGCTTCGGCCGGCGCCGACAGGATAGTGCTGTGCGACACCAACGGAGGTATGCTGCCCGACGTCATAAGCATAACAGTCGAATCGGTGAAGAAGGTAACAGGCGGGGTGCCGGTCGGCATCCACTGTCACAACGACATCGGAATGGCCGACGCCTGCAGCGTGGCGGCCGTCCTGGCCGGAGCCTCGCACGTGCAGTGCACCGTTTCGGGCATCGGCGAGCGCTGCGGCAATGCCAATCTCTCGACCGTCGTCCCGACTCTCCAGCTGAAGCTCGGATTTGAATGCGTGCCTCGCGAGTGCATGGAGAAGCTCGCCCCCGTCACGAGGGACATATGCCAGACCGCCAACCTCGGTTTCGACGAGTGCGCTCCCTTCGTCGGAGGCCATTCGTTCCTGCACAAGGCGGGACTGCACATCGACGCCGTCCGCAAGGCGCCCGATTCGTTCGAGCACATCGATCCTTCGCTCGTCGGCAACCGCAGGAGCATGATAATCTCCGAACTTGCCGGCAGGTCCGCGATCTCGGAGCTGCTCGGACGCATGGGCTACGAAGCCGGAAAGAATTCGCCCGAACTCGACAGGGTCGCCGCGGCGATCAGAAAAGCCGAGTCGGAGGGATATATTTTCGACAGCTCCGAGGCGTCGCTCTACGTGCTGATAAACAAAACGCTCGGGACTCAGCCGCGGCCTTTCGAGATGAAGGACTACAAGCTGATCTTCTCGGCCGACGAGCCCGCGTCGAGCCGCTGGACCGCGATCGTCAGGTTTTCGGTCGGCGGACGCGAACAGCTCAGAGTCGGAGAGGGCGACGGTCCCGTCAACGCGCTCGACATCGCGGCTCACCGCGCGCTCTCCGGCAGCTTCCGGAAGATCTCCGGTATCAAGATGTCCGATATCAAGGCGAGGATCGATGCGAACGACAGCGCCGCTTCGGCCTCGACTGTCAGAGTGTTCGTTGAGACGTCAGACGGGAACGCGGTCTGGCGGACGATGGGGGCGTCCACCGACATCATTGCCGCCAGCTGGGCGGCCCTGCTCGACGCCTACGAGTATTTCATCCTTCACATCTGCGGCCCATCCGGAACGACGAAGAGACCGAAGGAGAAGATCTGACCTCCTGAACGGCCCGAAAGGAAAACGGCCTGACCCGGGAGCCCGTTTCGCCAAAGCCTGCTGTGCTGAAGTCCGCTTCGGCAGGGCCTGCTGTGCTGAAGTCCGCTTCGGCAGGCACTGCTGTGCAGAAGTCCGCTTCGGCAGGCACTGCTGTGCTGAGGCTGTTTCGCAAAAAGCTTGCTTCACAGGGAGTCTGCCTCGCAGGAGCCTGATGTGACGGAAGTCTTCATCGCGTGGAGCCTGTCCCGCGGGGGACTGACACGAAAAAAAACGGCGCGCGGAAGACCGCGCGCCTGAGTGGCACCCGTGAGCGGATTCGAACCGCTGGCCTACCGCTTAGGAGGCGGTCGCTCTATCCATCTGAGCTACACAGGCTGACCTTAGATATTATATCACAAAATCGGTTTATGTGCAAGTTTTATTTCTCATTGCGCGCAGGCGCGGAGGTCTTGATTTGAACGTTAGAGAATTTTACGCCTATATGTGCGGGAAGATCCCCGCCGAACTCACGCTGACGGGTGACAGGGACGGGATGTCGTGCTGCCCCGATCCCGGCAGGGAGGTGAACAGGGTCATGATAGCGCTGGACGTCACGGACAGCGTCATCGACGAAGCCGCGGAGGACGGGTGCGAGGTGATCCTCGCCCATCACCCGATGCTCTACGGGGGGATCGATTCGGTCTGTGCGGACGAATACAGCGGAAACAGGATCATAAAGCTCGTACGCAGCGGTATATCGGTCATGAGCTTCCACACGAGGCTCGACGCAGCTGAAGGCGGAGTGAACGACCTGCTCGCCGATTCGCTCGGTCTTGAAGTGATATCGAGATTCGCCGAGAACGGGATCTGCCGGCTGGGCGTCCTCGATGCGCCGGTCAGCGCGCCGCTCTTCGCGGACAGGATCAGGCAGGCGCTCGGCGCTCCGTTCGTCGAATACTCGGACGGCGGAAGACTCATAACGAAAGTGGCGGTCTGCGGAGGTTCGGCAGGCTCGATGATCGGAGAGGCGATCGCTGCCGGCGCCGACGCCCTGGTGGGAGGCGAGATAGGCTATCACAGGCTTACCGACGGTCCAGGGAACGGGATATCGCTCTTTGCCGCGGGCCATTTCTATACCGAGAACAGGGTGTGCCACAGGCTTTTCGAACTGACGGCAGAGGCCGGACTCATTCCCGTCATCACCTTCTCGAACCGCATATCGGTCTCGACTGAAGGGGCCGGGTGCGGATACGGCGTCTGAGCGATGAAAAAGTACAGATGGCTGCTTCTCGACGCCGACGAGACGCTCTTCGATTTCGGAAGATGCGAGCGCGACGCCCTGAGCGGGGCGCTCGAAGCCGCCGGGATCGGCTTTGACGACCGGGTCCTTGAGAGGTACCACGTCATAAACGACGCGATGTGGAAGAAGCTCGAGCTCGGACTCATCAAGAAGGAAGACTTGAAATACAGAAGGTTCGACGAATTTCTGGACGGTCTGTGTGACTCCGGGACCGACGCTCACGCTCTGGCCGACGACTACATGGACCGGCTCTCGTCATTCGGCTGGCTGCTTCCCGGCGCGATGGAGGCGCTGGAGCGGCTCTCTGGGCATTTCGGGCTCTACATCATCACGAACGGCGTGGAGTTCATCCAGCGCCGCAGGATCGGTGAGAGCGGCATCTTGCCGCTGCTCGACGGCGTCTTCATCTCCGACGTCATAGGCGTCGAAAAGCCGGGCGCCGGATTCTTCGACGCCGTCGCGGCCGGCATACCGGGCTTTGACCGGGACCTCGCGCTGGTCGTCGGAGACTCGCTTTCGTCGGATATCAAAGGCGGCGCCGCGTACGGGATCGACACCTGCTGGGTCAACAGAAAAGGCGCCCCGCTGCCGGAGAACTGCGGGATGATAACATATTCGGTACCCGGGATCGGCGCGCTGCCGGAACTGCTGGGATGCTGAGAGACAGTACACGGAGAACGGATTTGAGACCTGAATATTATTCGGAAAAGATCCGCGCCCTTGAGGCCGGGCTTTCGAAAAACGGAATTGAATACGAGAAGGACCTGCCGATGTCGTCCTGCTCGACATTCAGGATCGGCGGGCCGGCCGATATAGCGGTATCGCCGCGTACGGCGGAGGAACTGGCTCTTTCCGTCATGCTGGCGAAGAGCGCGGGACTGCCTTTCCATGTCGCAGGAAACGGCTCGAACATGCTTTACGACGACGAAGGCTTTCGCGGAGTCCTCGTACAGACGCAGAAGCTGCGCGGTATCGGCCTTGACGGCTGCGTGCTCACCGCCGGATGCGGGGCGTCGCTCATGAGAGTGACCCGCGCGGCGGCCGCGGCGGGGCTGTCGGGCTTCGAATTCGCCTACGGCATACCCGGGAGCGTCGGCGGAGCGGTGTTCATGAACGCCGGAGCCTACGGCGGACAGATCGCCGACATCTTCGCCGGCTGCTCGGTGCTCGACTCGTCCGACGGGACGGTGAGACGACTCACGCCCGCCGATATGGACTTTTCGTACAGGCACAGCGTCCTTGCCGCCAGGCGGGACCTCGTGCTGCTCGAGGCGTCGTTCAGCCTTGATGCCGCCGGCGGGACTGTCGGCGAGATCACGGGCAGGATGCACGGGCTGATGGAGCGGCGTATCGAAAAACAGCCGCTCGACCTGCCGAGCGCGGGGAGCGTTTTCCGCAGGCCGGCTCCCGACATCTACGTCGGGAAGCTCATCGAGGACTCGGGGCTCAAGGGGGCCTCGGCCGGAGGCGCCGCGGTGTCGGTCAAGCACGCGGGGTTCATCGTGAACACCGGCGGAGCGACGTCGGCCGATGTCACTGAACTGATAAAGAGGATAAAGGAGAGGATCGCGTCGGATCACGGTGTGGTCCTCGAGTGCGAGATAAGGCATCTGTCTCCCGACGGTACCGAGGAGCCGGCGGGATGAGCGGCGGGTTCACCGAAGAGGTCCGCGGCGAGATCATGTCGAGACTGCCGGCGGCGAAATGCTGCCGCACGGCGATGCTGTGCGGCCTGCTCGTGAACGCCGAGGCGGGACTCGACGGCTCTGTGATGTACCGGCTGACATCGGCTGAAGCGGCATCGACCGCGGCGAAGTTCATAAAGTCGATCTTCGGGAGCGAGACGTCGACGTCGGAGATCAACTGCTACGGGCGCCGGGTGTATGTCGGGGTGACCGACGGTGAAGGCGTCGCGGATCTCGTGCGGAGCATGTCGGAACCGGCCGGGGATGCAGTCGCGAAGTGCCCGAACTGCGGAAGGTATTTCATCTCTGGACTCATCATGTCGTCGGCCACCTTCGGAGACCCCGGAAAGAGCCCCCGGGCCGAGATCAAGATAAATGACACGTCCGCCGCGGAGAGGCTGTCGGGTTTTTTCTCGGAGGAGGGTATGAGCCCGTCGGTGTCGTCGAGAAAGGGAACGGGCAGCCTGCTCTTCCGCCGGGCGGAGGACGTCGAGGCGCTGCTGGCCTTCGGAGGCGCGAAGAACTGCGCCATGAAGGCGATGCAGGGGAAGCTCGTACGCGAGTTCCGGGCAGACGTCAACCGCAGGTCGAATTTCGAATTCAACAACATAGGCCGCACCGCCGGCGCCGCCGGCGAACAGACGGCCGCGATAAGGAAGATCGCCTCGGCCGGCCTGCTGGACACGCTTCCCGAAGGGCTTCGCGAGACCGCGAAGCTCAGGCTCGACAATCCCGAGGCGCCGCTCTCGGAGCTCGCCTCGATGCACTCGCCTGCCATCAGCAAGTCGGGGCTCTCGCACAGACTGGCTAGGATCGCCGTGATAGCGTCTGAGCTGGACGGCAGGAACGGGCATTCCCGGAGATCATAGGTGTGATAAATGTCAAAAAGCAGCTTCTGTCATCTGCATATCCACAGTGAATACAGCCTCCTCGAGGGGACCTGCAGCCCGGCCGCGATAGCCGCGGCCGCGGCGGCCGCCGGGCAGGAATACGCCGCGCTGACCGACAGCGGGGTGATGTTCGGCTGCGCCGAATTCATTGAGGCGTGCGAAAAGGCCGGCGTAAAGCCGGTGACGGGCTGCGAGATAAAGCTCGAGCCGGTCGGAGGCGGCGTGTCGCCTTCCGGGACTCCGGCGGGCGTAAGGTCCTCCAGGCGTTATTACAAACTCGTCCTGCTCTGCGAGAACGCCGAGGGATACAGGAACCTGTCGTACATCGGGGCGCACCTTGAGACCGACCGGGGAGAGAGGTATGTCCCGGCTTCGCTCCTGGCCGAGCGCGCGGGTGGGCTTATCGCGCTCTCGGGGGGCAGGGGAGGAGAGATCTTCGAGGCTCTGTGCGCCGGGGACGGCGACCGCGCCGGGCGCGCGGCGGACTTTTTCGCCGGGGTCTTCGGCAGGGACTCCTTCTTCGTCGAGCTGACCGACCATAAGGACGGCACCGAAAGGCAGCTCATACCATCGCTCTGCGCAGTGGCCAGGGCCGCGGGAGCGGGGGTCGTCGCGGCGAACGACGTGAGATACGCCGGCCGTGACGGGGCGGAGCTCCAGACGGCGCTCGCCTGCATAAGGGAGGGCAGGACCGTCGATTCCGGCCCCGGTCTTCCTACCGGCGAATACTACATGAAGAGCACGGCCGAGATGGAGGAGCTCTTCGGGCATATCCCTGACGCGCTGTCGAACAGCGTGAAGATCGCACAGAGGTGCTCTCTGCCTCCGCTGTACGGAGGCAGGCATCTGCCGTCGTTCCCGCTTCCGCCCGGGGAGACCGCGCCGGAGAGACTGAAGAAGGACACTGAGGCCGGCATCGTGCGGCTTTTCGCGTCGGGCAGGATCCCGGCGGAGGGACATACGCCCGAAGAATATACCGAGAGGGCGGAATACGAGCTGTCGGTGATCCGCAGTACGGGATTCGACGACTACTTCCTGATCGTCGCCGACTACGTCGCTCACGCGAAGAGCACGGGTCTGCCGGTCGGCCCCGGGAGGGGCTCGGGCTGCGGCAGCCTTGTCGCGTTCGCGACCGGCATCACAGACGTCGACCCGCTGAGATACGGGCTCTTTTTCGAGCGTTTTCTCAATCCCGAACGGGTCAGCATGCCCGATATCGACATCGATTTCGACTACACGCGCCGCAACGAGATGATAGACTACGTAACGGAGAAGTACGGCGCGGACAGGGTCTGCCACATCGTGACCTTCGTCCGTCTTGCCGCCAAGGCGGCTATACGCGACGCAGCGAGGATCTGCGGCCTCGACTCAGCCGACGCCGACAGGCTCTGCTCGTCCCTGCCGTCCGGGGATAACGTTTCGCTTTCTTCCGAAGAGACCGTGAAGGCCCTGCGCGGGGAGCTTGAGTCGCATCCCGGGTCCGCCCGGGCGTTCCGGTACGCGAAGATGATCGAAGGCCTGCCGCGCAGCATGTCTGTCCATCCGGCAGGCGTCGTGATCACCGACAGGTCCGCGAGCGAATACCTGCCCGTCCTGCGCGACGGCGGCATGACGCTCACTCAATACGACATGGACACCGTGGCGAAGCTGGGCCTGCTCAAATTCGACTTTCTCGCCCTCCGCAACCTGACCGTTATAAACGACACCGAGGAGGCCGTCGGGAGATACCGGCCCGGCTTCCGCGCGGCTGACGCCGATCTGCTCGACCCGCAGACTTACGCGCTGATCTCGCGCGGCCGGACCGCCGGCATATTCCAGCTCGAATCCGAGGGCCTGCGCAGGACGGTTATGAAATTCAGGCCGCGTTGCATAGAGGATCTCGCAGCGGCGATAGCGCTCTACCGTCCGGGACCTATGGACTCGATCCCGAAGTATCTCGAGGGGAGAGCAGACCCTTCGTCTGTGAAATATCCGCATCCGCTCCTCGAGCCTGTGCTGCGCGAGACATACGGCTGCATCGTATACCAGGAGCAGGTGATGTCGGTATTCCGCATCCTTGCCGGCTACAGCGCGGGACGCGCGGACATCGTACGCCGCGCGATGTCGAAGAAAAAGGCCGCGGCGCTCGAGGCCGAACGCAGCGATTTCATCGCCGGAGCCTCGGAGCGCGGTCTGTCGCCCTCGGAGGCCGGTGCCATCTTCGACGACATGTCGTCATTCGCCGGCTACGCCTTCAACAAGAGCCACGCGGTGGCATACGCGCTGCTCACCTTCAGGACCGCCTACCTCAAGGCCCACTATCCCGGTGAATACGCGGCTGCGCTGATGAATTCCGTCATCGGCAGCCCCGACAAAACGGCGCTCTACGCAGGTGAGGCTGCGGAGAGCGGCATAGCGGTCGGGCGTCCCGACATCAATTCAGGCGGCGCGATGTTCGGATACGACAGGGAAAAGAGGACGGTGGTGTTCGGACTGTGCGCTGTAAAGGGCGTCGGGGTACAGCTCGCGGAAGCGGTCGCAGCCAGGCGCCCGGAGGGCGGATACCGCTCGATCGGAGCCCTGATCTCGGCGATCGAAGACCTGTCGCCCGGCAGACGGGCGCTGGAGGGAATAATCAGATCGGGTGCAGCCGATTCGATCGGCCTTCCGAGGTCGGAGCTCGAGGCGTCGCTCGACGCCGAACTGCGCCGCGTCACAGAGCTCCGCCGGGGCGGCATCGACGGACAGATGGACATCTTCTCGGAAATTCCTGGAGCCGGAGAGGACGGCGGAGAGCGGCGTAAGACGCTGCCCGAATACCCTGCCGACGCCCTCCGCAGGATGGAGAAGGAATACACCGGGTTCACTTTCTCCCCCGCCGTGCCCGCCGCGCCCCGCGGCGACGCTGACGCACGCGGCTGCTCAGATCCTCCCGGCACACCTTCGGCGGTATACGTGAGGGTGCCGTCGCGCGACTCGGACATCGCGCGGAAGGCGAGGAACCTCGCCGGGATCTTCTCGGGGGGATGCCCCTTCAGCATCTATTCGTCGGACACCGGCGAGTACCGGAGGGAGGGGGGCGTCGATGCCTCCGCGTATCTCATTTCCGAACTCCGGAGGATCGCGGGGGAGGATAACGTCGCCGTGAAGACCAAAGCGCCTGCAAATCGGATGCAATTCGGCATTCATTCATAAATTATTCACGATTGTGTGGTATCATTATTAATTGCGGGATAATATTTCCGCTCCGGAAACGCAATCGGGAGCGGGCTTTCGCCGTCAAGGCAGATATGGCAATATGGAAAAATCAAGAATCAACTGGATCGAAGAACTGAAGAAGGCCTGGAAGAAGACGCTCCACGCGCTGTGGATCCTGCTTCAGGTGATCGCGGACGTGCTGATAACCGTCATACTGATCGCGGTGCTCACCGGGATAATCATCGGCTGCGCCTTCACGGTATATATCAGAAACTACGTCGACACCGAGGTGGACCTCTCGTATTTCAACATCTCGGCGGCTTCGAGCACCTCGACAACGTCGATCTACCGCTACGATTTCACCGACAGGGTGAACCGCGAGGGAGAGGCGGTGCTCATCGAGGGAGAGAAGATATCGGGCGGCAGGGACTCCGAATACGTTACCTACGACAAGATACCCGAGAACCTGATAAACGCGGTGATAGCCATCGAGGACAAGCGGTTCAAGACGCACAAAGGCGTCGACTGGAAGCGCACCTTCGGCGCCGGACTCAACTTCTTCGTCAGCTTCGACAACGCCAACTACGGCGGATCGACGATCACGCAGCAGCTGATCAAGAACAACACGGGCAAAGACGAATACTCGATACAGCGAAAGATACAGGAGATCTTCTGGGCCCTCAACCTCGAGACCAAGAAGGACAAGGAGGAGATCCTCGAGATGTATCTGAACGTGGCCAACTTCGGAAGCACCTACTACGGAGTCCAGGCCGCGGCATACAACTATTTCTCTAAGGACGTGAGCGAGCTCTCGCTCCTCGAGTGCGCCGCCATCGCCGGCATCACGCAGAACCCCTCATACTACAACCCGATCGTCTTTCCGGAGCACAACCGCGAGAGACGCGAGACCGTCCTCTACGAGATGCTCGACCAGGAGCTGATCACGAGGCGCGAATACGAGGAGGCGCACGGCAAGGACCTCGTGCTGAAGAGACCGTCGTCGTCGGAGAACCTGAGCGAACTGCAGTCAAAGGGCATCAACTCCTGGTATACGGACATGGTCATCGAGGACGTCATCGACGACCTCGTGTCGGAGAAGGGATACTCGAGGCAGGTAGCCTCTCTCATGGTATACAACGGCGGACTTCGGATCTACTCCCTTGAGGACGAGAAGATACAGAAGCACCTCGAAGCGATCTACCTGGACGACAGCCGGTTCCCGGCGTCTTCGTCGGGTATGATAGTCCAGTCGTCGGCGATCGTCATCGATCCTTACACGGGAGACGTGCTGGGGGTCGTCGGCGCCCGCCGGGAGAAGACGGGCAACCGCGTGCTAAACTTCGCCACCCAGACGAAGAGGGCGCCGGGTTCGTCGATAAAGCCGCTCTCGGTATACGGACAGGGGATCAACTCCGGGCTCATCAACTGGGCGACGATCGTCGAGGACTCGCCCTTCGATTTCGTGCAGAGCGCGACGGGCTGGCCCAAGAACGCCGAGACCTTCGGCGGGAACAACTACCGCGGACTGACGACCGTCGCATACGCGCTGACACACTCGCTCAACACGATCCCGGTCAAGCTCCTCTCGAAGATCGGACTTCAGAACTCTTACAACTTCTGCCACGAAGTCCTCGGC
Source organism: Clostridia bacterium (assembly GCA_017454675.1). GTDB lineage: Bacteria > Bacillota > Clostridia > Oscillospirales > CAG-272 > CAG-390. Next base: position 65,641 of record JAFTCN010000063.1, read on the forward strand.
ATGACCGACATCATAGCGGCGAAGAGCGTTGCAGGAGGAGGAACCGTGACCGACATCGGATATGCCGCTCTCGGCCTCGGCCAGCTAAACTTCGGCATATCGCTGCGCCAGATCACCGCCGCCTACTCGATCTTCCCGAACAGTGGCATATACAACGAGCCGCACTCCTACCTCAAGGTGACCGACAGCGAGGGCAACATCATCCTCGAGAACGGGTACAGCGGGAAGGTCGCGATAAGCGAGGACGCCGCCGCGATCATGAACCTCATTCTGAACAAGGTCACGACCGAAGGTACCGCAAAGGACCTGAGCTTCGGAAAGCTCACCGGGATAGACGTCGCCGGCAAGACGGGTTCCGCGGGCGAATACTACGACAGATGGTTCATAGGCTACACGCCCTATTACATCTGCGGAGTCTGGTACGGTTACGAGTATCCGAAGACTCTGACCGGAGACAACAAGTGCATACCCATCTGGGATTCTATCATGATCCCGCTGCACCAGCAGTACATCGTGCCGGGAGCTGCGCAGTCGAACTTCCAGATGACCCCGAACATTGTCCAGTGCGAATACTGCGCCGACTCGGGCAAGATCCCGACCGACGCCTGCGCGCTCGACCCGAGAGGGCACCGGATCGAGACCGGCTACTTCATCAAGGGCACCGAGCCGACCGAGCTCTGCGACGCGCACGTGATCGTCGACTACTGCACGGCGGGCAAGGGTGTCGCCTGCGAGGACTGCCCGCCCGAGGGCGTCACTCAGGTGGCGCTGGTGCGCGTGAACCGCAACTTCAACTCGCGGTACAACCCGTCGATCCAGGACGCCCAGTATTCATACATGGATCTGCCGTACGACGTGAGCCCGTATACGACGAAATACGTGCCCTTCTACTACAATCTCGCCAAAGCCACGACGGTCGGAGGCGTGACGGTCAACCACCAGACCGGATACACCCGCGGCGCGACGCACTTCAACTCGACCTGCCTCGAACACTTCGACTACAACAAATGGCGGGAGAGGGTGAACGAGAGAAAGGCGGCAGAGGCGGCAGCGTCGGCACTGTCGGCGGGACAGGGAGGCGCGGCATTCTACGTCAGCTGCACCGATCTGTCGAGGCTGTTTACCGGATTCCGGTCCGTGGCTCTTTCCGCGCGGACAAGATAACACTTGACAAAAAGGTATCCCGGTTGTATAATAGTGCTAAAGAACAGGGGTCAAAACTGCAATAATTTAACAATAATGATATTATTGAACAATGGAGGAGAATTAATGAAAAAGACATTGAAAAAAGCGGCAGTCATCGTTCTCGCCGCGGTAATGCTTGCACTCTGCTTCTCGTCCTGCGACAAGACCAAGACCGAAGCGACCAAAGTGACCGTCAGCGTCTACGACGAAGATCACGTTATCTTTCTCAAGATAACCGATATGGAGATCGAAGCGGGGACCACGGCCCAGAAAGCCGTCCAGATGCTCTGCGACGCGCGCAGCGCCTCCTACGTAATCAACACCAGCGGCGGATTCGACGCCTTCACCTTCGGCGAGAGGACGATCAGCAGCCGTGAAGAGGCACTTGACAACGGCAACAAGAAGATGTATTCGTTCGGCTGGAAGCTCAACGACGAACTGATGTCCTCGATCGAAGAGGGCGCGACGTATGTGGCAATGTCCGACAAGGTGCTCGCAAACGGCGACAGAGTCGAGGTCTTCGTCCAGATCGACGAAGTGAAGCCCGACACGGCGGAGAAGAACTGATCCGAAAAAAAGCATACGGCATCACCGTACGCGAAAAAGCAAAAGCGGCCCGGGAAGACCCGGGCCGTGTATATTTTTCCAGGTTTTCCTTTCCGAGCACTGTCAGTCGCTTGCCGGCTCGACGGCAAGCACGTAGAGGCGGCTGTCGGCCGCTATGCCGAGGTTTCGTCTCTGGCCTGCCGTGTACCCGAAAAATCCCCTGTGACGCCCCAGAAGCCTTCCTTCGGCGTCTGTGAAGGGCCAGGGGAGCGAGGCGCTCCCCGCGGCGGCGTATTCAGGCCTTTTTTCTATGTATCCGCGGGCGTCGCCGTCGGGTATGAAGCAGATATCCAGGCTGTCGGAGGCCGAGGCCGACGGGAGCTTGAGTTCCGCCGCGGCGACGGGACATCCCCGGAGGCGGAAGCCTCCGGGGATGTTGCGTCGGGAACAGATCACACCCGCGCGCCGCACAAGAAAACAGTTGCAATCCGGCTGCCGGTAGTGTATAATAATATAGAATTACTATAATCCGGGACTGTTGCGCGCGGCGGGATATGCGCCCGCGGAGCGAACGGTCCGCCGCTTCCGCGTACCGCGCGGCGGGCCGCGGACTTCCCGGAGAACGATACAGATACAAGAGGTCTTTCGCGTAATGAAGCTTGAAAACCTGCTGTTCGGAGACTACAGCAAAAGAGCGATAAAGAAGATAACCCCCGTCGCCCAGGCGGTCGACGCCCTTGCGGGAAAATACTCCGCGATGTCGGACGGCGAGCTCGGCGGGATGACGAAGATATTCAGGGAGCGCATGGCGGCCGGAGAGACGGAGGAGCAGCTCCTGCCCGACGTCTTCGCGGCGGTCCGCGAGGCTGCCGACAGGGTGCTGAAGAAACGCCCGTTCTACGTACAGATACTCGGCGCGATACTGCTCCACCAGGGCAGGATCGCCGAGATGAAGACGGGTGAGGGAAAGACGCTCGTCGCGACTATGCCGGCGTATCTCAACGCGCTGTCGGGAAAGGGCGTGCACGTCGTTACGGTCAACGAGTACCTCGCTCAGCGCGACGCCGACGAGATGGGCAGGGTCTACAGCTTCCTCGGCATGACGACGGGCGTCGTCCTGGCGTCGATGACCGTACCCGACAAACAGAAGATGTATGCCTGCGACATCACCTACGGCACCAACACCGAGTTCGGTTTCGACTACCTCAGAGACAATATCGCGAAGAGCCGCTCCCAGCTGATGCAGCGCGGCCACAACTACTGCATCATCGACGAGATCGACTCGATACTCATCGACGAGGCCAGAACGCCGCTCATCATCTCAGGCGTCAGCGGAAAAACTTCGGATATCTACCAGCGCTGCAGCGACTGCACGAAGCGTCTCTCGCCGAAGGTGATAAAGGAGCTCGACTCCAAGCAGGAGACCGACGACGAGAACTACGACTATATCGTCGACGAGAAGCACTCGAGCGCCGTCCTCACGCCGCGCGGCATAGCGAAGGTTGAGAAGTTCTTCGGCATCGACAACCTCAACGACCCCGAGAACGCCGAGATCTCGCACAACATGAACCAGGCGATACACGCCTGGGGCGTCAAGAAGCGCGACGTCGACTATGTCATCCAGAACGGAGAGGTGATCATCGTCGACAAGTTCACCGGGCGTCTGATGCCGGGAAGAAGATACAACGACGGCCTCCACCAGGCCATCGAGGCCAAGGAAAAGGTAAATATACAGGGCGAGAACCGGACCGTCGCGACAGTCACGATCCAGAACTACTTCAGGATGTACCGCAAGCTCTCGGGCATGACAGGAACAGCCAAGACCGAGGAGGACGAGTTCCGCGAGATATACGGGCTCGACGTCGTAGAGGTCCCGACCAACCGCCCGATGATCCGGAAGGACAACAGCGACCGCATCTTCACCGACGAGGCCCACAAGTTCGAGGCGATAGTGAAGAAGGTGCTTGAATGCCGGGACATCGGACGTCCGGTGCTCATAGGCACGGCGTCGGTCGAGAAGTCGGAGCAGCTGGGAAAGCTGTTTCGGGCGGCAGGCATCAAGTTCAACATGCTCAACGCGAAGGACCACGCCAGAGAAGCGCAGGTCATCGCCGAGGCGGGCATGTCGGGCTCGGTGACGCTGGCCACCAACATGGCCGGCCGCGGGACCGACATCATGCTCGGAGGCAACCCCGAGATGCTCGCCCGCAACGAAATGCGCAAGCTCGACCGCTTCACGCCCGAGCAGATCGCGCTCTCGGTCTGTGAATACCGCACCGACGACCCCGTCCAGCTCGAGGCCAACCGCATATACCGCGAATACCACGACAGCTTCGAGGAGTCGATAAGGAAGGACCGCGAGAAGGTCATCGCCGCCGGAGGCCTGTGCATCATAGGCTCCGAGCGCCACGAGTCGCGCCGCATCGACAATCAGCTGCGCGGACGCGCCGGACGTCAGGGAGACCCCGGCGAGTCGACCTTCTACGTGTCGCTGACCGACGACATCATGCGCCTCTTCGGCGACAGCAGGATGAAGCGCTTCGCCGCGCTCTCGGCAACGCTCAACGAGGGCGGCGGCGACGGCGACCTCTCATCCTACCTGAAGATCCTGGCCGACGTCATAGAAAAGGCCCAGAAGAACGTGGAGTCGGAAAACTTCAAACGCAGGAAGAACGTGCTCCAGTACGACGACATCCTGAACGAGCAGCGCCTTCAGATCTACGGGCAGCGCTACGAGATACTGATGGAGGGCGACGTCTCGGGCAAGATCAGGGAGATGATCTCCTCGACGGCCGCAGACTCGGTCTCCGAGGCGTTCGCGCAGGAGGAGAACGGCAGGGGATACAGGCTCGATACCGGCGCGCTCTACCGCAAATATCTCGGCTGGGGCCTTGAGAAGGGCGATCTCGACTTCGCCGAGGGCGTCATAGGCGAGAAGGAGGCGAAGGAGGCCGCGGAGAAGATCGCGGAGAACTGTCTCGCCCTCTATGACCGACGCGAGTCGGAGGACGCCGACGGACTCTTCCATCCCTTCGAGCGGTACGTGCTCCTCGAGGCGGTCGACGAGCTCTGGCTCGACCACATCGACATGATGGAGGACCTCGAGCAGAACGTCATGCTGCAGTCGTACGCGCAGCGCGACCCGCTCAACGAATACCGGATACTCGGCTCCGCCATGTATTCCGACATGATAAACGAGATAAGACAGAGGACGGTCCGACAGGTCCTGACGTTACAGTTCAGAAGGGCCGCACCGGCCGCCCAGGCGTCTCCGTCGAGGCTGCGTTTCGGACGTCTCGCGCAGGCCGCCTGTCCGTCGGGACAGGCCGGAGGAAAGATCCCGGGGAACGCAGCCGCCGCCGGACCGAAGGTCCCGGTGCGGAAGAGCGCGACCGTCGGTCCGAACGATCCCTGCCCCTGCGGCAGCGGAAAGAAATACAAGAAATGCTGCGGCGCGGGAGTCCGCGACGACAGCTGAGAGTGCGCCCGTGAGAGGCGTGACAGAACGGTGAAAGGAGTTCCGGCAATGAGAAGAGCAGATGTTTCCGGCGGTGCCGGCAGGGGCGGCATGAAGGCCCTTTCCTTCGGCCTTATGCTCGCGGCTCCCTTTTTCCTGTTCAATCCCGAATACTCGATAATCGATCCGCTCCCGGATTTTATCGGCTACATCCTGATCGTGCTGGCTCTCAGAAAGCTTCGTGACGTCGACTCGCACCTCGAGGCGGCGGCATCGGGATTCGAGAAGCTGGCGCTCGTGACGGGTGTGAAGTTCCTCGCGGTGTTCTTCTCATTCTCGTCGTGGCTGACCGAATCGGAAAGACCGACGGCCATGCTCCTGATCGCATTCATATCGGGCGCCGTCGAACTGATACTCATCTTCACGAGCGGCTGGAACTCCTTTTTCGAAGGACTCGTGTCATTCTCCGAGCGCGAGGGCGGAAGCGCCGCACTGGTGAAAGGCCGGCGGGGAAGGGAGATCACGCCTGCCGTCAGGCGCCTGACGTTCGTGTTCGTGTCGCTCAAGGCGGCTTTTGCGACGCTGCCCGAGATGTCGGTGCTGTCGTCGCATACCTATGACGACACCGCTTTCAACTTTTACGAGTACATAGAGCTGTTCCGCGTCCTCGCGATCTTCTTCGGGCTCATCGCCGGGACCGTATGGCTCGTCGCGATGCTCCGCTACCTCCGGCTCATAAAGAAGGACGCTGAATTCTTCGAAGCCGCGTGGCGCGTCTACAGCGAGAACGTGCTTGGCAGGGAGGGCACCGTCATCCGGCGCAGGATCAGATGGGCGCTCACGGCCGCGGTCGCCGCCTTTCTGTTCACTCCCGACCTGTATGTCGACGGCTACAACGTCATCCCCGACGCGCTCGCCGGCCTGCTGCTCGTTCTGGCTTTCGTCCTGCTGCGCAGGTTCTGGAAGAAATGGGTCAGAGGAGTCGTGATCTCGTCGGTATATACCGCAGTCAGCGCGTTCACATGGTACGGCAGGTATTCATTCCATCAGCATTATACAGACATCCTCGTGCAGCGCGACTCGGCTGCCTGGGAGGCCTTCTGGAGGCTGTATCCCGCCGAGATACTGGCGGAGGTCATATTCGCCGCGGCGGCGCTCACGCTGATCTCCGCGCTGACCCGGCTGGTCCGCGACCACTGCGGATACGTCGGCGCGAACGCGAGCGAAGCATTCAGGGAGTCGCGCCTTTCCGCGATACGGAAGTCGCTTGACCTGAGGCTCCGGCTGACCGGCGCCATCGCGGTGCTGACGGCGGGCGTATGCGCCGTCTACGGCTACATCATAACGTTCAAGGGGCTGATCGTGGGCGAGATCTGGTGGATGATCTGCTTCGCCGTATCGCTCGCGCTGTTCGTTTCGATGCTGGCGTCCGCCCGCGCGATCACGGTCGAATCCGATTCGAAATACATGCTCGACTGAGCTTCCCGCCCCGCCGTACGGCCCGGCGGGAAAGCTTTGAAAATCCCAGAGATAAAGGACACGGCAAATGGCAAAAGATCCCGGACAGAGATATCTTGAAATAAAGCGGAAACTCTTCGAGCGCCTGTACGGCGACCTCAATCCCGAGCAGCGGAAGGCGGTCTTCTCGGTGAACGGCCCGCTGCTCGTCTTCGCCGGAGCGGGCAGCGGAAAGACTTCGGTGCTCGTGCGTCGCGTCGCGCATATCCTGCGGTACGGCAACGCATACGAGTCGGACATCGTCCCGGACGGCGTTTCCGGACAGACGCTGGCGGCTCTGGAGGAGGCGGTGAGCCTCCCGCCGGACGAGCTCGCCTTTCTGCTCGACGGCTTCGCGGAGGACCGCCCGTCGCCCTGGCGCGTGCTCGCGATCACTTTCACGAACAAGGCGGCGAACGAGATAAAGACGAGGCTCGAAACGCTGCTCGACGGCGAAGATGCCTTCTCCGGCATCTGGACCGGCACCTTCCACTCGGTCTGCATGCGGATGATCAGGTCGGACCCCGGAGCCGCCGGACTTCGCGACGGAGTGACGATCTACGACACCGACGACACTAAAAAACTCATAACTGCCGTCGAGGCCGATCTGGGCATCGACGATCGGCAGGTCGGGGCGAAATACGCGGCGGCCGAGATAAGCAGGGCCAAGGAGGCGCTCATGTCGCCCGTCGATTATTCCGCCGGGGCTGCGAAGTCGCCGAACCCCAGGGCAAGGCTGTGCGCGATGATATATACCGAATACCAGCGCAGACTCACCGCGGCCAACGCCGTCGACTTCGACGACATTATAATGAAGACGGTGCTGATGCTGCGGAGCAGGGACGACATCAGGGAGCGCTATGCCGAAAAATTCAGATACATCTGCGTCGACGAGTTCCAGGACACGAACCCCGCCCAGCTCGAGCTGGTAAAGCTCTTAGGGTCGTATCACGGGAACGTCATGGCCGTCGGCGACGACGACCAGAGCATATACGGCTTCCGCGGGGCAGTCGTTAAGAACATACTTGATTTCGAGAAAGAGTTCCGGGGCTGCCGGGTCGTCAAGCTCGAGCAGAACTACCGTTCGACCCAGACGATACTCGACGCCGCGAACGCCGTAATAGCAAAGAACACGTCGAGATACGGCAAGAGCCTGTGGACAGAGAAGAAGAGCGGGTCGAAGATAGTCCTCGAGATGTGCGAGAGCTCCGACTCCGAATCGAGGCGCGCAGCGGAGATCGTCAGGGAAGGAGTGGCGTCGGGCCGGAAATACAGCGACTACGCGCTGCTTTACCGTGTAAACGCGCAGTCGAACTCGCTCGAGAAGGCCTTTGCCCGAAGCGGGATACCCTACCGCATCTGCGGAGGCCAGCGGTTCAACGACCGCAAGGAGATAAAGGACATTACATCGTACCTGCAGCTGATCGCCAACCGCTCCGATACCGTGAGGCTCAGGCGGATCATCAACGAACCCAAGCGCGGGATCGGCGCCGCGACCGTCGACGCCGTCGAGCAGATCGCCTCCGAGACCGGAAAGAGCATGTTCGAAGTCATGGAGAGCGCTGACCGCTACACCGCGCTCGCGAGGTCGGCCGAAAAGCTGAAGTCGTTCTGCTCTGTGATAAACGCGCTCGACGGCATTTACCGCGGCGGCTGCGCTCTCGACGCCTTCATCGGGAAGGTGATCGACATGACCGGATACCGCCAGATGCTGCTCGAAGGCGGCGAGGCCGAGGCCGACAGGCTCGACAACCTCGAGGAGTTCGTATCGAACGCCGTCGAGTACATGGACAGCGGCGAGGAACCGACGCTCGAGGGCTTCCTTGAACTCAACTCGCTGGTGTCGGACGTCGACAGCTACGACAGGGACGCCGACGCGGCCGTCATGATGACGGTCCACAGCGCGAAGGGCCTTGAATTTCCCGTCGTGATTCTTCCGGGAATGGAGGAGGGTATATTCCCGTCGCAGCAGACCTTCATAGATCCGGATGAGCTCGAGGAGGAGCGGAGGCTCGCTTACGTCGCGCTGACGAGGGCGAAGGAGCAGGTGTATATCATCCACACCTCCTACCGCATGCTGTACGGGCGGACGATGCGCAATCAGCTGTCGAGGTTCGTCGCCGACATCCCCGGCGCGCTGATCGAGAAGAAGAGCGCTGAGACCTCCGCGTTCCCCGGATCTTTCGGAGCGGCGGATACGGGAGAAGGGAGATACCGCCCGTACCCCGGACGCGACGGCCGCGGATACGGAGGATACGGCAGAGACGGGTACGGCCCGTACGGCCGGTACGGCGGAGAAGACAGAGGGTCACACGGCAGCACCGGCGGTGACGCCGGTCCCGGAAGCGCGGGAAGACGGCAGTCGCCAGGAGCGCCGGGCGGGATCAGAGTCGTCTCCGGCACGTTCTCGGCAGGCGGCCGGAAGAATTCCGCCGGGAGCGCGCCGCGCGAGATCTTCGGGCCGGGAGACAGGGTGGAGCACGCCGCATTCGGAGCCGGGACGGTGATCTCGGTGAAGAAGCTCGGCGCGGAGGCGATATACGAGATCGCCTTCGACGACGTCGGCACGAAGAAGCTCATGGCGAGCTACGCGAAGCTCGTGAGGGGAACGGAAGGAAAATAAGAACAGTTTTTCGGGAATCCGGCCGGCGAAAAAACGCCGCCGGAGGAAGAAAAACGAAGATTTTTGAAGAATTCCGGCAGATATATTAAAAATATCGGCGAAAACGGCGAAAAAACGCTTGACATACAGGTCCGGCAGTGTTATAATATTGCGGTATTAAAAAAGAGAGGGCATACCATGCCCGGAAACTAACGGAGGAGATCCAATGTCCACTTACATGGCAAAGGCGGAAGAACTCGAGAGACGCTGGTACGTCATTGACGCAGCCGGCAAGCCTCTTGGAAAGACTGCCGTCAAAGCTGCCGTGATCCTTCGCGGCAAGCACCGTCCCGAATTCACCCCGCACGCCGACTGCGGCGAATACGTCATCATCATCAATGCCGGCAAGGCTGTCCTGACCGGAAGAAAGCTCGAGCAGAAGTACTACGTGCGTCACTCCGGCTACATCGGCGGACTCAAGAAGGTCCAGTACAGGGAACTCATGGCGACCAGACCCGAGATGGCAATGGAACTCGCCGTAAAGAGGATGCTTCCCGACAACACCCTGGGACGCAAAGCCTTCACCAGACTTCACGTCTATGCCGGCGCGGAGCACAGACACGCGGCGCAGAAGCCCGTCGACGTCGAAGAATGACCGGTAAAGGAAGAGAGAGAGGTAAACTGTAATGTATGAAAGTGCAAAGCCCTGCTTCTACGGAACCGGCAGAAGAAAGAAATCGGTAGCCCGCGTCCGCATCTATCCCGGGACCGGCGCCGTATCCATCAACGGAAAATCGATCGACGAATACTTCGGACTCGAGACGATGAAGCTCATTGTCAACCAGCCCTTCGAAGTGACCGGCACCGCCGGCAAGTTCGACATCGTCGCCAAGGTCGTTGGCGGCGGACTCTCCGGCCAGGCCGGAGCCGTCAGACACGGTCTTGCGAGAGCTCTCGTCCTCGCCGACGAGGCCAACAAGCCTGCCCTTAAGGCCGCCGGTCTCCTCACCCGCGACCCCAGAATGAAGGAAAGAAAGAAATACGGACTCAAGGCTGCCCGCCGCGCGTCCCAGTTCTCCAAGAGATAATCGGGCGTTTTTTCGGCAACCGCCGGGACGTCCGCAGAACGCCGGAAGCCCCGGACAGCGCAAAGCCGCACTGTCCGGGCCTTCTGCGGAATACGACTTCCGCCGACTGCGGCCCGTGCGGCCACTGCCCGCCAATCCCATCAGTCATCTAATATCAGATATTATTCAGGAGGTTCTTTCGGCCAATGAAGAAGAAAATGACCACGGTCGAATTCCGCGGAACTCCGGAGCAGGAAGCAAAGCTGCTTGAAGTGATCGCCAAATATGATGGTGTCAAGGGCAAGATGATGCCCATACTTCAGGAAGCTCAGGACATCTACGGTTATCTTCCGATCGAAGTTCAGAAGATCATCGCGGAAAAGACCGAAACCCCGCTCGAGGAGATCTACGGGATCGCGACTTTCTACTCGCAGTTCAAACTGAATCCCAACGGCGAATACTCGGTGGCGGTCTGCCTCGGCACGGCCTGCTACGTAAAGGGTTCCGCCGGAGTCCTTGAGGAGATCTCAAAGGAACTCGGAGTCGAAGTCGGTTCCACCAGCTCCGACGGAAAGTACTCGCTTGAAGCGACCCGCTGCATCGGCGCATGCGGACTCGCGCCGGTTATGACGATCAACGGCGACGTCTACGGACGCATGACCAAGGATCAGGTAAAGGGCATCCTTGCCAAGTACCGCTGAAAGTCCGGAGGGAAGAGGGAGAAAAAATGACAACAACCGAACTTAACGTAGCAAAGGCTGCGGCCATCGAAGCCGGCAAGGCTGACGTTATCGTCACCGTCGGCATGGCCACCTGCGGCATCGCCGCCGGAGCCGCTCCCGTGCTCGAAGCGATGAAGAAGGCGGTCGCCGATTCCGGCCGCACCGACATCCGCGTAAAGCAGGTGGGCTGCATAGGCATCTGCCAGCACGAGCCCGTTCTCGAGGCCTATATCGGCGGAGAGAGATTCACCTACATCAACATGACCGCCGAGAAGGCGGAAAGAGTCTTCACGGAACACATCGTCGGCGGACAGCCGGTCGAGGAGTTCATGCTGAAGGAGAAGAACATCCCCGTGAGAAATCTGATGCAGACGACCTTCATGAAGCATCAGAAGAGAGTCGCGATGAGGAACTGCGGCAACATCGACCCCGAATCGATCGGCGAGTACATCGCCAGCGACGGGTACGCCGCCCTTGCAAAGGTCCTCACCTCGATGACCCCCGACGAAGTAATCAGCCAGGTCCTGGCATCCGGTCTCCGCGGACGCGGAGGCGGCGGATTCCCGACCGGACTCAAGTGGAAATTCGCCTGCTCGAACCGCGGCCAGGTGAAGAAGTACGTGGCCTGCAACGCCGACGAGGGCGACCCCGGAGCGTTCATGGACAGATCGGTCCTTGAAGGCGACCCGCACTCGGTCATCGAGGCGATGGCCATCGCCGGTTACGCGATCGGCGCCGACGAGGGCTACATCTACGTCAGAGCCGAATACCCCACTGCCATCAAGAGACTTGAGATCGCCATCGATCAGGCGAAGAAGCTCGGCCTGCTCGGAAACGACATCTTCGGGACCGGGTTCAACTTCGACCTGAAGCTCAGATTCGGCGCCGGCGCTTTCGTCTGCGGCGAAGAGACCGCTCTCATGACCTCGATCGAGGGCAACCGCGGCGAGCCGAGACCCCGTCCGCCCTTCCCGGCGGTCAAGGGCCTGTTCGCCCAGCCCACGATCCTTAACAACGTCGAGACCTACGCGAACATCGCGCAGATCATCCTCAAGGGAGCCGACTGGTACCAGTCGCTCCAGATGCCCGGCTGCGCCGCCGGCACCAAGGTCTTCGCGCTGACCGGCAAGATCACCAACACCGGTCTCGTCGAGATCCCGATGGGCACCACGCTGCGCACCATCATCGAGGACATCGGCGGAGGCGTCCCGAACGGCAAGAAGTTCAAGGCCGCCCAGACCGGCGGACCTTCGGGCGGATGCATCCCCGCATCGCTCATCGACACCCCCATCGACTATGACAACCTCGCCAAGATCGGATCGATCATCGGTTCGGGCGGCCTGATCGTCATGGACGAGGACACCTGCATGGTCGACATGGCCCGCTTCTTCCTCGACTTCACCGTTGACGAATCCTGCGGAAAGTGCACGCCCTGCCGCGTCGGTACGCACAGACTTCTCGAGATACTCGACAAGATCATCGCCGGAAACGGCACGCTCGAAGACCTCGACAGACTCGAGGAACTCGCGACCTACGTCAAATCGGCGTCGCTCTGCGGACTCGGACAGACCGCTCCGAACCCCGTTCTCTCGACCCTTACGAGATTCAGGGACGAGTATGTCGCGCACGTCGTCGACAAGAAGTGCCCCGCCGGCGTCTGCAAGAACCTGCTCCGCTACCGCATCCTTGAGGACAAGTGCCGCGGCTGCACCGCCTGCGCCCGGAAGTGCCCGGTCGGCGCCCTCAGCGGGACCGTTAAGAATCCTCACAGGATAGATCCCTCGAAGTGCATCAAGTGCGGCGTCTGCATGGCAACGTGCAAGTTCGGCGCCGTAGTGAAGGAATAAGGAGGTAGCTAACGATGGATGCTGTTAATGTAAAGATCAACGGCAAAGACTACGCCGTCCGCAAGGGCATGACGGTCCTCGAGGCCGCCAGAGAAGCCAAGATCGATATTCCCACCCTCTGCTATCTCAAGGACATAAACGAGATCGGTGCCTGCCGTCTCTGCCTCGTCGAGGTCTCCGAAGGCGGGAAGCCCTACAGAATGGTCACCGCCTGCGTGTACCCCGTATCCGAGGGCATGTCGATCCTGACGAACACCCCGAAGATCAACGCCGCGAGGAAGACCAACCTCGAGCTGATCCTCTCGAACCACGAGAAGAAGTGCCTCACCTGCGTCCGCTCCACCACCTGCGAACTCCAGAAGCTCTGCAACGAGTACGGCGTTGACGAGGACTATTTCGGCGGCGAGCGCAAGCACTACGAGCTTGACACATCTTCTCCCGCCATCATACGCGACAACAACAAGTGCATCCTCTGCCGCCGCTGCGTAGCGGCCTGCAAGACGATGCAGGGCATCGGAGTCATCGGCGCCAACGACCGCGGCTTCGATACGCACATCGGCTGCGCCTTCGAGAAGGATCTCGGAGACGTCTCCTGCGTCAACTGCGGTCAGTGCATCGTCGCCTGCCCCGTCGGAGCTCTCTACGAGAGAGACGACACCGACAAGGTCAGGGAAGCGATCGCCGACCCGTCGAAGAAGGTCTACATCTGCACCGCCCCCTCGGTCAGAGCCCAGATCGGCGAATGCTTCGGCTACGCCCCCGGCACCGACTGCGAGCCCCAGATGGTCGAGGCCCTCAAGATGCTCGGATTCGACGGCGTGTTCGACATGAACCTCACCGCCGACCTGACCATCATCGAGGAGGCCAACGAGCTGATCGGCCGTATCCAGAACGGCGGAAAGCTGCCGATGATCACCTCCTGCTCACCCGGATGGATCAAGTACTGCGAGCATTATTTCCCCGATTTCACCGACAATCTCTCGACATGCAAGTCGCCTCAGCAGATGTTCGGCGCCGTCATGAAGACATACTTCGCCGAGAAGGAAGGCATCGATCCGAAGGATATCTTCTTCGTATCCGCCATCCCCTGCACGGCCAAGAAGTTTGAGGTCGGCCGCGACGGTCAGTCTGCTTCCGGTTATCCGGACGTTGACGTCGCTATCACCACCCGCGAGGTCGGCAGAATGATCCAGAAGGCGGGAATCGACTTCCGCGCTCTCAAGGGCACCGAGTTCGACAAACCCTTCGACATCGGTTCGGGCGCCGGCGCCATCTTCGGCGCGACGGGCGGCGTTATGGAGGCCGCTCTCCGCTACGCTGCGGAGATCATCCTCGGCAAACCGCTCGAGAAGCCCCTCGAGACCCCCGAAGTCAGACGTCAGAACGGTTCCGACGAAGGCTACCGCACCGCCTCCTACAAGGTCGGCGATATGGAAGTCAGAGTCGCCGTCGCGTCGGGCACGAAGAACGCGAAGCAGCTCCTCAAGGATGTGGAAGCCGGCAAGCTGGACGTCCACTTCATCGAGATCATGTGCTGCCCCGGCGGATGTGTGAACGGCGGCGGTCAGCCCTATCAGCCCGCTTCGGTCCGCAATACCGTCGACCTGCGCGCTCTCCGCGCCGCGGTCCTCTACAACGACGACAGGAACTGCGACATCAGAGAATCGCAGAAGAACGCCGCCGTCATGAAGCTCTACGACGAGTACTTCGGCAAACCGAACAGCCACAAGGCTCACGAAGTCCTGCACACCCACTATGTGAAGCGCGGACTCTGAACCGCACGCGATAAACGCAAAACGGGGCTCTGAAAAAGCCCCGAAAAAAGAAACCCGGAAGGCAACACTTCCGGGTGTTTTAAATTTCGGATCATACGGCTGCTCTTTTCAAAACCGGAGACCGTTGGTTTTATGCAGGGGTGTCTCCTGCTTTCCCGGACAGTCTTCAGTCGGGACGTCTCCAGTCGAAGATCAGCTCCGGCTTTTCGAATGGAGTGCGGAAGTACAGCTCCTTCGGGAGGGGATCGCCGAAACGGCGGTTCCTTATGACGTCGACGAGCATCGCGGCATCGACGGGCTGGTGGAAATGTCTGCCCTTTCTGAAGTACCACAGAAGATCGTCGCGGCATCCCAGGAAGTCGAAGACCTCGGCCGCGGCCTCGGATGTCATCCAGCTTCCGACCGGATTCGTCCACATGTCGCTCGCCGCCTCTCCTATCAGCAGTGTGCGCGGGGCGATCATAGCTTTGAGGAAGTGGCAGTCGAAGGGCAGTTCGGCCTCCCTGTCGGCGAATTCGCCGATCCCGGGGCCGAGCCAGAAGCCGAAATTTTTCCACAGGTCGGAGAGCTGTTCGCTCCTTGCCTCGGTCCCGTCCTCCGTTATACCGCTCATGTGTATGCGGTAGCAGGAGCACGATCCGGCGTTCGTCTCGTTCGGATTGACGATCTTCGCGCGACTGTCGAGGACTCCGGCGAGCATGCATGTCTTGCCGCCTCGCGAATGGCCGGTGAAGGCCAGCTGCGACAGATCGAAGTCGCCTGTCTGCTCGAGGGCGTCGACTGCCCGCGAGTATCCCCAGGCCCAGGCCCCGAGAGCGCCGAAGGTGTATTCGGGATAGATCCCGTAGAGCGGTCCCCGCCTGCCCTGATCTTTTATGTCGTTTGCCAGATCGACTCTGTTGAAAATGGCGTATGCGATGCCGTTTTCGGTGAAGTTGTTCACGAATTCGGGGTTGAAGCAGTAGTTGAAGCAGAAGTCTCCGTCGACGGCTACGGGGGGCTTTCCCGGGAACTTCCTTTCGTCGGGCATGAAGATGCGCAGCGCAAATGTGAGCTGGCGCTCCTCCGTTCCCGCCGTGATCCGCATGAGCCTGTGAGAGTTCTTCGAGATATAGGTGTATTCGGCGGAGAAGACCTCGGGAGCCGGGGGCATCGTGCCGTACTGGAGCTCGACCGCTGTTTTGTATATCTCTTTTCTCCTCGCCTCCCATTCTGACGGGGAGGAGATCCTGCGGCCGTCGTTCATGGTGAACGGGTCAGGCAGTCTGCCCAGGACCTCGTATTTGGATATCTTCGTCAGGTCTTCGCCGTAATCGAACCAGTCGAGGTATTTGCTGTCCATATCATGTGCCTTTCTTTGTCTGTCGCGTTGCAGGAAGTCTGCATTCAAAATATTGCCGTGACCCGCCCCGGAAGCCGGGCAAAGATCACGGCAATAAAAGACCGATATTGATACCGGAGCGGCCTCCGGCCGATTACTTGAGGATCTTGATCTTGCCGATTACAGGCAGGGATTTGACCTGCTTGCGGCAGACCGCGATGATGGCGATGACGGTCAGAACGAGAGCAAAGACCGAGACCGCGTAGAAGGGCAGCGAGAGGATGATCCCGAGAGCGATGAGGATGCCTGATCCGGCGGCTGCGCCGGCGGAGCTGATCGCGGAGAAGATCGACGAAAGGACCGACGCCGCTGCAGTAAGGATAAGAAGGACGAGTCCCTGGTTCGCGTTGAATCTCGCATATCTGTTCTTCTTGGCGAGGAAGATCGGGAAGAGCACGGCGATGCCGAGATAAGCGAGGATAGACCAGCCCTGACCGGCTTCGATCTCTTCAGCCTCGAACTCGGGAGCGGGCTCGGTCACTTTTTCCTTAAAGGATTCCGCCTTTTTCGCTTCGGCTGCCGGCTGAGCGCCGATGGCGGCGCCGCAGGAGGGACAGAACTGAGTGTCGTCGGCAATCTGAGTGCCGCACTTGGGACAAAATGCCATAACAAACCTCCGTATGAATGATGGATTAGTGATAACAAACCGGTGTGCGGCAGGTATTTTAAGCCGCGCTTAATACCGCGCGCCGGACGTAGAAAAATAAAACTACACTAAAATTATATCAGTTTATTGTGATAAAGTCAAGCCATTTCGGCAAAATAGAGCCATTTTTTGACAAGCCGGACCGTCAGAGCCGGCTGACGGCCGTCCATCGCCCCGACTTCCGCCCCGGCGTTTCCTCAAATATCCGCCAGCGGCGCATATTTTGCGGTGCGGCTCAAAAAACACTTGATTTATTTTTCGAATCGTGATCTAATAACTGACGGCACAGGGGTATAGCTCAGCTGGTAGAGTACTGGTCTCCAAAACCAAGGGTCGTGGGTTCAAATCCTTCTGCCCCTGCCATCAAAAGGGTGCAAAAAAAGATGTGCCCGGCAAAAAAGCCCGGTTTTATCGGGCTTTTTTGCTGCTCAAAGGCTGTCTTTCGAAGTATCAAATCTGTTGTTGGACTAACGGTTTTTTCCGTTGAAGACAGATCGGGCACGGCGGCCGTGTTCCTCAAAGGAAGAACAGCGTCGATATGAAGCAGAGAATGATTCCGGCGGCGGTGCGTCTGTCGGGCTTCTCGCCGAGGAAGACGAGAGCCGCAAGGGCTGACACGACCACGCTCCCGCCCGACATGAATGGGTACTGGACCGTCGCGGGCAGCTTCGACGCGCAGACCAGCTGCAGCATGTAGCCGGTGCCGTCGGTCGCGGCGGCAAGGACGAGGAAGAGGAGCATGATCCTTGTAGGTACTCCGAGATCGCGCGCCGCGGAGGCGGGAACTCTCTTCTCATGCGCCGCAGAAGGCCCCTGCGGGGCCGCTGTTTCGCGTTTCCCCTTTTTCACGAGAAAACATACGAGCCAGATAAGACCGAACGCTGCCGCCCTCACGCAGGCCGTCAGCATGACGAAGGCCTCGGCCGGTACAGCCTTCGCCGCGTTTGCCGGGAGCTGGTGGATCTTGGATACCGTGCTCACCATACCGTTGAGCAGGAAGATGAGACAGCACAGCGCGAAGAAGAGCCACCTGTTCTTCCGCGACGTCCCGGCCTTCGGTTCCTCCTTTTTCAGCCCGGCGAGGATTATCGCGCCGACCATCAGCACCATGCCGGCGACCCTGAGCGGAGTGACGGGTTCATCGAGAAACAGGATACCGTAGAAGTAGGGGACCGTCATGCCGCCGAGCATGAGGAATATCATGTATACGGATACGGGGCCCATCGACATCACCCGGAATCCGAGAAAGACGTAAGCGCTGTTGAAGAGTATGGTGAGAGCGGCGATGAGCAGCGAAAACCCGGTGACCGGGAATCCGAAGCCGTTCCGTAAGCCGTTGATAATGAAGAGGATCGCTCCGGTCACGACGCCCATCAGCGCGTTGAAAGCTATGACCGCCGTCGCTCCGCTCCCGCTCCGCATCTGGTAGAGCTTGGTGAAGAGCATGTTCGCCGAGAGGAGCAGCATCGCTCCGGTCAGTATAAGATAGTAGATCGCCATCTGTTCCGCCGTTCATTCTCCGTCCGGACGCGGGAGGGGTATCGTGACGATCCCGTATCTGTCGGTCAGTATGTCCTCCGTCTTCAGGCCGAGCTGCTTTAAGAAGAAGCGTGACCTGATGACTCCTGTGTTGTGCGTGTTCATTCCCTCGCCGTTGTCGCCGTACCAGAAGCGGCTGCTGATCTGGAAGATGGCCGAGCGCGGCGCGACCGCCCGGTAGACGGCGAACTCGACGTTCCCGCAGCCGTGATGTCCGACCTGCAGAAAGTCTGCCCGGAGCTCCTCCGGGTGTTCGAGCAGTTCTCCCGACGCGATCCACTCGCTGTCTCCGAGAAAGAGAGCGGCGTGCTTCCCGCCGATGTCGAGCCGGTACACGACCGACGAATCGTTCATGTTCATCAGCGGCGACAGCTCCGGTGTCTCGGACGGCACCCTGATCACCCTGAAGGTGAGTTCGTCGAGCTTTATCTCATCGCCGCGCTCCACCGTCACGACTTCGGCTCCGGTGTATTTCCCGAAGTTCGAGAGGACCCCGTATGGCACCGACGCCCCGGGAGAAGCCTCACGTGACGTCTTCGTGTAGAACTCCTCCGAGAGGAGATGGTGGTAGAACCGCCTGACTTCGATCCGCGACGCCAGCTCCGGGTCGCGCGCGATGTTCACCGGCACGCCGTAGTGGTCGACGTGAAGGTGGGAGAAGAGCCAGACGTCGACGACAGGCCTGTCGGGATACGCCGCGGCCTCGAGGCAGCGCACGATGTGCCCGGCGTCACCTGGACGCCCTCCGTCGATCACCGCGAGCTTTCCGCCGGCGGTCTTTATTATGAAGCATGACATGTTGAGGTTTAGCTCGGAGCACGTCGGCACCGACCACATGACCGGTCCCTCCGCCGGAGCGGGGAGCTGCGCGGCCAGCGATTCGCGTGTGTGCACGATCCCGACAGAATCGGGGACGGACGCCCTGCCGCAGGCGGCAAAGCCGTCGAACGGCGCGAAGGCCGGGTCGTATCCGAGAAACTCCTCGGCGAAGCGCCAGGCGGCGAATACGGTCCCGATGTGGCCGTCCTGCATGATCCTGTACGCGGATTCGTACGGCTTCGGTGGATCGGCGACGCCGAGTCCGGTGATGAAAATGCTGTCGTCCGACGACAGGATTACATACTCCCACAGCCGTCCGAGGTCCCGTGCTCCGGTATATTCAGAGATCTTATCCAGTCCTTCCTCGCGCGACGTTTTCCCGACGACCAGTTCGGGACCGTCCTTCGGCTCGCTGTCGGACTTTATCCGCAGCAGCGCTCCGCACGAGAGTCTCGCAGCCTCCTTCAGTATCTCCGCCGCCCTTCTTTCGTTGTATGTCGGCGACGCCGATATGACTATGCTGAATTCTCCTATGTCTCTCATGAAAGACCGCCTTTCCTCCGGCATCTGCCGCGTGATAGCTGCGCGGCGGGCCGGCAGGAAACTATTATATATCATTTCCGTGCGGGGGTCAAGCGTTTTTTCGGCATGCGGGGCTTGACCCCGAAGAGAAAATGATGTATAATATTATAATATTTTATTTTGGAGTCACAAATGGCAAACTACAGAAGCGAAAAAATAAACGACGCCGTGAGGGAGGCCCTGTCGATCATCGTGCGGGACGTGAAGGACCCGCGAGTGGCCGGCAACTTCGTCAGCATCACCGGCGCCGAGGTCTCGGGCGACCTCAAATACGCGACGGTATACTGGTCCTCGCTCGTCACGCGCGGAGATCCCGCCGGCGCCGCCGGAGACAGGCAGAAGGAGAAGGAGATAACCGCCGGCCTGCGGTCATCGGCCGCTTACATGCGGCGCAGGCTCGCCGCGGAGGTGAACCTCCGGGTGACGCCGGAGCTTCAGTTCAGGCACGACAGGTCGATCTCGAACGGCGCGCACATCTCCGCGCTGCTCCGGAAGATCGAAGAGGAGAGCAAAGCCGCCGGGAATACCGGCAGCGACGGTGAATGCGGCAGGGAAGACAGCGGAGACGGGACCGGATCCGGGGGAAAGGAAGGCACCCTGTGACCCCCGCCCGACGCTCCGAGGGCGCGCAGGTGCCGTCAGGACCGGAAAAGACAGATAATAACAGGGGAAGGGGAAGAAAAGGCGAACTTTCCTTCGACACCATGACGAAGCACCTCCTCCGCGCCGCCTCGGAAGGCCCTCTCGCGCTGCTTATCCACGCGAGGCCGGACGGCGACTGCGTGGGTTCTGCCTACGCGCTCTCGGAACTGCTGCGCTGCGTCGGCTGCGAGACCGCCGTCGTATGCTCGGACAGGATGCCGTCGCGCCTCTCATTCCTCGCTCCCGACGGACGCGGCTTCGAAGCCGGAGTTCCGGAGGGAAGATTCGGCGAGGGCGCAAGAGCGATCGCGCTGGATGTCGGTGCTTCGTCCCAGCTCGGAAGCCTTGAGGGAAAATACGACGTTGTCCTGACGATCGACCACCACTCGGGCTCGGCGCCCTTTTCGCCGGTGTATCTCGACGCTTCGGCGTCGGCGACGGGCGAGATCGTATGGCGAATCGCCAGAAACTGGTACCGGACCGGTGTGATCTCCGGGATCCCGGACGGAGTCGCCTACGCATGCTATGCCGCGATCAGCTCCGACACGGGATGCTTCAGGTATTCCAACGTCACCGCCGCGACGCACCGGATCGCGGCGCAGCTCGTCGGCATGGTGCCCGATCACGCGGGCATCGACAGACGTCTCTTCGAGATCAAGACGCCGGGCAGGATCGCGGCCGAGAAGGCGGCGATCGAGCTCCTGCGGAGCTACCACGGCGGGGACATCGCGGTGTGTCCGATCTCGCGGGAGCAGATACTCGAGTCAGGGCTCCCGTACGAGGAGCTAGACGCGCTCATCGACGTCGCGAGATCGGTCGACGGTGTAAAGCTGGCTTTTTCGGTCAGGGGCGAACGCGACGGCACATACAGGGTGTCGGCGAGGTCCAACTCCGACATCGACGTCTCACAGATCTGCGCGGGGTTCGGCGGCGGCGGACATGTTAAGGCGGCCGGCTGCACCGTCAGGGCGGCGAGCATCGAGGAGGCCACGCACATGGTGGTGGCGGCCGCGGAGAAAAAACTGCCCGGCGGCCTTTGACGGAGAGCCGTCGTCCGCCGGATGATGATGCCCGGGAAGGGAACACCGAGTTCCCTCTCCGGGATTTTCGTTTTCGAGCGATGCGGCGGGAATGGACGGCCGTAAAAACCCCTGTGTCAGAAAAATTTTTCCGATTTCGGAAAAAAACACCGCATAACACTGTTGACAAAAGGACGGATAACGGGTATAATAATGATGACGGCGCGCCGGCGGTTGCAGGATGTCCGCGGTCTGCCGGCAAAATCATAACGATATAAAACGGGAGTACGGATAATAATGGCAAAAAAGGAAAAAGAAGATAAGAAGAAAGTCGGTCAGGTGACCGAATCCGATGCAAAAAAGGCGGCGCTCGAGACCGCGCTGAAGCAGGTCGAGCGCGATTTCGGCGCCGGCGCGATCATGCGCCTCGGTGAGAATTCGCACATGGAGGTGCAGGCGGTGTCCACCGGCTCGCTCTTACTCGACATGGCGCTGGGCATCGGCGGCCTGCCGAGAGGGCGCATCACCGAGATCTTCGGGCCCGAGTCCTCAGGCAAGACCACCGTCGCGCTCCACGTCGTGGCGGAAGTCCAGAAGGCGGGAGGCGAGGCCGCGTTCATCGATGCCGAGCACGCGCTCGACCCGGTCTACGCCAAGGCTCTTGGCGTCGACATAGACAACCTGCTCGTCTCGCAGCCGGACTGCGGCGAGGATGCGCTCGACATAACCGAATCGCTCGTGCGTTCGGGAGCCGTCGACATCATAGTCGTCGACTCGGTCGCCGCGCTCGTGCCGCGCCAGGAGATCGAGGGCGACATGGGAGCCTCGATGGTCGGCGTACAGGCGAGACTCATGTCACAGGCCATGAGAAAGCTGTCGGCGGCCATCTCAAAGTCCAACTGCATAGTCATATTCATCAACCAGCTGCGCGAAAAGGTTGGCGTAATGTACGGCAACCCCGAAGTCACGACGGGCGGCCGCGCGCTCAAGTTCTACGCGTCGGTGAGGATCGACATCCGCCGCTCCGAATCTATCAAGAACGGCACAGAGATAATAGGCAACCGCACCAAGTGCAAGGTCGTGAAGAACAAGGTCGCGCCGCCCTTCAAGACGGCCGAGTTCGACATCCTCTACGGCAAGGGCATCAGCCGCTCGGGCGAGCTGGTCGACGCCGCCATCGAACTTGACATCATCCAGAAGAGCGGTTCCTGGTTCTCTTTCGGCGGCGAGCGAATCGCGCAGGGCAAGGACAACGCGAGGAAGGCGGTCGAGGACGACCCCGAGCTCTTTGCCGCGATCGACAAAGCGGTCCGCGACAGATTCGCCGCGATGAAGGAGACCGGTGAGCCCGCGCCCTCCGACGACGGCGATTTCGAACTCGACGAGGGCCTCGACATCGAACTTTCCGACGAAGAGAACTGAGACCGGCTCAGATCTCTTTTCTCACGCTGATTTGAGATAATACCGGTATGATCACGCTGATGAGCCGGAGGCCGGCCGACGGCGGCATGACCGCGGTGTCGCTGTCCGGCCTTCCGAGCCGGCTTTCCCCGGCCTCCGGGAGCGGAGTCAGGGAGGAAAACGGCGGAAAGGCCGGAAAGGGCTGCGGCCGCGCGAAGAGCGGCGAAGCGGGCAGGGAAGCGGCAGGGGATGGAAACTGCGAGTTTCTGATATTTCCGGGAGACGTTCCCGAGATCGAAGGCGCCGTCACCCCCTGCGCGGTCGGTGAGCAGACCGTGTGCCGCATACGCGAGTCCGACGGCAGGTGCCGCGCCGTTCTGGCGGCGGAAAGACTGCTTGAATACGGAGCGAACTCGAGATACGGCCTTGCCGTAAAGCTGCGGAAACGCGGCTTTTCGGCCGGCGAAGCGTTTTTTGCCGCCGACAGGATGGTCGAGAAGGGGGCCGTGAACGAGCTGCGCGACGCCGAGCGGGAGATCGCCCGGATAGCGTCGAAGGGCTGCGGAAGGATGCGCATAGAGGCTGACCTTTCGGCGAAGGGATACAGCCGCGAGACGGTCGCCGCGATGTCGGACAGGATCTCGGAAATAGACTTCGCCGGCATCTGTCGCTCGGTCATAAGGAAAAAGTGGGGAGCGATGCCGGCTGATCCCGCCCTGCGGAAAAAGGCAGTGGCTTCTCTCATGCGGCTCGGCTTTTCCGGTTCGGACATCAGAGGGGCATGCTCGAAAAAGGACTGAGTTCCGGTCGCGGGCGGAACGTTCGCAAAAAGGATTGAAAAATCCGGGTCAATAGGGTATAATATACAGGTCGGCGTCCGGGGAACCGGAAGCCGGCCTGAATTTCCGTACGGAGGAGAAGGTATGGGTACAGAAGCCGCCGGAGCAGCCGCCGCCCGGCGCCCCCGGAAGTCGCGCTTTCGGGACGTGAATATGCTGGAAGGCCCGATATTCGGGAAGATGGTGCTGTACACTCTTCCTTTGATGTTTTCGGGGATACTCCAGATCTTCTACAACGCCGCCGACGTGGCCGTCGTGGGAAGGTTCGCCGAAGACGGTGACGCCGCTCTCGCGGCAGTCGGGTCCACCGGGGCGCTGACGAACCTGATCGTCGGGCTCTTCACCGGTCTTTCGGTCGGCTCGTGCGTCGTCATTTCGTATTTTCTCGGAGCGGCGGACAATAAGAACGTATCCGAGACGGTCCACACGTCGGTCGCAACCGGATTCATTTTCGGCCTGGTCTTAGCGGGAGTCGGCATAGTATTCGCGGACGATCTGCTGAAGCTCATGAAAAACCCGGACGACGCGAGATATCTCGCCGCGCTCTACATGAGGATATATTTCGCGGGGATGCCGGCGTCGATGCTCTACAACTTCGGCTCGTCAGTGCTCCGCGCAAAGGGCGACACCTCATTTCCGCTGACCGTGCTCATCATCTCGGGCGCGGTGAACGTCGCGCTCAATCTCGTTACCGTTATCGGATTCCGCATGGGAGTCGCCGGAGTTGCGTCAGCCACCGTAGCGTCTCAGATAGTCTCGGCTGCGATGGTCCTCATACACCTGGGCAGGCTGCCGGAATCCGACCCGTGCAGGTTCTCGGTGAAGCTTCTCCGGATAAAGCCTGACAAGCTCTGGAGGATCACGAAAGTCGGCATCCCCGCCGGCATCCAGGGCGTGGTGTTTTCGGTCTCGAACGTCATGCTTCAGTCGGCAGTCAACTCCCTCGGGACGGTGGCCATGGCGGGCAACACCGCCGCGTCGAACGTTGACGGCTTCGTTTATATCTCATGCAACTCCGTCTATCACGCCGCCGTCGCGTTTACGGGTCAGAACTACGGCGCGCACAAGCTCGAGCGCATAAAGAAAGTCGCCTTGTCGGCCGTGCTGCTCGTGTGCATCATCGGTCTGACTCTCGGGGCGACAGCCTTCTTCTTAGCCGAGCCGCTGCTTGAGATCTACGCGCCGGGCGTTGACAAGGCCGCGATCCGGGAGTACGGCCTGCTCCGGCTGCATATAACGGCACTTACGTATTTTATGTGCGGACTGATGGAGGTATCCACCGGCCTTTTGCGCGGGCTCGGTTCGTCTGTGCTCCCTATGATCATATCGATCTTCGGGAGCTGCGTCCTGCGCATCGCGTGGATAGAGCTGCTTTTTTACAGGATCGAATTCTTTCACAACATGTTCTGGCTCTATATGTCGTATCCGATATCATGGATGCTCACCACTTCGGTCGAGATGCTGGTGTTCTTTATCGTTTATCGCAAGATTATGAAAGGCGAGCGCGGGAAGCTCAAGCATACGAGCTGACACGGCGGAGCGAGAACGCGCCTGACGGCTCTCCGGCCTGGATGCTTCCGGGACAAATGGCAGCATTCCGGGCAAAAACCTTTCTGTCATTCCGTAAAACCTGAAAGACGCGGGACGTCCTCATTGGACGCCCCGCGCTATTTAAGGCAATACCGCACAATTCAACGCACGCGTCTTGACGGCTCTTTTTGCGCCTGTTATGACGTCGAAATCTTGAAAAACCGCCTGTTTTCCTGCGATTTCTCAGTCAAAACAGGCACAAAAATCTCTCGCCAATACACGCAC
>JAFTCN010000064.1 GCA_017454675.1 Clostridia bacterium
CAACCGCGATTGATCACACGGACGCAATGCGGCGATTTCGGATCCTTGCGCGGAGATCCTCGTTGTTTTCCGTTTCTCACGGGGTGAAAAGCCGCTACACCTTATAGATCTGTTTTTAAATCTTGATCTTTATCATTTGTTCCGATGAGCTCGGTCGCGCACCGGTCTTACGTCAATATTATAACCGAAACGGTCTGCGTTGTCAAGAAAAACGATAATATTGTTAAGGCAATACCGCACAATTCAACGCACGCGAATTGTGCGGTATTGCCTTAAATTGCAAATTCCGAAGGATATTCTCGGGAGTCCTCGACGATATCTTCACCAAGACCTACAACGATCAGTTCAAGTCCGGTTCGACGGCCTGGTTGGTTCATGAACACTGTTGTTTTTTTCCCATGATTGTCCGCAGATGACAGTTTCTCGCCCGACTGACGCTTTTCTCTTTCATCAAACCAGGGACGGCAGTATAATTTGTGTTGATTTTTCGGCAAAATATGATATAATAATAAAATAAACTACCATGGAGAGAAGTTGCATGGATAAAGACAGCGAAAAAAAGAACACATGCGGCGGGCCGGATTCTGCCGCCGGTGATAATAGATCGAAGCTCGACGGTGCCGGGATCGGCACGCTCTGCGTGCAGGCTGGCTGGCAGCCCCGCGACGGAGAACCCAGGATCCTCCCCATCTATCAGAGCACGACATACAGGTACGACAGCACCGACGCGCTGGGAGAACTCTTCGACCTGACCCGCGACGGTCATATGTACACGAGGATATCGAACCCCACCGTCGCAGAGGTCGAGAAGAAGATCGCCGCGCTTGAGGGAGGCACTGGAGCTCTCCTGTGTTCGTCGGGTATGGCGGCGATACTCATCGCCGTGCTCAATATCACGTCCGCCGGAGACAATATCCTCGCATGCAGGTCGGTGTACGGAGGAACTGTCAATCTGTTCGCAGTGACGCTGCGGCGGTTCGGGATCGATGTCAGGTTCTTCAGCCAGTCGCAGTCCGACGAAGAGATCGAAGCTATGGCCGACGGACGCACGAGACTCGTCTTCGGCGAGACGCTCTCGAACCCCGGGCTCGAGGTCTTCGACATCATCCGCTTCGCAAAGCTCGCTCACAGGCACTCGCTCCCGCTGTTCATCGACAATACATTTCCGACTCCGGTCAACTGCAGGCCCTTCGGATTCGGCGCCGATATCGTGATCCACTCCACCACCAAATACATGGACGGACACGCCGCGGTACTCGGCGGCGCGATAGTCGACGGCGGCGTATTCGACTGGAACTGCGGTAAGTATCCCGAGCTCGTCCGGCCTGATGAATCATATCACGGCGTGTCCTACGTCCGCGATTTCGGGAACGCGACCGCGTATATCGTGAAGGCCAGAGTCCAGCTCATGCGAGATTTCGGCATGCCGCTCACTCCCATGAGCGCATTCCTCCTGAATCTCGGTCTCGAGACGCTGCACCTCCGCATGGAGCGCCACTGCTCAAACGCCATGAAGATCGCGGAGCTCCTCTCGAAGCACCCGAAGGTCGAATCGGTCAGTTACCCCGGACTCCCGGACGATCCGGGACACGGGATGCTCATGAAGTACATGCCTCACGGCAGCTGCGGAGTCATCTCGTTCACCGTCGCGGGGGGAAGGGACGGTGCCGTGAGATTCATGGATTCGCTGAAGCTTGCCGCGCTCGTCGTGCACGTGGCCGACGCCCGCACGTCGGTGCTCAATCCCGCCGGAACGACACACCGGCAGCTCACCGACAGACAGCTGGAGGAGGCCGGCATCCCCGCCGGACTCGTGAGACTCTCGGTCGGTATCGAGGACTGCGTCGATATCGCTTCCGACATACTTCAGGCTCTCGACAGGGTCTGAGCTCTGCCGCCGGCCTTCCGGCCGTGCCTCACACAAAGGAAAACACATAAATGCCAATAAAGATACCCAATCTTCTTCCGGCCACCCAGGTGCTGCAGGACGAGAACATCTTCGTCATGACGGAGACCCGGGCGATCACGCAGGACATACGTCCGCTGCACATACTGATGCTAAATCTCATGCCGCAGAAGATCGTCACCGAAACGCAGATCGCGAGACTGATAGGGAACACCCCGCTCCAGGTCGAGCTCGAACTGCTGCAGACCGCCACTCACAAGTCGAAGCACACGTCGGCCGAGCATATGCTTGCCTTCTACAAGACCTTCGACGATGTGAAGCACCGCAGGTTCGACGGGATGATCATCACCGGGGCGCCCGTGGAGCAGCTGGATTTCGAGGATGTCGAATACTGGGACGAGCTCTGCGGGATAATGGAATGGTCAAAGACGCATGTCACGTCGACCTTCCATATCTGCTGGGGAGCCCAGGCGGGTCTGTACTACCATTACGGAATAAAGAAGTACAGGCTGCCGAAAAAACTCTCCGGCGTCTTCGAACACACCGTTGACCACCGCGGGTCGATCCTTTTCCGGGGCTTCGACGACAGGTTCTGGGTCCCGCACTCCCGCTATACCGGCGTCCGCAGGGAGGATATCGAGGCGGTGCCGGAGCTCAAGATACTGGCGTCGTCCGACGAGGCGGGGGTGCTGGTGTGCATGACAGACAGAGGCAGGCAGATATTTGTCACCGGGCACTCCGAGTACGACGGAGACACCCTTGCCGCCGAATACAGAAGAGACGTCGCGGCTGGCCTCGACCCCGATATCCCCGAGAATTATTTCCCGGACGGCGATCCGGAAAAGCCGCCCGTCGTCAGATGGAGAAGCTGCGCCAATCTCCTCTATTCGAACTGGCTCAACTATTTCGTCTATCAGACCACTCCTTACGATATAGAAACGATCAACTGACTTTCAGACGGAAGAGGCCGGGAGCGATGAAAAACATACTGATCGTCAATGCAAATGTATATGATTCGGGAAAGCGCGCGGCGAGGCCGGGACATGTCGGCATCAGGGACGGCAGGTTCGACGCGGTCGTATACGGCGGAGCGCCGTCGCCCGAACTCGTCTGTGGAAGGGAAGTAGTCGACGCCCGGGGCATGACGCTCTATCCAGGCCTTGTCGACGTGCACACTCACGGCAGATGCGGATGCGATTTTTCGAACGCCGGCGAAGACGGGATGCGCCGCATGGCTGAATCCTATGCCGCCGACGGCACTACCGTTCTTATGCCCACGCTTGCGTCTGACACTCCGGAGGGGCTCCGTGCCGCCGCGCGCAGGATCACGTCTTCGGAGTTTTACGGAAAAGGCAGACCGGGGTCCGCATGTTTCGCCGGGATCCACCTCGAGGGGAGTTTCATTAATCCGAAAAAAAGAGGAGCGCACGATCCGTCCTGCATCAGGCTCCCGGACGCGAACGAGCTCTCCGGGTTCATCGACGAATCCGGTGTTCCGCTGCATATCACGTCGGCTCTCGAGCTCGACGAAGACGGCAGTTTCGCAGCCGAGGCGCTGCGCCGCGGCGCGACGCTCGCGCTTGGCCACACCTGCGCGACGTATGACGAATCAGTGCGGTTCGCCGACCGCTACCGCGTGAGCTTCACCCATCTTTTCAACTGCATGCCGCCGCTCCATCACCGTGAGGGCGGACCGGTGCTCGCCGCCTTCGGTTCTGACTGCTATTCAGAGCTTATCTGCGACGGCCTTCACATCGCTCCGGCCGTGATAGCTTTCGCCTACCGGCAGCTCGGTCCCGGGAGGACTTCGCTCATTACCGACTCGATGTCCGCGACGCATTCGCCCGACGGAAGATACAGTATCGCCGGCTCGGGGGTCACCGTGAAGGACGGCATCGCGCTCACCGACGACGGTGCACTGGCCGGCAGCACGCTGACGCTCTGCCGGGGCGTTGAGAACCTCGCCGATTTCTGCGGCATCACGCTCGACGAGGCGATCTTCTGCGCGACGATGAACCCCGCGAAGGAAGTCGGGATAGACGGCTTCTGCGGGAGTATCGAGCCCGGGAAGAGGGCAGATCTCATCTTCTGTGATCCGTCATGCGATCACGGAATGCGGCGCCTGAACATCCGGAGAGTGATCTGCGGCGGTGCGGAAGCCGTCCGGCCTGCAAACTGATCCTTCTCCGATGATACATCCATCCTGCCATCCACGAAAGGAGCTGTCTTGACGGACATGGACCGAACACCCGAAAGAACGGAATACGATCCGGCGAGGTACGGACAAACTCCCAAAGAACGGGCCTCGGCGCTTGCCGCGAACGCGAAGTCGGTCCTGTCGGCAGGCGACACAAGGCTTTCGCTCACGCTCTGCGGCATGATCGTGATCGCTGCATTTTTCGCCGTCTATGCCCTGTTTTCCGCTGCCGGGTCTCTCGTCATGTATGTCACTGACGTCTCGCAGACCGGATTTGCGGCGGATCTTGCCGTCGAGGCCGCAGCGGTGCTGCTGTCGGTGTCAGGAGTGATCCCGCTGCTGTACGGCAGGGCGGCGCTCGTGTCGGCGCTGGCTGACGGAAAGGCGGACAGAGCCGATATCAGGGCGCTCTTCCTTCCGTTTTCCTCCGCACGTATGTTCGGCCGGGCGTACCGCGACTCCGCGGTACTGTCCGTCGAGCTGTTCTCCGGCTTCTTCGCGGCCGACTGCCTTATCGGCAGCATGTCATACGAGGGATGGGAAGCCGGGGCTATGCTCATCGCGGCCGCCTCGTCGGCAGCCGTTTTCGTCCCGCTCTTCATTATTGATCTGTTAAGGTCGAGATACGTGCTCTTCTGCCTCGTATCCGGCGCGCCGATCCGGCGCCGCGCTGCCGCCGCGGCCGTAAAGTCGGCCGCGGGGGACTCCGCCTTCCGCTCGCGCCACAGGGAGATACTGAAGAAACAGGCGGGGATGACCGCGCTGTCTGCCGCGGCGCTCTTCATACCGTATCTCATACATGTAAAACCGCTAATTCTTATTGAGACCGCGCTCGAGAGCGCGGATATATCAAGACTGTCCAAGGAGAATCCCGCAAAATGAAGAAAACACCCTATTATATCACAACAGCGATAGCGTATGCATCCGCCAAGCCGCATATCGGAAACACATACGAGGCGATCATGACCGACGCGGTCGCACGCTACAGGAGAGCCCGCGGATTCGACGTCTATTTCTGCACCGGCACCGACGAACACGGCCAGAAGATCCAGAATTACGCCGAGAAGGCAGGGAAGGCGCCGCAGGAGTACGTCGACGGCGTATCGTCAGTCATCCGCGGCATCTGGGACCGCATGAACGTCTCCTACGACCGCTTTATCCGCACCACCGAGGAGGTCCACGAGAAGACCGTCGCTAAGATCTTCGAGCGCTTCCTCCGCAGCGGCGATATATACAAGGGGTATTACGAGGGCTGGTACTGCAATCCCTGCGAGTCCTTCTTCACCGATTCGCAGGCCGTCGACGGCAAATGCCCCGACTGCGGAGCCCCGCTGAGAAAGGCCCGCGAGGAGGCGTATTTCTTCAACATGAAAAAATACGCTCCAGGCCTCATAGAATATATCAACACCCATCCGGGGTTCGTCGAGCCGGAAGCGAGAAAGAACGAGATGCTCAACAACTTCCTGCTCCCGGGGCTCCAGGACCTGTGCGTGTCGAGGACGTCCTTCTCGTGGGGCATTAAGGTCCCGTCCGATCCGAAGCATGTGGTATATGTCTGGCTCGACGCCCTGACGAACTACATCACCGCCATCGGATACGACCCCGACAGGACATACGAAGAGCAGTCCGACTTCTTCAGGGCCCACTGGCCGTGCGACGTCCATGTGATCGGCAAGGACATCATCAGATTCCATTCGATCTACTGGCCGATATTCCTCACCGCGCTCGGTCTTCCGCTCCCGAAGAAGATATACGGACATCCGTGGTTCAATTTCGGTACCGACAAGATGTCAAAGTCAAAGGGCAACGTCATCTATGCCGACCGGCTCTCCGATTTCGTGGGGGTCGACGGCGTGAGATACTACGCTCTCTCCGAGATGCCGTATTCGTCCGACGGATCCATCACCTGGGAATCTGTCCTCGCCAAATACAACTCCGATCTCGTCAATATCCTCGGCAACCTCGTAAAGAGGACGCTCGATATGACCGCCAAGTATTTCGACAGGACGGTGCCCGCTCCCTCCGCCTCGGAAGGAGTCTGCGCCGAATTCGCCGCATGCTTCGTGCCCGCCGCCGAAAAATACGCCGCCGCGATGGATTCGCTCCACGTTGCCGACGCGACCGACGCCGTGTTCTCGCTGCTGCGCCGCGCCAACAAATTCATCGACGAGACCGAACCCTGGAAGCTCGCTAAGGACCCGGACGCGAAAGACGCTCTCGGGACCGTGCTCTGGCTGCTTGAAGAGGCAATAAGACGCTCAGCCGTCATGCTCGAGCCGCTCATCCCGGCGTCCGCTGACGAGATGTTCAGGCAGCTTGGGACTGATCTGCGGTCGTTCGATTCGGTGCTCGCGGAGCCTTCCGGCTGCGGCATCGCCCCCGGGACTGTCAACGAAAAGTCGTCCGCTCTCTTCCTCCGGATCGACGAGAAGGCTGCCTTAGACAGGATCGCTGCCGAGGCCGAAGCGGCAAAGGCGGCTGCCGAAGCCGTAAAGCCCGAAGGACTTGCGGTTATCGGCATCGACGATTTCATGAAGGTAGAACTCCGCACCGCCCGGATCATCTCCGCCGAGCCTGTACCGAAGTCGAAGAAGCTTTTGCGGATCGAAGCAGATCTCGGATACGAGAAAAGACAGATCGTGTCGGGCATCGCGAACTTCTACAGGCCGGAGGAGCTCGTAGGCAAAAAGATAGTCATTGTCGCGAACCTGGCGCCGGCAAAGCTGTGCGGAGTAGAGTCGCGCGGAATGCTGCTCGCCTCGGGCGAGGAAAAGGTCAGAGTGATCTTCCTCGCTGACGACACTCCCCTCGGAGAGCGTGTGAGGTGACATATGCGCCCCCTTTTCGACACGCACGCCCATTATACCGACGACAGGTTCAGGACCGAATTCCCCGGCGGACCTGACGCTCTGCTTCGAGAGATATTCGCGGGCGGGGTGGAGAAGATCATCAACGTATCCACGTCGACCGGGAGCTCCTCTGCAGTTCTTTCGATGTCTGACAGATACCCCGGGATGTACGCGGCTGTCGGTGTCCATCCGTCCGATGCCGCAGATGAGGAGAGTCTTCCCGACGCCGTCAGAAAGCTCGCCGGGATGATCGACGCCGACAGGAAGAGGGAAGGCGGAAGAAAGATCGTCGCGATCGGCGAGACCGGCCTCGACTACCACTTTCAGCCCGTCGACAGAGAACTGCAGCACTCATTCTTCGAGGCGCAGCTGCTCCTCGCAGAGGAGACCGGCCTTCCGGTGATCATACACGACAGGGATGCCCACGGAGACTGTTTTGAGGCGGTACTGCGTCATCCCGGAGTGCGCGGAGTCTTCCACAGCTTTTCGGGAAGTCCCGAGATGGCCCTTGAGCTCGCAAAAAGGGGTATATACATCTCATTTTCGGGGACCGTTTCTTTCAAGAACGCTCCCAGGGTCAGGGCGGCGGCCGCCGCCGTCCCGGAGGAGCTCATACTCATCGAGACCGACGCCCCCTATCTCGCCCCGGTGCCGTACCGCGGAAAGCTCAACCGGTCGGATTACGCCTTTCATACCGCGGCAGCCATCGCTGATGCAAGAGGGACCGATACCGACCGGATACTTGAAGTAACATACCGGAATGCCTGCACATTGTTCTTTGATCGGGCGGAATAGTATAAAAAATAGTCATAAGTGTCAAAAACGGCTTGCATTTATAAAACATATATGATAAAATATAATGTCTGCGCCGACGCGCCCGGCTCTCCGCCGCTCCGCCGCTCGCGTGGATACATGCACTGTAAGTAATAAAAAATAATACAGTTCCGCCGGAAGGCGGATCCGGAAAGGATTATCAATGGCAAAATTCGGAACCTCCAACATCAGAAACGTCGCCCTGCTCGGCCACGGCGGCAGCGGCAAGACCTCGTTTGCCGAAGCCGCTCTCTATATTTCGGGCGGCACCGACCGCCTCGGCAAGACCGCCGACGGCAATACCGTTTGCGATTACGATCCCGAAGAGATCAAAAGAGGATTTACCATTTCGACTTCGATAGCTCCCGCTGTCTGGAAGGACTGCAAGATCAACTTCCTCGACACCCCCGGATACCTTGATTTCGTCGGAGAGGTCAAGCAGTCGCTCAGAGTCGCCGGCGCCGCCGTCATTTTCGTCGATGCAAAGTCGGGCGTCGAAGTCGGCACCGAGCTCGCATGGGACGCCGCCGAGGAAGCGGGCGTTCCGCGCGCCTTCTTCATCAACAAATACGACGATCCCGAAGCCAACTTCGACAGAGTCTTCGCTCAGCTCAAGGAAAAGTTCGGATCTTCAGTCTGCCCCGTCACCGTTCCCGTCAAGAGCGGCAAGGACATAGTTCTCGCCGACCTTATCGAGATGAAGGCGTTCGCCTTCGACGGCAAGGGAAAGGCCTCCGAGACCGCCATGACGGGCGAACTTTCTTCGGCCGCCGAGAGCCATAAAGAGGATTTCAACGACGCAATAGCCATGGTCAGCGAAGAGATCATGGAAAAGGTCCTCATGGAAGAGGAGATCACCCGCGAAGAGGCGGCCGCCGCAATGCACGACGGTATCGTCAGCGGGACGATCGTTCCGGTGTTCTGCGGTTCTTCGGTCACGCTCGCCGGTGTTTCGGTGCTTCTCGACGCAATCGTCGATTCGTTCCCGAAGTTCACATCAAAGAAGACCGAGAAACTCTCCGACGGCAGTGACTCCGCCATCGATGAGAACGGAACGCCCGCGATCTTCGTCTTCAAGACCGTCGCCGACCCGTTCGTCGGCAAGATGTCGTTCTTCAAGGTGATGAACGGCTCGCTTAAGACGAACGCCGTCTTAAAGAACATCGCCACCGACGCTACCGAGAAGATGGCCCATATCTATACGATCAAGGGCAAGATCCAGACCGAAGTCGATGAACTGGCGTGCGGCGACATTGGCATGATCGCAAAGCTCGCCAACACCAACACTGGAGATACCCTGAGAGAATCGGGCGACGCCGCTTATGCCGGCATAGTCTATCCCGATCCCTACATGACCCAGGCCATCATCCCCGATACCGCAAAGGACGAGGGCAAGATCTCCCAGTCTCTCGCCAGGATGGTTGAGGAAGACCGCACTCTCAGATACGAGACAGATCCCGAGACCAAACAGATGGTCATCACCGGTATCGGCGACATGCAGCTGTCGGTACTGTCGTCGAGGCTCAAGAGCCGCTACGGCGTCAGCATCAAGCTCGAGGCTCCGAAGATCCCCTACCGTGAAAAGATCACGAAGTCGGTCGATATCCACGCCAGACACAAGAAGCAGAACGGCGGTTCGGGCCAGTTCGGCGACGTCTGGATCAGATTCGCCCCCGGCGAGGAGGAGGGACTCACCTTCACAGTATCGGTCGTCGGCGGCGTCGTTCCGAAGAACTTCAACCCAGCGGTCGAGAAGGGACTTCTCGAAGCCATGCAGAAGGGCGTCGCCGGATTCCCGATGACGCACCTCGCGGCCGACCTCCACGACGGCTCGTACCATCCCGTCGACTCGGACGAAGTATCGTTCAAGACCGCCGCGAAGATGGCATACAAGATGTGCCTCGAGCAGGCCGGACCCGTGCTCCTCGAGCCGGTCGGCGATCTCGACATCACCGTCCCCGAGGGACTCGTCGGCGATATCATGGGCGACCTCAACAAGCGCCGCGGCAGCATCATGGGTATGGATCCCGCCCAGAAGAAGGGCTATACCGTGATCCACGCCACCGCACCGAAGGCCGAGCTCATCGACTATCCGATCGCGCTCAGGGCCATGACCCAGGGCTACGGCTCCTTCTCGTTCAAGGTGAGCGACTACGCGCAGGTACCCGGAAACATCGCTCAGAAGATCACAGAGGATTACAAGAAGCAGCAGGAAGCCTGACTTTCGTGCCTAATAATGCGACCCCGCCGGCAGCATGCCGGCGGGGCTGTTTTTTAGTATGAACTTTAAAGTTCGAACAGTACTCTGGACTTCAGCGCCGGACCTTCGCCGGTGCTGACCGTCTCACCGAGAGAGAAGAAGCCGTTATCCCCGCAGATCAGGATATACGATCCGTCGGGGAAAGTGGCGGAAGTGATCTTGCGAAGCAGTACGGCGCAGCCGGACCTTATGAGCCTTTCGTGGAAGGGGGTGACATTTACCTTCCCGGCGGCGGCGTCGAGAAGTGCTTTGTCAACAGGAATAAGGCGCCCCTCGGCTTCTTCGCGGCTCATGTTTTTCAGCTCGTCAAGCCCGACCGCCCCA
>JAFTCN010000065.1 GCA_017454675.1 Clostridia bacterium
AAGCTCTTCGGCAACGATACGGCTAAGAGAGTCGTGTCCTCGGTCGGCCCCGAGCAGGAGTACTTCCTCATCACAAAGGAGATGTACGACTCAAGACCCGACCTCCGCGTCTGCGGCAGGACGCTCTTCGGCGCGAAGCCTCCCAAGGGCCAGGAGATGGACGACCACTACTTCGGAGCGATCAAACCGAAGGTCGCCGCCTTCATGGAGGAGCTCAACGACGAGCTCTGGAAACTGGGCATCATGGCGAAGACCGAACACAACGAAGTCGCGCCCGCGCAGCATGAGCTCGCGCCGATCTATACGACGACCAACGTCGCTACCGACCACAACCAGCTGACAATGGAGATAATGCAGAAGGTGGCCTCGAAGCACGGCCTCGTCTGCCTGCTCCACGAGAAGCCCTTCGCCGGCGTGAACGGCAGCGGCAAGCACAACAACTGGTCGATAGCCACCGATTCGGGCCAGAACCTGCTCTCGCCCGGCGACACCCCGTACGAGAACGCGCAGTTCCTGCTCTTCCTCTGCGCCGTGATCAAGGCTGTGGACGACTATCAGGATCTGCTTCGGATCTCGGTCGCCACAGCCGGCAACGACCACCGTCTCGGCGCCAACGAGGCTCCCCCGGCCGTCATTTCGATGTTCGTAGGCGACGAGCTGAACGCGGTGCTCGAGGCCATCGAGAAGGATGCCCCGTACAAGGGGGCCGAAAAGACCCAGATGACGCTGGGCGTCGACGTCCTTCCCAAATTCAACCGCGATACGACCGACCGCAACCGCACCTCACCCTTCGCATTCACCGGCAACAAGTTCGAGTTCCGGATGCTGGGGTCGTCGAACAGCATCGCCTGCGCCAACATAATGCTCAACAGCGCGGTGGCCGAGAGCCTGCGGATCTACGCGGACAGACTGGAAAAGGCTGCCGATTTTGAGACCGCGCTCCACGAGATGATCAGGGACACGATAAAGGAACACAAGCGGATAATCTTCAACGGCAACGGCTACGACGGCGGCTGGATAAAGGAAGCCACCGAGGGCAGAGGACTGCTCAACTACAGAACGACTCCCGACTGCATGCCGCACCTGCTCGACGGCAAGAACGTCGGCATGCTCACCGGCCTCGGCGTCTTCACGAAGGCCGAACTCGAATCCAGATGCGAGATCATGCTCGAAAACTACAACAAGACCGTCATCATCGAGGCCAATACGATGGCGGACATGGTAAAAGAGGATATAGAGCCCGCGATCTCCTCATACGCCGCCTCGCTGGCGAAGACGATAAGCCTCAAGAAAGCGGCCGGCGACGACATTCCCTGCGGATACGAGACATCGGTGCTCAAGAAGCTGTCGGCTCTCTGCGACGGCGTAATGATGAAGTGCGACGCCCTTGAGAAGGCCGTTCTCGAACTTGCCGACGCCGGCGGGACCGTCGAACTGGGATATGCTATCAGGGACAGGCTGCTGCCCTGCATGAGCGAGCTCCGCGTGCTCGTCGACGAAGCCGAAACGGTGACGTCCAGGGAATACTGGCCGTACCCCTCCTACGCCGATATACTCTTCAGCGTCAGGTGAAAGGACACGTGAACGCTATGACAGTCGAATTCTGGTATCTGATAGGCGCCGCGCTCGTCTTCTGGATGCAGGCGGGCTTCGCCATGGTCGAGACCGGCTTCACGAGAGCCCGGAACGCCGGGAACATCCTCATGAAGAACCTCATGGATTTCTGCATCGGGACGGTGGTCTTCTCGCTGCTCGGATACGGCCTGATGATGGGCGAAGACGCGCTGTTCGGGCTCGTCGGCATCCCCAACATGGACCTTTTCACGCATTTCAGGGAGTTCATCGCGAGCCCGGCCGAGGGCTTCACCGGAGCCTCGACCTTCGTATTCAACCTCGTTTTCTGCGCAACGACCGCCACGATAGTCTCCGGAGCGATGGCCGAGCGCACCAAATTCTCCGCGTACTGCATCTATTCCGCGGTGATATCGCTCGCGGTATACCCGATCGAGGCCCACTGGATCTGGGGCGGCGGCTGGCTCGCCGCGCTCGGCTTCCACGACTACGCCGGATCGACCGCTATACACATGGTCGGTGGCATCGCCGCCCTTATCGGAGCGATCTTCCTCGGACCCCGCATCGGAAAATACGTTAGGGACAAAAACGGAAAAGTTACAAAAGTCAACGCCATACCGGGACATTCGATCCCGCTCGGAGCGCTCGGCGTGTTCATACTCTGGCTCGGCTGGTACGGCTTCAACGGAGCAGCCGCCACGACGGTCAGCGAGCTCTCGTCGATCTTCCTGACGACCACCGTGGCGCCGTCTGTCGCGACGGTCACTACGATGATCTTCACCTGGATAAAGAACGGCAAGCCCGACGTCTCGATGTGCCTCAACGCCTCGCTGGCGGGGCTGGTCGGCGTTACCGCCGGCTGCGACGCCTTTGACTGGATCGGGGCGGCTGCCGTAGGCGCCGTATCCGGCATACTCGTCGTCGTCATAGTCGAGCTGCTCGACCTTAAGCTCCACATCGACGATCCCGTCGGCGCCGTCGGCGTACACCTCGCCAACGGCGTATGGGGAACGGTCGCGGTCGGACTGCTCGCGAACCCCGACGCTCCCGCCGGGCTCCGCGGTCTCTTTTACACCGGCGACTGGGGACAGTTCGGGCTCCAGATGCTCGGGCTTGCGGCGGTCGCCGCCTACTCCTCCGCGCTTAGGACCGGCGTCTTCGCGATGATCGGAAAGGTCCACGGCCTGCGCGCCTCCCCCGAGGACGAGATGAAGGGACTTGACATCTCCGAGCACGGCCTTCCTTCCGCGTACGCCGATTTCGCCCCGGCTGTCGACAAGTACGCCGACTTCGGCCCTGCCGAAGGGATCACCGCGGTTTCCGGGACGGTCCCGGCCGCCGAGGCCGTACCCGTTAAGAAGGTCCCGGCTTTCGATTGCGGCGGAGTTAAATTCACCAAGATCGAGATCGTCTTCAGGGAGGAACGGCTGTACGCGCTCAAGGAGGCGATGAGCAGGCTCGGCATCACCGGCATGACGGTGTCGCACGTCATGGGCTGCGGCCGTCAGAAGGGCAAGCCGGAGTACTACAGAGGAGTCGCGGTCGAGACGAACCTGCTGCCCAAG
>JAFTCN010000066.1 GCA_017454675.1 Clostridia bacterium
ATAACGGACAAAAGACTCGCACAGGCGGGATACTTTGATATCCTCGACAAGTACGAGTCCTTGCATTGTTGATTGAACCGCCGTGTACCGAACGGTACGCACGGTGGTGTGGGAGGACGGTCACTCAACTAATGGGTGACCTCCTACCCGATTAACAGTTGCGGTCGCGTGACTGACTGACAGACTGACTTATTCGGTCCTCAGTGCGACAACAGGGTCCTTTTTCGCGGCTCCGAGCGACGGAATGATGCCGGAGATCAGCGTCAGCACTATGCTTATGGCAATGAGTATGAGGGCGGTCGGCACCGGGAGCGACGCGCTCAGGTTCTCGATGTCGGTGAGATGGTGGAGAATGATGTTGATCGGTATGCACAGCAGGTATGTCACCGCGACTCCTATGACGCCGGCGGTGAATCCTATGATCACGGTCTCGGCGCTGAACATCGAAGAGACGTTCGACTTCGAGGCTCCGATCGCGCGGAGTATTCCGATTTCCTTCGTGCGCTCCTGAACCGAGATCAGAGTGATGACGCCGATCATGATCGACGAGACGAAGAGCGAGATCGCGACGAATCCGATGAGCACGTATGTTATCGCATTGATGATAGTCGTGATCGACGACATCATAAGGCCGACGAAGTCGGTGTATTTGATCTCGTGAGCGTCGTCGACCGAGCCGTTGTAGGCATCGATGGCGCTCTTTACCGTGTCCTTGTTCTCGAATGTCGAGGAGAAGATGTTGAGCGCCGACGGTTCGTCGGGATCGATGCACCCGAGCTTCCTCATGTTGCGGGCGTATGTGCTGCCCGAGAGGTCGGCGACCTCGGCGTAGTATTTAGCACACATCTCGTCGGTATATCCGCCGATCGCGGCGTCGAGCGAGGCTGCGAGGTCCGCCTTGGGGATCGCGGCAAGTCCGGCGGCTATGTTCTGCGCGTACTGTTCCTTTATTCGCTCTTTCATCGCGTCTGCTATGAGGTCGTGGAGCTCTTTGTCAGACATCGACTTCACGTATTCCATCAGCGCGCCGGCATCGACGCTCATCTGTGTCTTGAGGGCGTTCTCGAGCGATGCCTCCATATCGGCCCGGCTCATGGCGGAGAGTGCGGCGTCCACGGCGCCGTCGAGGAACTCGTCGGTCGGGATGCTCATGATGTTGACGTACACCGCCGCCTTTTCGTCCTCCGGGAGCCCTGACATCTGCTTGCGGAATGCGGCGGCCTTTTCGGCGTCGGTGAGCGAGTCGGAAACGTCGCGGAACATAAGTCCGCTGAAGATGTCATGTTCGGGGTCGGCTTCCTGCGCCCTGACGATATCGGAATCCTTAGCGGCTTCGAGTATGTGTTCGGTAAGCTTTGAGGTGTATCCTATCGAACCGTTCAGTATCGTCGTGATGGCGCTTTCCTTGGCTCTGATGATGCCGCTGACGCGCAAACGGAGCCCGCCCGAATAGAGATAGCGGATACCGGCTTCGGTCTCGCGCAGGTCGTCGTATCCGCCGGTCTCGGCGTTGTAAACGTAGCAGTTGAAGGGAAGGACGACGCGGTAATCGCCCGAGCATATCTCCTCGTATGTCCAGGTGCGGCGGGATTCCTCAATCTGCACCTTGTCGGCGACGGCGTCGAAGACCTTCTTCACGTCCTCCTCCGGAAGCAGGCCTAGCGCAAAGAGGCTGAGGTCGGCCACCTCGTTCTTTTCGTCGACGACCATCACCACTTCGTTATAGTCGTTCGGCCAGCTGCCGTAGATGAGGTCGTACTGCGAATAGAAGACGTCGGAGATCAGCCTGCCGTCGCGTCCGGGGAGCATCTCCTGGAAGAGGGTGGAGTACGACGAGGCTGACGACATCATCGAACTGAAGCCCGAGGCGCCCTGCCAGCCGCCGCTGCCCGCGGCTCCGTCTCCGTCGCCGCTGCCGGTGTTGAAGATGCTCGACGACTGCTTTATGCGGTCGTTCATGTTCTTTATTATGAGGTCGCGCATGAGCTCGTTGATATCCGAGTGGATGATCTTTCCGTCGGTGCTCTCGGTGTAGACCATGAGGTCGAGCGGATATACGTACTGCACTCCGCTTACCGCGTTTCGCAGCCCGGTCGTGTCATCGGGATCGGCCATGTGCTCCTCGAGGTACGACTTGAAGGCGGTCAGGTCGTTCACGCTCGTCTCGATCGAGTTGAGAGAGTTGACGAGGCTGTAGACCATTGCTTTCTGGTAGATGGCGTCGAGATCGTGCTCGCGGTTCGATTCGGCTTTTCCGAGGAAGGTCTCGATGAGAGATGAGAGCTCGATGGTCTCCGACTCAAGGGTCAGCGGATATGCGGTCAGAGTCTCCTCCTGGACGTTGTTTATGTAATTCGTGGCTCCGTTCGACACGGCATAGATCAGCGCGATGCCTATGATCCCTATGCTGCCGGCAAACGAGGTGAGAGCGGTGCGCCCCTTCTTGGTGAACAGATTGTTGAGCGAGAGCCCGAACGATGTGAAGATCGACATCGACGGCTTCCTCTCCTTCGGCCTGTTCCTGTCCTTCTTCTTCTTTCCGGTCCCGTCTGCTGCTTCCGGCGCACTGCCGGCGCCGCTTTTTACCTCTGCTTCTCCCGCCGCTCCTTTTTTCGCGGATGTACCGTCAGGAAGAGAGAAGGAAGCTGAAACGGAAGGGACGAACGGGTCGGTATCGCCGGTGATCAGTCCGTCGATCATGCTGACCGTGCGCGTCGCGTATCGTCCGGCGAGGTCGGGATTGTGCGTGACCATGACGACCAGGCGTTCCTTCGAGATCTCCTTGAGTATCTCCATGACCTGGATGCCGGTCTCGGTGTCGAGGGCGCCGGTAGGCTCGTCGGCGAGCACGATGTCGGGATCGTTGACGATCGCCCTGGCGATGGCCACACGCTGCATCTGGCCGCCCGACATCTCGTTCGGCCGCTTGTTCAGCTGTCCGCCGAGACCGACCCGCTCGAGCGCCTCTCTGGCACGCCTTCTGCGCTCGGCGCGCGGCACGCCCGAGAGCGTCAGAGCCAGCTCAACGTTGCGCAGTACGGTCTGGTGGGGTATGAGGTTGTAGGTCTGGAATACGAATCCCACCGAATGGTTCCGGTAGGCGTCCCAGTCGCGGTCGGAGTAGTCCTTCGTCGACCTGCCGTTTATCGAGAGATCGCCCTCGGTGTAGCTGTCGAGGCCGCCTATGATGTTGAGCATCGTCGTCTTTCCGCAGCCCGACGGGCCGAGGACGGCGACGAACTCGCAGTCGCGGAAGGCGAGATCTATGCCCCGGAGGGCGCGGACAGTCTCGGCTCCGGTGATGTAATCCTTTGTGATCTGCTTGAGTTCCAGCATTTAATGTCTTTCCGTATAATATTTCGATTTTTGTTTCCTGAGAAGCATCCCATGGGTCCGTCGTCAGTGACGGGTCAGCCTCTGAATCCGCCGTCGACGGGAAGGACCGCGCCCGTTATGAAGGACGCCTCCTCCGACGCGAGGAAGAACACCGCCGAAGCGACCTCCTCCGGCGTTCCGAGCCTGCACAACGGCGTGGCCTCGCGGAGCGAGTCCTTCACTTCGTCTGTGAGGCCGCGGTTCATGTCGGTGTCGATGACCCCGGGCTCGACGCAGTTCACCGTGATGCCCGACGGCCCGAGTTCCTTGGCAAGCGCGGCGGTGAATCCGCGTATGGCCGCCTTGGAGGCCGAATAGTGGACCTCGCACGACGCTCCGCAGCCGCCCCAGACCGAACCGATGTTCACGATCCTGCCGCTGTGCGCACCGATCATGGCCGAGGATACGCGCTGGGTCAGCGCGAATACGGCCGAGAGGTTGGTATCGATCATCGTCCGCCAGTCGCGCTGCGTGATCTGACCGTAGAGCTTGATCTGAGCGATCCCGGCGGCATTGACGAGGATGTCGCAGCCGCGAAGCATGGAGAGCGCCTCGTCAGCCGCTGCAATCGAATTATTATACACCGCAAGATTGTATTTTATGTGACGCGCGCCTGTTTCTTCGGCGATTTTGCCGGCGGCCGCGGAATTTTCTCTGTAAATGAATACCACGTCGTCTCCGGCGGCGCAGAATCTTCTGACGCACGCGGCGCCGATGCCGCGTGAGCCGCCGGTTACTATGACTTTTCTCGATTTTTTCATGATGTATGCCTCCGAACGGCGAAGGGCGCCGCCGTCAGACTTTTCAGAGCATTTCCGCCGGCGCCCGCAAATAGGTGGGCGCCGGCGGAAGATCGGTTAAGCGTATAAGAATCTGGTCAGAGAAAGGAAAGTGCTTATTCCTTCTTTTCCGCTTCGGGCTCTTTCTCTCCGGCTTTCGCCGCGGGAGCCTTTTCGCCCTTCGCGAGGATCACGTTAGCGAGGATGCCGAGTATGAGAGCCACGGCTATCGAGGTGATCGTGATGCTGCCGAACAGCAGCTTGAGTCCGCCGACGCCGCAGATCAGTATTATCGAGGCGGGGAAGAGGTTGCGGTTGCTGTCAAGGTTGACCTTCTGGAGCATCTTGAGTCCGGAGACCGCGATGAAGCCGTAGAGCGTGATGCACACGCCGCCCATGACGCAGTACGGGATGGTCGCGAGGAAGGTCGTGAAGGGCGCGATGAAGGAGGCGACTATCGCGAGTATCGCGGTGGCGACCGTCGTGATGACGGAGGCGTTGCCGGAGATGGCTACGCAGCCGACCGACTCGCCGTATGTGGTGTTGGGGCAGCCGCCGAAAAAGGCTCCCGCCATCGATCCGATGCCGTCGCCGAGGAGGGTGCGGTGAAGTCCGGGGTCCTCAAGCAGGTCGGCCTCGATGATCGAGGAGAGGTTCTTGTGGTCGGCGATGTGTTCGGCGAATACGACGAAGGCGACGGGCACGTAGGCCACCGCTATCGCGGCGATGTACTTGCCCATGCTTCCGACGGTCCCGTAATCATAGTTACCGCCGAAAGCGGTGAGGAAGGTGAATCCGGGGATCCACTTCATATCCTTGAAGGCGGTGAAATCAAGTATCTTGAGAGCATCGATGTTCGCGGAGTTGCCGATGAGGGTGAAGCAGAGCGCGACGGCGTATCCGGCGCAGATGCCTATGATGAATGGTATCATCTTTGCCATCTTCCTGCCGTAGACCGAGCAGACGATGATGACGG
Source organism: Clostridia bacterium (assembly GCA_017454675.1). Lineage (GTDB taxonomy): Bacteria > Bacillota > Clostridia > Oscillospirales > CAG-272 > CAG-390. Next base: position 5,131 of record JAFTCN010000066.1, read on the forward strand.
TGAGTGTGACGAGGGCGACGATCAGGTTGACGCCCGTGCTGAGGTTGACGATGTAGCTGCCGTTGGCGTCGACGAGCGCCTCGCCGGCGTTGGCATAGCCGAGAGAATTGAGGACGGCGTTGCCGGAGAGCGACAGTCCGATTATGGCGACCGTCGGCCCGATGATGACGGCGGGCATGAGCTTGTTGACCCAGCCGGCACCGGCGAACCGGATCACTATCGCGATGATAACGTATACGAGACCGGCCATGACGGCTCCGATGATCATGCCGAGGTAGCCGAGAGAGGCGGAGACGCCTCCGGCGAACGCGGCGAACATCGAGGAGAGGAATGCGAACGAGGAGCCGAGGAACACGGGACTCCTGAATTTGGTCAGCACGAGGTAAACGAGGGTTCCGACGCCGGCTCCGAAGAGCGCCGCCGACTGCGACATTCCGTTTCCGACTATCGCGGGCACCGCTATAGTGGCCGCGAGGATCGCCAGCAGCTGCTGGAGCGCGAAGACAATGATCTGCCCCGCCTTGGGTCTGTCGCTTACGTTGTAGACAAGTTTCATCTGGACTTTCCCTCCGTGATTGTGAGGCGTTATGCTCTGTCTGCAAACAAAAACGCCGTTTCGGGAAGAACCACTGGAACGGCTGGAGCTTTTGCGCGCGACGCGTGAGCAGGCATTGCAGATATAAAGTTGCGGGCCATTGTCACTAATCGCGTCAGCCGATGTAGTTTTTCCGGTTGAGAAGATTATATCACAATATATTGTGTTTGTAAACTCTTTTTTCCCGAAATGGAGGATTTTTTTTGCCGTACGGAGCTTTTTCGGGACGTGCGGAGCGGGAGCCGGCGCATGATACGCCTTTTTTGCCCCGATGTTCATAAAATCCTTGCCAAGAACATATTTTAGTGTTATAATTATTCATTATGACGCGGCAGACCGCGCCGCATCAAAGTCAGCGGAGATGGACCGTCAATGACAACTTACACACTTAAAGACTACAGAGATATGCTCGAGTCGCGCGGCATACTCGCGGGCTCGGAGCTGAAGGATCCGGAGACACCGGTGTTTGCCCTGTCGTTCGATTCGAGGGACGTCATACCGGGCACTCTTTTCATAGCCAAGGGGCTCCACTTCAGGGAGGAGTACCTCGAGTCGGCGCGTGTCTCGGGGGCGATATGCTACGTCGCCGAGAGGAAGATCGGAGATTCCTTCGGGAACCGCATGATCGTGAGCGATATGAGGGAGGCAATGGCCTGCCTCGCGAAGATGTTCTACCGCGACCCGCTGTCGTCGCTCGAATCGTTCGCCGTGACCGGCACCAAGGGAAAGACCACGTCGGTCACCTTCCTCAAGTACATCCTCGACCTTGACGCCGGGAGAAACGGAGGAAAGCCCGCTGGGCTGTCCTGCTCGGTCGATATCTTCGACGGAAGAGAACACATCGAGCCGGTCAACACCACGCCGGAGGCCCCCGACCTCTGGAAGTATATGGCCTCGGCGAGGGACAGCGGCCTTTCGCGCTTTGCGGTAGAGGTGTCGTCGCAGGCGATAAAATACAAGCGGACAGCCGGCATGACGTTCGACGTCGCGTGCCTCACGAACGTCGGATACGACCACATCGGCCCCGCCGAACACCCCGATTTCGAGGATTACTTCACCACGAAACTGAAGATCTTCGACAGCTGCCGCAAGGCCTGCGTGAACATCGACGACCCGCTCTCGGGCAGGATGCTCGAGTATATCGGCGGACGCGTGCCCGTTATCACGTTCGGCATGAGCGAGGGCGCCGACGTGAGACTTTCCGACGTCTCGAGGGAGGGCGGACGCAGCGTCTTCACGATATCATTCGACGGCAGGCCGTGCCGCATGAGCATCTCGATGCCCGGCATGTTCAACGTCACGAACGCGCTCTACGCCGCCGCGATGGCGTACGCAGCAGGGATCTCTCCGGAGACGGTGCGAGATGCCGTAGCCGACGCGAGAGTGAAGGGCAGGATGCTGAAATACAGTTCCGCCGACGGAAAACTCGTCATACTCATCGACTACGCCCACAACGGCATGAGCTTCTCGGCGCTGTTCGATTCGCTCGACGCCGAATATCCGGACACCCGCCGGGTCATAATATACGGATGGCACGGCAATAAGGGTGAGAACCGCAGGCACGACATCGGGGTCGTGACGGGCGAGCGTGCGGATCTCACCGTCATCACCGAAAAGGACTCGGCGGACGAGCCCTTCGAGAAGATAGCGGACGAGGTGAAGCACTGGATCACCTCGGTTGGAGGAAGGTGCGCCGTCATAAAGGACAGGGAATGCGCCCTGCGCGCCGCCGTCGCCGCCGACCTGTCGGACACTCCGCGGAAAACGGACGGGGATCCCGACCCGGACAGACGTGTGGTCGTCTTCGCCGGAAGAGGCGAGGAGGACTGGCAGAAATGGGGAGGCAGCTACTACCGCTGGCCGACCGACCCCGAGATGACCGAAAAGATCATAACGGAATACGATTCGGTGCATCCGGCGGACTGAGAGGCGGCAGCACCCTCCGCGGAAGCCGCGCCGATATCGCTGCAATGACGTGCCGCAGGTCATCCGCACAGGCGGTTTTTCGTTCGCGGCGGCTGTTTTTTGAGGATTTCCGGTTTTTTGTTTGACAAAAAGGCGGAAATAAAGTATAATTTAACAATACTGCTTTTACCCGCGGATCTTTTCGCCGCGATTTTTCAGGTGACGCGTATGAAAAAGAATCTCTTATCCGAAATCGAAAGACGGATGCCCGAGTTCTCGAAGGCGCAGAAGCTTCTGTCTTCGTTCATACTCGAGCATTACGACAGGGCGGCGTATCTTACGGCGTCGAAGCTCGGCAAGACCGCCGGGGTATCCGAATCGACCGTCGTCCGCTTTGCCATCGAGCTCGGATACGACGGATATCCTGAGATGCAGCGCGAGCTGCAGGAGATCATCCGCTCGAGGCTGACGTCGGTCCAGCGCATGGAGATCACCGACGAGCTCATAGGCGGCGGCAGCGTGCTCGACAGCGTCCTGCTCGCCGACGCCGACAGGATCAAGACTACTCTTGCCTCGATAGACAGGGCGGCCTTCGACGAAGCGGTGGAGAAGATAGTCGCGGCGGGGAAGATATACATCATCGGAGTGCGTTCTTCGTCGCTCCTTGCGGGATTCCTCAATTACAATCTCCGGATGATCTTCGACAATCTCGTGTTCGTCCAGACCACCTCGGGCAGCGAGATGTTCGAGCAGATCATGAACATTACGAAAGACGACCTGCTCATCGCTGTGAGCTTCCCGCGCTATTCGACGAGAGTCATAAACGCGGTGGAATTCGCCCGCGCGGCGGGCGCCGACGTTGTGTCGATAACCGACGGCCCCCAGTCGCCGATCGCGGCGTCGGCCGACCAGCTGCTCACCGCGAGGTCGGACATGGCCTCGTACGTCGATTCTCTCGCGGCCCCGCTCTCGATCATCAACGCAATTATCGTCGCGGTGTCGAGAAAAAAGTCCGACGCGGTAAAGACGAGGCTCGAGAAGCTCGAGAAGATATGGGACGAGTACGACGTCTACGACAAGAGGCGCGGATGAGCCGCGCGGCAGGATAAATGAGCGGCACAGGCATTTCCGTGCCCGGTCCCGGAAGAGACCGGAAGACCGTCGCAGTGATAGGCGGCGGGCCTGCCGGGATGACTGCGGCGATCACCGCCGCCGAGGCGGGCGCCGACGTCACGCTCTTCGAGCGCAACGGCCCCGGATGCACCGGCAGGAAGCTGGGGATCACCGGCAAGGGCAGGTGCAATCTCACCAATCTGTGCGGGCGCGACGTCTTCCTCGAGAATGTCGTGACCAACCCGAAATTTCTATATTCCGCATTCAACTCGTTTCCGCCGGCCGACGTCATGGCGTGGTTCGAACGCATGGGAGTCCCGCTCAAGACAGAGCGCGGCCGCAGGGTGTTCCCTCAGTCGGACAGGGCGTCGGACATAGTCGCGGCGCTTCGCGAAAGACTTTCCGAGGTCGGAGTAAAAACGGTCGGCGGAAAGGTGACCTCCCTCACGGCGGTCGACGGCGCCTACTGCCTCACCGCGGGCGGCAGGGACGGCATATTCGACGCCGCCGTTCTGGCGACCGGCGGGCTGTCGTACCAGATGACAGGCTCCGACGGCTCGGGCTACCGGCTCGCCGCAGCTCTCGGCCACACTCTTTCCGAGCCGCGCGCCGCCCTCGTGCCGATTGTTTCGCCGTGGGCCGGCTGTGCGAGGATGCAGGGCCTGACTCTTAAGAACGTCTCGATGTCGGTGAGGGAGAACAGCACCGGAAAGACCGTCTTCGAGGATTTCGGCGAACTTCTCTTCACACATTTCGGGATCAGCGGGCCGATGGCGCTGACGGCGTCGTCGAAGCTCCGCGAAGTGGTCCCGGGCAGATATACCGCCTGTATCGATCTCAAGCCGGCGCTCGACCGCCGTATGCTCGAGCGGCGGGTGCTCTCCGATTTCTCGTCGGAACTCAACCGCGATTTCTCGAACTCGCTCGACGGCCTGCTGCCGCGCAAAATGATACCTGTATTCACCGAACTCACGGGCATCGATCCCGGGAAAAAGGTGAATTCGGTGACGAAAGAGGAGCGCGAGAGGATCACGGGGCTGCTGAAGTGTTTCGAGATACCGCTCGACCGGCTTCGTCCGATCGACGAGGCCATAGTGACGTCGGGAGGGATCCCGGTGTCGGAGATAAGACCCGCCACGATGGAGTCGAAGCTCTCTCCCGGACTTTATTTCGCCGGGGAGATCATCGACACCGACGCCCTCACGGGCGGATACAATCTGCAGATCGCCTGGTGCACCGGACATCTCGCCGGACTCTCGGCGGCATCCGTATGAGACATGCCGAAGGCGGCAGACACAAAGCGGAACAAAAGATTTGTTTTCGAAGGAAAAGGGTGACATGACTGTTCTTCCCGACGGAAAGCTGCATTTCAACATCGCCATAGACGGCCCGAGCGGCGCCGGAAAGAGCACGCTCGCCAAAATGATCGCGGCCTCGCTCGGCATACCGTATGTCGACACCGGAGCCATTTACCGCACGGTCGGATACGCGGTCCGTGAGAGGGGCATCGATCCCGACGACGGGGAGGCCGTGGCCTCCATGCTGCCGTCGGTCAGGATCGAGGCCGATTTCACCGGCGGAGCCCAGCAGATGATTCTGGACGGGCGTCCGCTCGGAGAGCTTATCAGGAATCACGAGATATCGTCCTACGCATCGAAAGTGTCGGCGCACCCGGCTGTACGAGGCTTCCTGCTCGAGATGCAGCGGGACATCGCCAGGAGGAATTCGGTGGTGATGGACGGCCGCGACATCGGGACCGTTATACTTCCCGGCGCCGAAGTCAAGATCTTCCTCAGCGCAGGTGACGAGTGCCGCGCGAGGCGCAGGTTCGACGAACTGCGGGCCTCGGGTTCCGACATCACCTTCGACAAGGTCCTCTCTGATATCCGCGAGCGCGACCGCCGCGACAGCAGTCGCGACACCGCCCCCCTCAGGCCGGCGGACGACGCCGTTCTGCTCGACAATACGCTCCTCGACGCCGACGCGACTCTTCGGGCGGCGCTGGGCATCATCAGACAGAAAGTCCCCGGGGCAGCTGTAAAGTCATGAAGAGCCGCACTTACAAAGTGATGCGGTTCTTGCTCGCATGGCTCTTCCGGATCATCTTTCTTGTCATTCCTCACGGAAGGAAGAACGAGCCGAAACTGTCTGAAGGACCGTATATGCTCTGTTCGAACCATATGTCGGCGATAGATCCGATCATGATCTGCGACGTCCTCTCGAGACAGCAGCCGCGCTTCATGGCGAAAAAGGAGCTCTTCGGGATCCCGCTCTTCGGACGGCTGATAACAGCCCTGGGCGCTTTCCCGGTAGACCGCAGCGGCAGGGACGCGGGCGTGCTCGTGAGGACGGTGAAGATGCTGAGCGAGGGCTATTCGGTGGGAGTCTTCCCGCAGGGGACCAGACGCCCCGGAGTACATCCTTCGGCGACCCCGGTCAGGGCCGGCATCGGTGTCATATGCGAGCACAGCAAGGTCACCGTGCTGCCCGTCTTCCTCAAAACGAAGAACTTCAGGGTGCGCTTCCTTCGCCCCACACACGTCTACGTCGGAAGACCCATAACATACGACGAATACACCTCCGGCGGAGAACACGCCGGCGACAGACAGTATATAATGGAGTACATCTTCGGGCGCATATGCGAACTCGACCCGGAATACAGAAAGCCGGAAGAAGCGGGCAGTGCCCCCGCAGCGGACAGATGACCCGTCCTGACGGAACGGCCGGCGGCGGGATCCTCCGACGCGAGGTGACCGTCGCTTCGAACGCCGGATTCTGCTTCGGTGTGAGCAGGGCGTCGAGGCTGGTCGAGGCCGCAGTTCAGCGCTCGAAAAAAGACGGTACGGCTATTTACACGCTCGGAAAGCTCATACACAACAGCGAGTACACGTCGCGGCTGGAGGCCGCCGGTGTGCGTGCGGTCGGTACCGGAGATCTTGAGACCGTCGCGGCTTCCTCATCGGAAAAAAGGCGCGCCGAGCTTTACGTCAGGGCCCACGGGATGACGGCGGAGACCGAGCGGGAACTCGTGCTTCTTTCCGAAAAATATCCTTATTTCAGTTTCGTCGACTGCACCTGCCCCTTCGTTAAGAAGGTCCATGCTGCGGCAGAGCACGGGGCGGGGGAGGACGGAGGACAGGGAGAGACCGTGTTCATCCTCTCGGGCTCCCCGTCGCATCCCGAGGCAGTCGGCACCGTCAGCCGCTTCCACGGCCGCAGTTTCGTCTTCCGAACGGCGGAGGAGATTCAAAGTGCCGTACAGAGCGGAGAACTGCCCGTCGGGGAAGGGATAACGGCTCTGATAGCGGCTCAGACGACTCAAAGTGTGACGGAATGGAGAAAATCTCTCGAATATCTCGAAAAACTGTATACAAAATACAGAGTTTTTGATACAATATGTAATGTTACGGAAAAAATGCAGGCTGAGGCGGCATCGCTCGCGGAAAAAAGCGACTTTGTTGTGGTCATCGGCGGACAGGACAGCTCTAATACTACTGAGCTTTTTGAGGTTTGCCGGGCGGGCTGCCCGGACACCGTCCGCGTCTCGAATGCCTCGCAGCTTGCAGGAAAGATTCCGTTTCACTGCCGCAGGGTGGGAATTGTCGCCGGAGCGTCAACCCCCGGCGACATAATAGAGGAGGTATACAAAACCATGAGCGAAGAAAACAAAGCGAAGATCGAAAGCTTTGAAGAGATGCTCGACTCAGCTTGCAAAACTTTAAATACAGGAGACACCGTCACCGGAACAGTGATTGCCGTTAACGATCAGGAAATCAAACTTGATCTCGGCGCCAAAGTTACCGGGATACTGACCGCCGAACAGACAACAGACGATGCTTCCGTGAAGCTGAGTTCTGAGTACAAAGTCGGTGACAGGATAGACGTTTTCGTTATCAGCGTCAGCGACATCGACGGATGTGCCCGCGTTTCAAAGAAACGCGCCGATCTCGACAAGAACTGGCACAAGGTGGTCGAGGCGAAGGAAACGGGAGAGACTCTCGAGGCCGTCGTTTCGGAAGCCGTAAAGGGCGGCGTGGTCATCAAGATCTACGGCGCCAGAGTCTTCGTGCCGGCGTCTCAGACGACGCTGCCGAGGGACGCCGATCTGTCGACTCTCGTCGGACAGACGGTGAAATTCAAGGTGATCGAACTCAAGCAGGGAGGCGGCAAGGGAGCCGTCGGTTCGATCAGAGCCGCCGCGAGGGAAGAGCGCCGCGCTCTCGAGGACAAATTCTGGTCCGAGATCGAGGTCGGCAAGCATTATGAAGGTACCGTCAGAGGTCTTCTCGAGTACGGAGCCTTCATCGACCTGGGCGGAGTCGACGGCATGCTCCACAAGAAGGAGATGTCCTGGAAGAGCATCCGCAGACCGGCCGACATCTTCTCGATAGGCGACAAAGTCGACGTCTTCGTGAAGAGCTACGACCCCGAGAAGCGCCAGATCTCCCTCGGCTACCGCACCGAGGAGTCGAGGCCCTGGAACAAGCTCAAGGCGGAGTTCGCCGAGGGCGACGTCATCGACGTCGTCGTATCGAGCATCATGAGTTACGGCGCCTTCGCGCACGTGACCGACGACATCGACGGCCTCATCCACATTTCGCAGCTCTCGACCGAGAGAGTGGCGAACGTGTCCGACGTGCTGTCGGTCGGCCAGACAGTCAGAGTCAAGATCACAAAGATCGACGACGAACAGCAGCGCGTCTCGCTCTCGATCAGAGCTCTGCTCGAAGATGGCGAAGATGACCTTCCCGAAGAAGACGTGGAGGACGGCGACGGCGCAGAAGAAGACGCCGGAGAAGCCGCTCCGTCCGAAGGGGAAAGCGAGGAATGACATCCTCCCGGCGCGACCTTCGCGCCGGCGGACGTTGATTTCTCTTGTCTGAAGGATCAGGGAGAGGTTGGGTGATTCCATGTCGCAGAGATTCCCGGACCGCAGGGGTTACACGGTTTATATCGTAACTTCCACAAAAGGCGGTATAGGAAAATCCACGGTGTGCGCCAACCTCTCCCATGCTCTTTCTCTGCGGGGAAAGCGGGTGCTGTGTATCGACTGCGACTATTCGAACAGAGCTCTCGACCTGCTTTTCGGCTGCGAAGACAGAGCACTCTACAACATCTCCGATATCATAAACGGCATATGCACACCGGCCGACGCGGCAGTTGAAGCGCGCCGGGTACCGGACGGCGGGGCGCTGTATCTCATACCCGGTCCCGATCCGGGAAGCGAGATACCCCCGCCTGAGCGGCTGTCGGATGCCGTCTTTGCCGCGGCGAAGGCGCTGTCGTGCGACTTTGTCATGATAGACACCCCCGGTGTATCGGGAGGGATCCTCACAGCCGTATGCAGATTTGCCGACAGGGCGCTCATCACGGTGTCGCACGGCCCTGCATCGGTCAGGGCGGCGGAGAAGACAGGGTATCTGCTTGAGGCCGAAGGGGTTTGCAATCAGAAACTCGTCATCAACCGCTTCGACACCGGAAACGGTATAAAGAACGGACGTCAGGGAATACGGTCGCTCATAGAAAACACCCACATACCCCTCATTGGAGTGGTGCCCGATTCCCCCGCGCTCGAGCGCGGGTCCGAGGCCGGGCTGCTCTCGACCGAGATACGCGGAGCACGGAAGACTGCCGGCGTCGCTTTCGGCGAGATCGCCGGACGGATCTGCGGGGAGCGCGTGCCGCTGCTGTCCTTCCTTCCCGCCGGAAAGAGGAGACGGCTCATCGAGTCATAAAACAGAAAGACTGCTGAAACAGAAAAATGAAACTTGCAATCATCGCACACGATTCGAAAAAGGAACTGCTGGCCCAGTTCTGCAGCGCGTATTGCGGGATACTCAGCCAGCACACGATCTGCGCCACCAGCGTGACGGCAAAGTATATCGTCGAGGCTACGGGACTCGAGGTGGACGAACTCATGTCGGGCGAATCCGGAGGCAACGAACAGATCGCCCAGCGGATCGCATACGACGAGATAGATATGCTCATAGCCTTCCGCGAGACTTCTCCGTCGGTGCTCGACGACATCTCGCTGAACGAGTGCCTGCGGCTTTGCGACTACAACAACATCCCGTACGCGACGAATCTCGGCACGGCCGAGGCTCTCATCATCGCGCTCGGGCGCGGCGATATCGACTGGCGCAAGTACAGAAGGATAAAGCCCGCGGGCCTTCAGTTCTGAGAAACACCGACCGATCTCATACAAGGCTGGTTCCTGATTTGAAATCTCTTGTAAAATATATAGGAAAATACAAAAAAGAGGCTGTCGCGGCGCCCTTCCTCAAACTGGCGGAGGCGCTGCTGGAACTCTGCATACCGCTTTTTGTGGCTAATATCATCGATGCCGGCACGGGGCCGTCCGCTAAAAGAGTCATTTTGCTGAACTGCTTGTATATGGCTCTTTTCGGCCTTGCCGGCATGCTTTTTTCGGTATTCTCGCAGTATCTCTCGTCGCGCGCGGCGGTCGGTTTTTCGACCGGCCTGCGGGCGGACGTCTTCCGCAGGGTGCTTGAGCTGCCGGTGCCCGACGCCGACAGCTTTGGAAATTCGAGGATACTTGCGAGGCTCACGTCGGATATAGACAGGATACAGAACGGCGTGAATCTGGGGCTGCGGCTACTGCTCCGCTCGCCGTTCATAGTGTTCGGCTCTGTCATCATGGCGTCGGTCCGCGATCCGAAGTCGTCTGTCATCTTCATCGCGGCGGTCCCCGTGCTCGCGGCCGTGGTCTTCGCGGTGATGCTCATCGGGAACCCGCTCCAGAAGAAGGCGGGAGAGAAGGTCGAGGCGCTGACCGTACGGACATCGGACAACATCACCGGTGTCCGCGTCATAAGGGCTTTTTCGGCTGAAAAGCGGCAGAATGAAGCGTTTTCGTCCGAAAACGAGGCCGCGTCGCGCGCCGTCATACTGGCGGGCAGAGTGACGTCGCTCCTCAATCCCCTGACTTTTGTAATAGTCAATTTCGCCGTCATACTCATCATCCGCTCGGGGGCGGCCGGAGTGGACTCCGGCAGGATCTCGCAGGGGACCGTCGTGGCCCTGTACAACTACATGGCCCAGATACTGACCGAGCTCGTGAAACTCGCGAGCCTGATCATCACACTGACGCGCACCTCGGCATCCGCCGACAGGGTAAGGGAGATCATCGAACTTTCAGACAGCATAAGGCCGGAGGCGAAAGAGACGGCCGGGTCTCCATCAGAGGCGGACCGGCCGTACGCGGTCGAGTTCGAGGACGTGTCGTTCAGGTATCCCGGAGCGTCGGGCGACGCCCTGAGCTCGGTCTCGTTCAGGCTGCCGGCAGGCGGAAGTCTCGGCGTCATCGGAGGCACGGGTTCGGGCAAATCGACGCTCGCGCTGCTCGTACCCGGGATATACAGACAGACTTCGGGGAGGATCAGAGTGTTCGGCGAGGAATACGGCCCCGGAAACGCCGTCAGGATAAGAAAGCGGATCGGTTTCGTCCCGCAGAAGGCGAAGCTGTTCTGCGGGAGCGTCGCGGAGAATGTCTCATGGGGCGGCGCGGCTGACGGCGGAGACATAGACGCCGCCCTCCGCACGGCTTCGGCATACGGTTTCGTCGCCGCAAAACCCGGCGGAAAGGACACGGCCGTCGAGCGCGACGGGAGCAATTTCTCAGGCGGCCAGCGGCAGAGGCTCACGATAGCCAGGGCTCTCTCAGGGAATCCCGACCTCCTTGTCCTCGACGACTCCTTCTCGGCGCTCGACTACAAGACCGACCTTGAAGTCAGACGCGGGATCGCCTCTGCCGGCGGACGGCCGGCCAGGATCATCATAACCCAGCGGCCTTCGTCGGTAATGGACTGCGACGCGATCCTGGTGCTCGACAACGGAAGCTGCGCGGGATACGGAACGCACGCGGAACTCATGGAGACGTGCCCGCTCTACCGCGAGATATACGCGTCCCAGTACGGAGGTGATGCGCTGCTATGAAGAAGAAACATCCGTACACGCAAAACGGCCGGAACGCGCCGGAGAATAAGCGCGGGGCGGGTCTCCGCGTGCTCCGCAGGCTGCTTTCGTTCGCCGGCGGCAGCGGATGGCTGCTCATCGCCGGATTCGTACTCGCGCTCGTGTTCTCGCTGCTGTCGCACATGATCCCCGTGAAGATCGCCGATGCCATAGATCTTGCCGCGGGCGAGGGGAATGTCGACACCCCGGCGATCATCCGCATCCTCGCGTCGCTGCCGCTGCTCATCGGCATATCGGCGCTTTCTGATCTGCTTCTGCGGTTCGTCGGCACACGCTGCGGGACCGCGATCGTGAAGAAGATGCGCGCCTCCGCCTTCGCGAAGCTGCAGAGGCTGCCCGTATCATATATCGACGGACACAGCAGGGGAGACCTTATCTCGCGCGTGATCACCGACTCCGACAGGCTGTCCGACGGCCTTCTCACCGGCATCGTCTCGATCTACTCGAGCGTGCTCGGGATAGCGGTGACTCTCGTGTTCATGGCGGTGATCGATCCCGTCGTCGCTGCCGTGGTGGTTGTGCTGACGCCGTTCTCGATGCTCGTGGCCTCGTTCATATCGGGCAGGACGTTCAAACTCTTCAAAAAGAGCGCGGAACTCGCCGCCGCCGAAACGTCTGTCATCGAGGAATCGGTCAGCGGAAAGCTCGAAGTAAAGCTCTTCGGGAAAGAGGACGACAGATACGAAAAATTCGCGAAGATCAACGAGGAATACAGAAAGACGGCCTCGTCAGCGGTCTTCTTCTCGTCGCTCACCAACCCTGTGACTCGCTTCGTCAACAGCATTGTATATGTCGGGGTCGCTCTTGCGGCCGGGCTGATGACGGCGACGGGAAGGCTGGGAGTGGCAGGTCTCACCGTACTGCTCACCTTCTCGAGGGAATACGCCAAGCCCTTCAACGACCTCTCGGGCGTGCTCGCGGAGGCGCAGAACGCTCTTGCGTCCGCGGTCAGGATATTCGAATTTCTCGACGCTCCCGAGGAGCCCGTGGAGCCGGCCGACATACCGGCCGTTACCGACGGCGACAGAAAGGGAAGAGTCGAGGCGGAGAAAGTCGCCTTCTCGTACACAGGGCGGCCGTTCATGGAGGACATAAGCTTCTCCGCCGGCCGCGGGATGAAAGTGGCGATCGTCGGCCCCACCGGCTGCGGGAAGACCACGCTCGTGAACCTGTTCATGCGCTTCTATTCTCCGTCATCCGGCGATATCAGGGTGGGGGAGAAAAGCATACTCCGCTCGAGCGTCGAAAGCGTGAGGGCGTCATTCGGGATGGTGCTGCAGGACACCTGGCTGTCTTCGGGAACGGTGAGAGAGAACCTGACTCTAGGCCGTCCCGGTGTCACCGAAGAAGAGATACGCGAGGCGTGCCGCCTTGCTCACGCCGATTCTTTCATCAGCCGTCTGCCGCGCGGCTACGACACTCCGCTCGGCGATTCGGGGACACTGCTGTCGGCCGGGGAGAGACAGCTCCTGTGCATTGCCAGAGTTATGATCTGCCCGCCGCCGCTGCTCATTCTCGACGAGGCGACGTCGTCGATCGACACGATGACGGAGATGAGGATCCAGGACGCCTTCTCGAAACTCATGAAGGGCAGGACGTCGTTCATCGTCGCTCACAGGCTCGGAACGATAAAGAACGCCGACCTCATACTAGTTATGAATGACGGGCATATAATCGAACAGGGGACGCATGACGCCCTTATGAGTTCGCGCGGCTTCTATTTCGACCTCTATTCTGCCCAGTTCGAAGGGCTCGAAGGCCGGGCCTGACCCTTTCTCCGGATTTATTCGACTTTTCCCAAAAAATAACTTGCATTTTTCGGGCGCTTATTGTATAATATTCCCGTTGCGGCGAAGACGATGTCTCTGCCGCCGCGGGGCGCCCGTTCTGCTGGTATGGCTCAGTTGGTAGAGCAGTTGATTCGTAATCAACAGGTCGTGGGTTCGAATCCCACTACCAGCTCCGCACAGGGCGAACCGCCCGATATCGCGGGACTGCCGTTAACCTGTTTACGGGTTTCGGCGGCCCCGCTTTTTCAGTCCGTGCGAGGGCGTCCCGCCTCAGTCCCGCATTTTTTGTGTTCTTTTCCGTTTTTACTTGCTTTTCACCGGATTTTAATGTATAATAAGATGATATACTGCAAAAGTATACTTGATACTGTATATTTTGCCTGTGACAGGAAAAGAGAGGGCTTTTTCAAGTGGATACCTTAAAAAATGAAACATATGCGCCGGTAAGGAAGGCCGTCATACCCGCGGCCGGGCTCGGCACCAGGATGCTGCCGATTGCAAGAGCCGTCCCCAAGGAGATGCTGCCGATCGCCGACAGGCCGGCCATGGCGTATCTGGTGGAGGAATGCGCCGCCAGCGGGATCACCGACGTGCTGATAATCACCGGACGCGGCAAGGAAGCCATAGAGGACTATTTCGACTACTCGCCCGAATACGAGGCCGCCTTCGTCAAAAAAGGCAGGGCGGAGAAGATATCGGGAATGCGCGGCGACGCCGCTCCCGGCGGCATAAGAGTTTATTTTGTCCGCCAGAAGGAGGCGCTGGGACTCGGTCACGCGATACTGTGCGCCGAGAATTTCGTCGGCGGCGAGCCCTTCGCCGTTCTCTACGGCGACGACATAATCACTTCGGACAGATGTCCTGTCACGAAGCAGCTGATCGACAGCTACATGCGCTACGGCAGACCGGTATGCGGGGTCGGGCGGGTCGACGCCGAACAGATAAAGAAATACTGTTCGCTCAAGGCCGAGCCGATAGAGGGCGGCTTCGAAGGCAGAGAGTATTTCGTCGACGACATGATCGAAAAACCGCAGAGACCGGAGCAGGTCTTCACGAATCTGTCGATCCTCGGCAGGGTGCTCCTCACGCCGGAGATCTTCGGGATACTGAAGGAGACTCCTCCCGGAGCCGGAGGCGAGATCCAGCTGACCGACGCCATCGCCAGCTACGCAAGGGAGAAGGGCGTCACGGCGCTCGAGTTCGACGGCCGCCGCTACGACATCGGCTCGAAGCTCGGGTTTCTCGGTGCGAACCTCGTGTTCGGATGCGCGCATCCCGAGGTCGGAGAGGCTTTTTCTGAGCTCGTGATCGAATACGCGGAAGAGCTGCGCAGAAAAAAGGAAATGAATTGACGAAAGGCGGAAAAGTGCCGTGGGCGAAAGGGTTTCAAAAGAAAACTACTATCTCGACATAGCCGAGACTGTCTCCGAGCGCAGCACATGCCTGCGCCGCCGTTTCGGAGCGCTGATCGTCAAGAACGACGTTATCATTTCCACCGGATACAACGGAGCCCCCAGAGGAAGAAAGAACTGCTCCGACCTCGGGTTCTGCTACCGCGAACACCTCGGCATCCCGCGCGGGGAGCGTTATGAGATGTGCAGATCGGTGCATGCCGAGGCCAATGCCGTCATCGCTGCCGACCACGACCTGATGATAGGCTCGACGCTCTATCTCTGCTGCACCTCACCCGACACCGGAGACGTCATGCCCGGTACGACCTGCTGCATGATGTGCAAAAAGCTGGTCATCAACGCCGGCATTTCCAAGGTCGTCGTCCGCGACGACAAAGAGAACTTCCGCGAGATAGACGTCTCCGACTGGGTAGCCGACGACGACTCTCTCAGCGGAAGATTCGGATACTGATCGGGCGATCGGCCGATATACCGGAGGGATAACACATTATGGACCGTAAAAAGACTCTGATCAGGGCAGCGGCGCTCGCGCTCGCTCTCCTCGTTCTCCTGCCGTTCTGCGGATGCGGAAACAGGCTGAAATTCTCAAAGGGCGGGCTTACCGACACAAAGAAGGGCATCACATACAGGTTCGTATCCGGATGCTACTTCCCGAAGGCGGTCTCGGAAGAGGTCTACGCCACTTTCAAGCACGGCGACGTATCTCTCGACTATTTCCCGATCGAGGGGCTCTCCCCCGAGGAATGGCTGGTTTCCGAGACCGGAGATGTAGTGTATTCGGGCAGCGACAGACTTCCCGATCTGAAGGAATTCGGCGCCGAGAGCATGCTGATCTGCTACAATTCAGAGGTGATAATCTCGTTCGCCGAGATCACCGACCCCGGATTCATATCGGAGGTGATAGACGCGTATTACGCGGAAGGGGAGCCGAAGTCTCCGAATTACGACTCGAACACCTACCGCCTGATGTTCTCGTCGCCCAAATACCCGGCTCTGTACTACATGCTGTATCTCGTCTCGTACGAGGGGGGGACGCTGCTGTGCGAGTCCGGAAGGACCGGAGTGGACGCCGGAACGCTTTTCGACGACTACATCGAGGATTATGTATACCCGGAGGACAGTCAATGACGCAGCTTTGCTGCGTCATTGACTGTGCAGCCGGTGACGCAGCATTGCTGCGTCATTGACAATGGAATTTGCGGCTTAGCCGCAAATTCCGGAGTGCAGCCGGTCTTTGCCGCAAGATCCCGGACTTTCATTCCGGTTCAAATCATTTCAGCATGAACACTGACGAAAAAGACAGGATCTGTGTCCGCTTCATGACACTCTCCGACACCCCGCAGATCGCGCAGATCGAGCGGGAGGTCTTCTCAGACCCCTGGAGCGAAAGATCGCTCGGCTATCTGTGCGGCGGAGGCAGCGCCGTAGGAGCCGTCATAGATGATGGCGTGATCGTCGCCGCCTACGGCGGCATGGAGTACGCGGCGGACGAGGCGCACATCACGAACATCGCGGTGCGACCGGAATACCGGCGCCGCGGATACGCGGCGGCGGTGATGCGCTTCCTCGAGGAATTCGCAAAGTCCCGCGGGGCGGAGCGCGCGATCCTGGACGTCAGGCCGTCGAACACGCCCGCGGTCTCGCTGTACACAAAGCTCGGATACGTGCCCGCCGGGATCGTCCCGCACGGGTATTCGCATCCATCCGAGAACGCGCTCGTCATGGTAAAAAAACTAACGGAGGGACCTTCCGGATGGAAGGACGGCCAATGAAGATACTCGGTATCGAATCGTCGTGCGACGACACCTCGGCAGCGGTGGTTGAAGAGACAGCGGCCGGGCTTGCCGTGCTTTCGAATATAGTATCGTCCCAGATCGGGATACACAGGCTGTACGGGGGAGTGGTCCCCGAGATCGCCGGACGCGCGCACGCGGAGAACATCTCCGGCGCCGTTTACGGGGCACTGGAGGCCGCGGGGACTGGGCCCGACGAACTGTCGGCCGTCGCTGTAACGACGCACCCGGGGCTCATTGGAGCCCTTCTCGTGGGCGTCAACTTCGCTAAGGCGTTCGCCTTCGCGCATTCGCTGCCTCTCATCCCGGTGAACCACATACACGCGCACACCGCCGCGGCATATCTTCTGCCTGAACCCCCGGTGCCTCCTTTCCTTTCGCTCGTGGTCTCGGGAGGACATACTTCGTTCTACGCGGTCGATTCGTACGTATCCTACCGTGAGATCGGCGGGACGCGCGACGACGCAGCCGGCGAAGCCTTCGACAAGGTCGGCAGGGTGATTGGACTGCCCTATCCCGCCGGAGCCGCGATGGAGGAGCTCGCCTTCGCGGGCGATCTGAAATACGGAAAGATGCGCTCCGGAGAAGATGCGGCCGCAAGGGGAAGGGGAAGAAAGCGAGCAAAAGCGCCGCGGCGCATATCCGACCTTCCGTCGCCTGCTCTTCGCGAAGGTCTTGATTTCTCGTTCAGCGGACTCAAGAGCGCGTCGCTGAATTTCCTGCATTCGGCAAAAATGCGCGGCGAGAGCGTCGATCCCGAGCTCTTCGCCTCCGATTTCACATCCGCCGTGGCGTCGGGGATCTCGTCGAAGATAGCCGAGGCGCTGTCGGTCTCGGGCTGCAGCAGTCTCGTTCTCGCGGGCGGAGTCGCGGCGAACAGACACCTTCGCGCCGCGGTCGCGTCCGAATGCGAACGCCTAGGGGCAAAGCTGTTCCTCCCTCCCGTGAGCCTGTGCGGCGACAACGCCGCCATGGTCGCGGCGCAGGGCGTGTACGGATACAGGAACGGCATGGCCGCCGACCTGTACGTCAACGCTTCGGCGTACGACTGAGACCGCCCCCGCTGACCGGGCGGAAGACATGAAAATGAGATCTGTGAGTAAAAATGGATAAACTGTTTTACGGAAGCGGTGTCGTGTCGATACCGTCTTCGGCGCTGCCCAAACTGCGCAGCGCCAGAAAAAACGATATCATCGTGCTGCTCGAACTGGCCGCCGACATGACGGCGGAGACCGGTGTCCTGGCCGAACGCTGCGGCCTCTCCGAGGCGGCCGTCGAGTCATCTCTCGGATTCTGGCGCGGCGCGGGGATCATGATCCCGGATCAGGACGAGGCCGGAGCCGAGCATGTCTCCGAGAACAGCGGAGCCGGGGAGACGAAGCGCCGCGAAAAGGATGCGGAGGAGTTCCGGAAGATCGCCGCACAGCCGCCTGCGTACACCTCAGAGGAGGTGGCAAAGCTCATCGACGCCGATCCGCATATCGCTTCGATGCTCGACGAATGCCAGCAGCTGCTGGGCAGGATCTTCGGCCAGACCGACAACATGCGCATAGTATCGGTGATGAACTATTTCGGGCTTAACCCGGAGTACATGCTGCTCGTCGCGGCGCACTGCGCGGCGATCGGGAAGCAGTCGGTGGGGTATCTCGTGCAGTCGGTCACCGGACTGTGCACGCGCGGCATCAGCGACGTCGATTCGCTCAACGAATACCTCATGGCGATCGCGAAGACAGCGACGCTCGAGACGAAGCTCCGCGCGCTCTTCGGGATAAACCGGAACAGACAGCTGACCGAGAGGGAGAGCAAATGCTTCGCCGCCTGGAGCGGCCGCTTCGGTTACGATATCGACGTCATAACCATGGCCTACAACATAACCGTCGACACTACGAAAGAGCCGTCGGTACCATACGCCAACGCAATACTGGACAAATGGTATTCGCTGGGCCTGAAGAACGCGGCCGAAGTTGAGAACTACCTCGCGGAGGAAGCCGCGAAGGGCGGACACGGAAGAGGCGGGAAGGGCGGCGGATCGGGAGCGAAGACCCCGGCAGATCCGTTCGGCGGAAAGAGCTTCGATTCCGACGACTTTTTCGAGCGTTCGCTGCTCAAGTCGTACGGATCGGCAGAGCTCATGCCAGAGATCGCGGTACCCGACACTCCGGACGAAGGGCGCAACGTCGTCGCGTCCGACAGACAGAGAAGACAGACAAGGAAAAAGTGAAGCCGCGGATTCGGAAACGCAGGCGGCAAAGGACCTGAAAGATGTCATTCAACAGAGACAATCTCGCGGCCGTCAGGCTGAGATACGAGACAAAACACCTCGAGGCCGAACATGAGGCCGACCTCCGCCGGGCGGAGCTCCAGCGGGTCATTCCCGGCCTTTCGCAGATCGACGCGAAGCTGAATCTGACCGGCAGCAGGCTCATGAAGATCGCGCTGAAAAAGAGCGGCGAGACCTTCGATGAGGTTCAGAAAGACGTGCAGTCGCTCCGGGCGGAGCGCGACAGGATGCTCACGGAACACGGATTTCCCGCCGACTATTCGGACGTCAGATACTCCTGCCCGATCTGCTCCGATTCGGGATACACCGGCGGCCGCATGTGTTCGTGCATGCGCCGCGAGCTCATAATGGCAGGCTACGAGTCGTCGGGGATCGCCGAACTGATCAGGCGGTGCAGATTCGACAACTTCGACACCGCCTTCTTTCGCGAGGACAAAAGATCCTACGACAACATGTGCAGGATCCGCGACGAGCTCAGGAGATACGCGGAAAACTTCGGGGAGGATTCTCCGAACCTCGTTCTGATCGGCAATACCGGGCTCGGCAAGACCCATCTCGCCGTGGCCGTCACCGGACGTGTCATCGAGCGCGGTTTCGACGCCGTCTACACCGGAGCCGTCGGCATGTTCTCGGATTTCGAGAAAGCCAGATTCGGGAGCAGCGGAGGCACCGAGAGCGGCAACGGGACCGACAGATACTTCGACTGCGAGCTGCTGGTCATCGACGACCTCGGCAGCGAGATCTCGAACCAGTTCACCGTGGCCTGCCTGTACGAGGTCATAAACCGCAGGCTCAATCTGCGGCGGCCGGTGATAATCACGACGAACCTTAACAACCGCGAACTCGGAAGAGTCTATACCGACAGGATAGTCAGCCGGATCTTCGGCGAGTACAAGCCGTTCCTCTTCACGGGGAGGGATGTGCGTCTGCAGAAGCTGTCCGGCGGTCCGGACTGACCCTTCCGCGGGATGCGCGGGATGCAAAGAGGCGGGGATGCCGATCGCGGGACTGTTTCCGCACACGGTGATTCGCCGGAAACGTGAAACCTGAGAAACGGTTCAAACAGTTTATACGGAACGGATGTTCAGCTGACTATGGAAGACAGAAGAGAAATAAAAACAGACGAAAAGAAGGAGCAGGGCGGCTCCGCGGAAAAGAACGGCGGTGCTCCCGTATGCAGGCGCACGACGATCGGCGGGCAGGCGCTGCTCGAAGGCATCATGATGCGCGGACCGCGGCGCTCGGCGATCGCGGTGCGCAAGCCCGACGGCGGGATCATGCTCGAGACGGAGGAGACAGCCCCGCTAAGCAAAAAAATAAACAGGATACCTGTAGTTCGCGGGGTGTACTCCTTCGTGAGCTCGATGATGATCGGATACAAGGCCCTGATGAGGTCGGCCGAGATCGCGATGCCGGAGGACGAAGAAGAGGGTGTGAAGCCTTCCGCCGCGAAGCCGGAAGTTCCGTCTGCCGAAGCCGCGGAAGCCGCAGAGAAAACTGCGGAAACCGCTGAGCAAGCCGCGGAAGCCGCGGAGAAAAATGCGGGAACCGCAGAGAGGGCCGCGGAAGCCGCGGAGAAAACTGCGGAAGCCGCAGAAAAATCAGCTGAAGCGGCTACAGCCGCAAAGGAGTCCGCGGACGCCGCCGGAAATGGCCTGGCGACCGAAAATAAGAAAAACGGCGGCATGACCGCCGTGATGATCCTGTCGGCCGTGCTCGGCGTTGCCCTGGCGCTTCTGCTGTTCAAGGTCATCCCCGAGGCCGTCTACGGGCTCCTTGCGAAGCTGTTCCCCGGCATGACGGGCACCGGATACGGATACAGCCTCCTCCGTTCGGCTCTGACAGGAATTATGAAGGTGATGATACTCGTCGGATATATGGCCGCGGTATCGCAGATGAAGGACATAAGGCGCACTTTCATGTATCACGGAGCCGAGCACAAGAGCATCTTCTGCTACGAGAAGGGCCTCGAGCTGACCGTTGAGAACGTAAGGAAGCAGATCCGCTTCCATCCCCGCTGCGGGACCTCGTTCCTCGTGCTGTCGGTCCTTGTGTCGATCTTCTTCACCATGTTCATACCGGCGCAGCTCGTGCCGGGCAGCGAGATCCTCAACGTCCTTGCGAGGACGGGGATCGGTCTGCTCCTGCTTCCGGTCATAATGGGATGCGGGTACGAACTCATCAAGTTCGCCGGCCGTCACGACAACACCTTCACAAAGATCATTTCCGCCCCCGGCGTATGGCTCCAGCACATCACGACGAAGGAGCCAGAGGACGGCATGATCGAATGCGCCATAGCCGCGCTGAAGGAAGTGATCCCCGACGACGGAAGCGACAGATTCTGAACCGCCGCCGGCTGACAGGGTAACGGTATGTCAAGATCTTTCGAAACGCCAGAGGAAAGATACAGAAAAAGCAGGATATCGAAGACTTTCGCTCACCCGCCTGTCCTCGAACGCGGCAGTCTTCTGCTGCGGGAACTGAGGCCGACCGACGCGTCCGACATGTTCGACTACGCGCGGCGTGAGGACGTGACCCGCTTTCTGACCTGGGAGCCTCATCCCGACGTCACGTATACGAGGGACTGGCTGTCATTCGTCTCGGGTAAATACAGGAGCGGAGAATTCTTCGACTGGGCAGTCACGCTCGCACAGCCGGTCTTTGCCGGAGAAAAAGCGAAGCCGCATGTCATGATAGGAACATGCGGCTTTACTTCGATCGACACGGCCTCGAATTCGGCCGAGATCGGATATGTGCTGAATCCCTCTTATCAGGGCCGCGGCTACGCCACGGAAGCGGTGAAGATGGTGCTGCGCTTCGCCTTCGAGGAACTTGAGTTCAACAGAGTCGAGGCGAGATACATAATAGGCAACGACAGGTCAAGGCGCGTCATGGACAGAGCCGGAATGCGCTTCGAAGGGGTGTTCAGGCAGAAACTGATGCTCCGCGGCAGATACCGCGACATCGGAGTCTGCGCTATTCTTGCGGAAGACTATTTTCGCCTGGGAGGTCTTTGAGCCTCCCGTGTCTGTCCGGGCGGCTCTTTTCCTCGGGTGATCCGCCGTCCGTGATTATCTCATCCTCCATGTCCCGGCCGCCTTCGATGTAGCGCTTCGCCTGGGTGGAGAAGAGAGTGTAGTATTCTCCGTGAGCCTCCATAAGCTCGCGATGCGTGCCTTCCTCGGACAGCCTGCCGTTTTTCATGACGATGATCTTGCTCGCGATGACGGCGGACGACAGCCTGTGCGATACGAAGATGGTCATCTTTCCCTCACGGAGATCGTCGAACTGATTGAATATCTCCTGCTCCGCCATCGGGTCGAGCGACGCCGTCGGTTCGTCGAGGATCATAATGTCGGAATCGCGGTAGAAGGCCCTCGCGATCGCAAGCTTCTGCCACTGTCCGCCCGACAGCTCGGTGCCGTTCTTCTCGAATATCCTCATCAGGGGAGTGTCGTAGCCGTCGGGAAGCCTGTTTATATACTCGGCCGCGTTCGCCTGCTCCGCGCTCTTCTCCATGCGTTCGGCGTCGGTCGCTATGCCGATGTTTCCGAAGGTTATGTTCTCTCCGGCTGTCACGGCGTATTTTCCGTAGTCCTGGAAGATGATGCCGAAGATGTCGTACAGCTGCTTTATGTCGTACTCGCGGAGATCGCGTCCGTCGAGGAGTATGCACCCCTCGGTCGGGTCGTACAGACGCGTGAGGAGCTTGATGAGCGTCGTCTTGCCGGCGCCGTTGAGGCCTACGAGCACCACTGTCTCGCCGGGACGGAAGACGGTTGAGAAGTCGTCGATGACACGTCTCTCGGTGCCGGGATACGAGAAGCTGACATGCCGGAACTCGACAGTGTGCGGGATGCCGTACTTTACCGGGACGGGGGCATCCGTCATCGGCACGACGGTCTGCTTCTCCTTCATGAAAGCGATCAGGTTGTCGATGAAGAGCGTGCCCTCGTAGATCGAGGCGGACGTGTTGATGAGCGTCGTCACGCAGGTCGCGATCTGCGTTAGTGATCCGGTGTATTTCGAATAGTCGCCGATCATGAAGTCGCCCTTGAAGACGCCGTACGCGATGATCGCGTAGAAGAAGCAGTTGACGCACGCGGAGATCACGGCGATGCCCACGTGCCAGAAGCTCTCCTCGAGTATCAGCTTGCGCAAGCCGGAGAAGTAGTGATCGAACACCTTTTTGTACTTGCCGATGAAAGTGTCGGCAAGATCAAATATCTTTACCTCCTTGGCCATATCCTTGTTCACCAGCAGGTCGGAGTAGTAGTTCATCTGTCGGCGGTCCTTCGAGCGGAACCTGACATACTGGAAGTTCTTCCTGCGGTAGATGAAGCTCACGATCGCCGACGGCACAGATATCAGTATTATGCCGACCGACATCCACCACATGTTGGGTATCCGAGCGATGATCACGATATAGCTGACCAGCGAAATGATGTTGCTGAGGATCGAGAAGGTCGACTGAAGAGTGGATACCGGTCTGTTTCCGGCCTCGCGGTTGGCGTTCTCGAGCTTTTCGTAGAAGGTCGGGTTGTCGAAAGACGCTAGATCCACGGTCTTGGCCTTCTCCATGATCTGGACCTTGACCTGCTTCACCACCTTTTCTCCCGCGATCCGGATGATCGACTGGCTGATCCGGTTGACCACGCGGTTGATGATCCGGTAGACGAAGAGCACTATCAGCATCGTAAGGACCGCCGACCCGAAGAAGCCGATGCTGAATGCCGTTCCCGACGATTCGGCCGCGGTGCGCTGCTGTATGATCGTCTGCATCTCGTTTATCACGTTCGCCGAGATGACGGTCCCGACGGGCGGCATGACGCCGTCGAATATCGAGATGAAGAGCATGGTGAAGAGGATGACGGGGTCCGTTTTCCATACCAGCACGAATATATATCCGAGCCGGCCGAAGAGCCCGCCTATGAGTTCCTTCAGAAATCTCGGCAGGTCCTTCAGATTCTTGGGCGGCTCAACTTTTTCGTGCTCGTAGCCTGATCCCCAGCCTCCGTAATGTCCGGTCATATTGCCTCCTGATCCGTCCGGGCAGCACCTGGCCCGGCCATTTTTAATAAAACTGCAATTATTATAGCACTTATCCGTTGCGCGTGCAACAATTTTTCTCAAAAAGGAGTATTATTATTATGCTTATACGACCCGCAGATATCCTGCTTCCCGATCTTTCAGACGTCTCCTGCTGGACGAAATGGGCCGTCGTTGCCTGCGATCAGTATACTTCAGAGCCCGAATACTGGGAGAGGGTGAGGAGGTTCACGGACGGCGCTCCGTCGACGCTGGACCTCATTCTGCCCGAGGCGTATCTTGCCGACCCCGGTGAGAGGGTGGACAGGATACACCGGAAGATGGCCGAATATATGTCGTCGGGGCTCTTCCGGAAATACCCGAACTGCGGGATATATCTCGAGCGCACGCTGCGTTCTGGCAAGACGAGACGCGGGATCGTCGCGGCGGTCGATCTCGAGGAATACGACTACAGACCGGGATCCGACTCCATGATACGGGCTACCGAAGCGACCGTCGTCGAGCGCATCCCGCCGAGACTGAAGATCAGGGAGGGCGCGCCGCTGGAGCTGCCTCACATCATGCTGCTCGTCGACGACCCGGACGACGCCCTCATCGGCAGGTTTCGCGGAAGGAGACCCGACGCCTACTCCTTCCCGCTGATGGAGAACTCGGGAAGCGTCTCTGCGTCATTCATCGAAGGCCGGGAGTTCGACGGGATAGAGAGCACGCTCGCGGAACTGGGCAGGCGCTCCGGCAGCGGTATAGTCCTGGCGGTCGGTGACGGCAACCATTCGCTCGCGACGGCAAAGACGGCATATGAGAACATAAAGAAAAAGACAGGGAGCGAAGCGGCGGCGTCGCACCCGGCGAGATACGCCCTGTGCGAGATCGTGAACCTTTACGACCCGTCGCTCGAGTTCGAACCGATCTTCCGGCTCGTGACGGGAACCGATCCGTCGGAGCTGCTCTCTGAGTTCGCGGCATATTCAGACAGTCTGAACGGCAGCAGACCCGCGCAGAGATTCACCGTCGTCCGCGACGGAGGGACCGCGGTGCTGACCGTCCCCGCCCCCGAGGCCGAACTGCCGGTCACGACGCTCCAGAAATTCCTCGACGCGTACGCCGCGGCTCATCCGGGGACGACGCTCGACTACATACACGGCGAAGAGTCGCTGATCAGGCTGTCGGAAAGGGAAGGCTGCGCCGGATTCCTGTTCGAAGGCATGAAAAAAGAGGATCTGTTCCCGTCGGTCGCATCCGACGGCTGCCTGCCGAGAAAGACATTCTCGATGGGCGAGGCATCCGACAAGCGCTTCTATATCGAAGCGAGAAAGATCCTGTGAGTGGCCGGAACACGTATATCTCGGGTGTTTTATCCATTTCCTCTGCGGAAACCGGCACAAAGGCCGGTTCTCATAAGGATGATCAGATAACCTTGGAAAGTCCGGGCATTGCTGAAATTAAAACAAATTGCAGAAAATGGTTGACATCTCCTAAAATATTTGATATAATAGCATTGGATATTAAGTATTCCAACAAAAAAGGAAAAAGGAGGGCCCCAAGCGATGAAAAAGCCGGGACAGATCTATAATACCGGTTTTGCGCATATCATGAACGGGAACTCCTTCAATTGTGTAATAGAGACTACACATCATACAGCGGCGTAAATTATGAAATATTCGTTGGGTATTATGCCGTAAGTGCCTGTACGGGGACATGGTGGGAAGAATGATGAAAAAGTGTATCTGTGTTCTTTTTGTTGTTTTGCTGTTTTTTACGTCATGCGATAGTATTAATCATATTGGAGACGAGAGTAGTTTTGAAAGCCAAACAAATGAAACAACAACTGTTATGAAAAACCCAATTGATTCCATTGAGTTGGAGCCGGACAGAACGGATCTGCCTGATTATTCTGTCCTTCAAAAACTCTCTGTTGGAATGACATTCACCGAAGCTCAATCCATCGCAGGAAAACCTCAAAGGAGGGAATCTCATATAATACCGGATGGTCCAGGATACTCTTCCGCCTCTAGTAAAATCTGTTACATTTATGACAGCTCGGACGGTCCATCTGTTCTTGTTTGTTATGCTTGGCACTCTCGCGATGACCTTTCAACATCCGCCTTATTTATCACATATGTCCGACCGTTGTCAAGTGAACAAAGCGTTGTGAATCCTTAAAAACAACCCTGTACGGATCGCGAATTAAACTGAAAACACCATTATGGTAACCGGCGTTAAGTGCCCGTTTTTTGCCCGATGATCGCGGATATGACGTAAAAAACGGTCAAGAAATCGATTTTTCTGTTGCATTTTTCACGGGATTGTGATATAATAATTTGTAATTTGCGGCCGGAACGGCAAAATCCGTTCCGATACGGCCGCCGGAAAGGTGTACTGACATGAAAGAAGGAATCCATCCCAAATACGAGGAGGTCGTCATCCGCTGCGCCTGCGGCGAGACCCTGACGACCAGGTCCACGAACCCCAAAGGCGGAAAAGAGATCAAAGTCGAGATCTGCTCCAAGTGCCATCCGTTCTTCACCGGCAAGCAGAAGCTGGTCGACGTCGGCGGCAGAGTTGACAGATTCAAAAAGAAACTCGAAGTCGCCAGGAAGTGACCTTTGGGCTGAAACCGTACGGGCTGTCTCTCGTTAAGACAGCCCTTTCTTGTTCTCATACCGGAAGGAGAGACTAAAATATGATACTTGATATGCTGAAGAAAAAGAGCGGGCAGACCGGTGACTGCGCGGAGACCGGAGCGCTTCCGGCCGTGCTCGTGGGCATCGTGCCGCAGGGAGAGGCGGAAGCAGCCGAGAGCGAGCTGTCGCTCGCCGAACTGCGGCGTCTTGCCGATACGGCCGGAGCATATCCGGCGGCTGTCGTCACACAGCAGCGCGACACGCCCGACATACGCACCTGCGTGGGAAGCGGCAAGCTCGAGGAGATACGCGATCTCTGCCGCACGCTCGGCGCGGGGCTCGTCATATTCGACTGCGAGCTGTCTCCGTCACAGATAAGGAACATAGAGGACTCGCTCGACGACGTGCGCGTCATCGACCGGCCGATGCTGATCCTCGACATCTTCGCCCTTCACGCCGAATCGGCCGAGGGCAAGCTCCAGGTAGAGCTGGCGCAGCTGAAATATACCGCGCCGCGACTTGCCGGCAAGGGCAAGGACCTGTCGAGGCTGGGAGGCGGGATCGGCACAAGGGGCCCCGGAGAGTCGAAGCTCGAGTCGGACAGGCGCCGCATCAGGCGCAGGATAACGTCACTCGAGGAGGAACTGCGCGGCCTCGAATCGAGGCGCGGAACGATGAGGACGGCGAGGAACCGGAGCGGGATAACGCACTTCGCCGTAGTGGGTTACACTAACGCTGGAAAGTCGAGTCTCATGAACAGACTGACCGACGCCGGCATACCGGCAGAGGACAAGCTCTTCAAGACCCTCGATCCCACCACGCGCCGCTTCACGCTGCCGGGCGGGAGCAAGGTGCTGCTCACCGACACCGTCGGATTCATCAGAAACCTCCCCCACCACCTCATCGCTGCGTTCTCGTCGACGCTCGAGGAGGCGGTGCAGGCCGACATGCTGCTCATAGTCGTCGATGCCTCAGACCCCGAGCACGAGTCTCAGCTGGCCGTCACCGAAGGCCTTCTCGACGAACTGGGCGCCAAAGACCGGCCGTCGGTCACCGTCTACAACAAGTGCGACAGGCTGCAGAGGCACGAATATCCGGTAACGGCTGAGGACGGAGGGGACTGCCGCTCGGTATGCGTCTCCGCTCTCACCGGAGAGGGGATCGACAAACTGCTAGAGATCATGGAGAGCCTGATCAACGGCAGACGGTGCAGGATCCGCTGCAGGATACCCAACTCGAAGTCAGGGCTGCTGAACACGCTGTATTCGGGCGCCTCGGTTGAGGACGTGAGATACGGCGACGAATACACCGAGGTGACAGCCTGCTGCGACAGCAGAGTCGCGGGACTGCTCGCCGAATACGCCGTAAGAGACTGACTGACTGACTGACTGAACAGGGACCGGAGGACTGCCTGCCATGGACACGGGAAGGGCAAAATACATTGCCGGACGCGAAGCGGACGCCTCGTCGCCCGATACGCTGCTCGCGCTCGCCGGAAGGGGCAGCTCGCACATCACCGACAGAAGATCCGATTTTTACGGCATCGCGGTGCCGGTATCCGGCGCCGGCGAGGCTCTGGACGTCATAGCCGGCATCAAAAAGGCGAATCCCGGCGCGCGGCACACCGCATACGCGTATATCGCTGCCGGGAGCAGGGGAACTGAAAAGAGATATTCCGACGACGGTGAACCGCAGGGGACCGCCGGCAGGCCTATGCTCGAGCTGCTCGAGCGGGCGGGGCTCGACGGAGCGCTCGTGGCCGTCACGAGGTATTTCGGCGGCATCCTGCTCGGTACGGGCGGGCTCTACAGAGCCTACAGCGGTGCCGCGGCTGAGGCGCTGAGCGACGCCGGCAGCGTCGTCATGAGAAAATACGCGCTCATGAGGGCCGAATTCGGATACGACGAGTGGGCGAGGACCGAGAAGTCCCTCCGGCCCGACATCTGCAGGATAATCGTCTGCGAGTATTCGTCTTCCGTAACGGTGAGCGCGGCGGTCACGCCGGAGGGAGCGGAGCGCTTCCGCGCGATCGTGTCCGACGTGACCTGCGGCAGATCGTCTCCCGGCATATCCGGGTACGGTTATTACTGTTTTACCGAATAATTCCGGGGAAAAAGAGTATTTCGGGGGATCAGGCGCGTATAATATAGTGTAATGAGTTCAGAGGATCGGCGGTGATTTCTTGATACCGAGAGAGATAATTGAAGAAGTCACGAGAAGGACGGACCTCGTCGCTCTGGCCGGGAGCTACATCCAGCTGAAGAAGGCGGGTTCGAACTGGGTCGGCCTCTGTCCTTTTCATTCCGAGAACAGCCCGTCGTTCACCGTCTTCGGCGGCGGACAGGAAGGCTTC
The DNA here is from genome assembly GCA_017454675.1 of Clostridia bacterium. Taxonomy (GTDB): domain Bacteria; phylum Bacillota; class Clostridia; order Oscillospirales; family CAG-272; genus CAG-390. Next base: position 34,041 of record JAFTCN010000066.1, read on the forward strand.
TACTGCTTCGGCTGCGGTGCCGGAGGAGACGCGATATCCTTCGTCAAAAGGATAGAGAACCTCGAATACCCCGAGGCGGTCGAATTACTTGCGGCGAGAGCGGGCATCGAGATACCGGAGGACGCGTCCGCCGCCCGTCGCCGCGGTCCCGACCGCTCACGCATACGGGAGATGAACAAGGAGGCAGCGGTATTCTTCCACTCCGTCCTTATGAATTCTCCGCAGGCCGCAGAGGCGAGGGAATACCTTGCGAAGAGGAAGATAGGAACGCCGGCGATACGCCGCTTTTATCTCGGATACAATCCGGCTGACGGATACGCCCTTCGCGATCATCTCGCGTCGAAGGGCTACACGCCGGAGGAGATGACGGCAGGATTCCTGTGCGGAAGGAGCCAGGGCGGAAGGATATACGACTATTTCAGGGACAGAGTCATGTTCCCGATAGTCGACACTTCGCGCAATATCGTGGCATTCGGAGGAAGGGTCATGGGCGACATCAAGCCCAAGTACCTCAACACATCCGACACGCCCGCGTTCAACAAGAGCAAGACGCTCTTCGCGCTGAATTACGCCAAGGACTTCTGCTCCGATTCGCTGATCCTCTGCGAGGGATATATGGACGTCATATCGATGCACCAGGCGGGCTTCCAGAACGCCGTCGCGACCCTCGGCACCGCGATCACCGAAGAACACGCGAGGATCATCTCTAGATACACGAAAAAGGTAATCCTGTCGTACGATTCCGACGAAGCCGGGACCGCCGCCACGGCAAAGGCCATGAAGCGGCTGGGGGCCGTCGGAGTCGAGGTGAGGGTGCTTCGGATCGAAGGAGCGAAAGACCCCGACGAATACATCGTCAAATACGGAGCCGACTCCTTCCGAAGGCTGCTCGAAGACAGCCTGACCGGCTTCGACTACAGGCTCGGGAAGATCATGTCCGGCATTAACCCCGACATACCCGAGGATAGGCTGAAGGCCGCGGGAGAGGCCGCGAAACTCATCGCGGGATACGGTTCGGCTGTGGTCAGGGACACATATGTCGCGAAGGCCGCCGGACTGCTGTCGGTAAAGCCCGATTCGCTCGCATCCGATGTCGCGAGAGAGCGGCGCAGGGCGGCAAGGAGGCAGGAGCGCGAGGAGAGCGAGAACGCGATCTCCGCGGCGCAGTACCTCGGCGACAGGGTGAATCCCGAGTCTGCCGGCAACATCAGGGCAGCCGCGGCCGAAGATACCGTGCTCGGCATGATGCTGATGTACGACGAATACAGGCAGGCGGCGGCCGGCGGGGCCGTCAGGCTGACCGAGGACGATTTTTACACATCTTTCGGAAAGAAGATCTTCTCGCTGATCATCGGACTGCAGAAGTCTGACGGCGGGTTCTCGTTCCCCGTGCTGGCGTCGGAACTTACCGACGATGAGACAGGCAGGCTCGAGGGCTGCAGGGTAAGACGGGCAGGCCTGGAGAACAGCATGGGAATATTCGAGTCGGCGGCGTCGGTGCTGGCCGGCGAGAGCGAGGCGAAGCGCAGGGGAGCGGAACATCTTTCCCTCGACGAGATACTCCGCAGAAAGCGCGAGGGTACCGGATTCCGCTGATCCCGGTCCCCACCGTGACACCCGACGCCACCGGCGGAGGCGGTCAGGTGTACGGATCTTTACAGTACAGAAAAGAAATAATAATAACGGCGCTGTGCCGGAGCGGATACCGTCCGGCCGCGCGCGGGAGGCATGGAAAAGATGAACAGAGACTCTGAAAACGAAGGAAAAGAAGCCATGAGCGATATGTCGTTCGATAACGTAAAGGGCAGGAAGCAGAAGGACATCGATCCCGATGACATGATCGAGGAGCCGAACGAGGCCGACCTCGCGGCGGTAGACGAAGAGGATCCGTCGGATCTCGACTCCGACCTTGACGTCGGCGTCGACGACGTCGATCCCGACGTCGATCCCGACGTCGATCCGGACGAGGACGAAGACGACGATGACGGCGAGCGCGATCCCGACGACGAAGAGCCCGACGACGGCGAATTCGGCGACGATATGTCGCAGGATGACTACGATTCGCTTGATTTCGGCGACGCCGACGACCTGGAGAAGATGCTCGAATCGGAGGGCATCCAGATCGATGACCCCGTCAGGATGTACCTCAAGGAGATCGGACGCGTCGATCTGCTCACTTCCGAGCAGGAGTACGAGTGCGCCATCGCGATGAACAACCCCGAGCTGACGGAGGAGGAGCGCAAGGCCGCCAAGGACAAGCTGGTCGTCGCGAACCTCAGGCTCGTCGTGTCGATCGCGAAGAGGCATGTCGGAAAGGGCATGTTCTTCCTCGACCTCATCCAGGAGGGCAACCTCGGTCTTATGAAGGCTGTCGAGAAATTCGATCCGGAAAAGGGATACAAGTTCTCCACGTACGCCACATGGTGGATCAGGCAGGCGATCAACCGCGCCATAGCCGACCAGGCGAGGACGATCAGGATCCCCGTACACATGGTCGAGACGATCCACAAGGTCTCGAGATATCAGCGCCAGATGCTCCAGGAGCTCGGTCGCGAGGCCACAGCCGAGGAGCTCGCCGAGAAGATGAGCATGACGCCCGAGAAGGTCAGGGAGACGCTCAAGATCGCACAGGAGCCCGTATCGCTCGAGACTCCTATCGGCGAGGAGGAGGACAGCCATCTCGGCGACTTCATCCCCGACGACGAAACGCCCGCCCCCGCAGAAGCGGCGTCCGCCAATATACTCCGCCAGGTGCTCGAGAAGCAGCTCCACACCCTCACACCGCGGGAGGAGCATGTCATAAAGCTCCGCTTCGGGCTCTACGACGGCCGCTGCCGTACGCTCGAGGAGGTCGGCAAGGAGTTCGACATCACCAGAGAGCGCATAAGGCAGATCGAGGCCAAGGCGATAAGAAAGCTCCGCCATCCCAGCCGCAAGAGCTACCTCACAGGATATTACGACTGACCGCCTCTGTGAATTTTGCGTGTACCGGCAAATCACTATTGACTTTTCGGAAGGAATAGTGTAAAATATATTATAATCTACCTCATTATATCCAGCGGGAGGAATTCAGTAAATGAATAAACGCTTGATCAGTCTTATTCTATCGGCTGCTATGCTCGTAGGCGTACTGCTTACCGGTTGTTCGCAGGAAGAACCGGTTGATCCCAACGCGCCTACGAAACAGCTCGCGTCAGCCAGCGCCAAGACGGTGTCGATGTATGTCGTGACCGAGAACGATGTCTCGGAAGAGACCGCGGCCAAAGTCACAGACGCGTTCAACCAGATCACCAAGGCGAAATTCAAGACGAGAGTAGTCCTTCATTTCTATACATATGACAATTATTACACGGCCATAGAGAAGGTCATTGCTGACAACGCCGCCCGTGAGGCTATGAAGGAAGAGCACCAGAAGGCTCTCAAGGCCGCAAAGGCGGAGGCTAAGGCTGAAGAGATTCCCACCGATTCCGAGTGGTTCGATCAGTTCTACATCAAACATCCGGAATACGCCGAGTTCAGAGAGACCCAGGAGCTCACCGGTGAAGACACCACCGCCGAAGAGACCGAGACGATGGCGATCTCTGGCACCGAGAACTTCTTTATCACTTCGGTCAAGTATCCGGAGGAGAAGGTCGGTCAGCTCGACATCATCTGGATCGACAGCTACGACAGATATATGGACTACATAGGCAGGGAATGGCTGTCCAGACTAGACGACGAACTCACCGCCTCGTCCAAGAAACTCAAGGAGTATATCTCTCCCGAGCTTCTCGCGTGGGCAAAATGGGCCGGCAGCGGCACTTACGCGATCCCGAACAACTGCGTCGTGGGTGAGTACACCTACATGCTCCTCAACAAGAAGTATGTCGACAAGTACAACTACGATCCCGCGACGATGAGCAATCTTGCCTCGACCGATACCGCGAGCTACCTTGCCGATATCGCGAAATACGAGCCGTCGCTCATCCCGATCGTCGGCGAACTTCCGGTGACCAATACCATATACTGGAATTATAACGAGGAGACCCGCGCGATCGACACCGATAAGTTCTGCATCCTCGGCGAGTACTACAGTTCGGCAAGGACGATAGATCCTTCGGTCACGACCAACATGCCGATCTCGGCGAGAAACCTCTTCGGTGTATCCTACTACACCGACCAGCTGATGAACATCCAGCGCTACAAGGATGCCGGCTATATCCGCACCGACGTGCCCGTCGACACCGAGTGCGCCCTCAAGGTAGTAAAGGGCGGCAAGGAGCTCGAGTCCAAATACAGCGACGATTACTACATCAATGTGCTCGAGTACCCGAGGATCTCCGAGGCCAACGTGTTCAACAGCATGTTCGCCGTATCCTCCTTCACCAACAGTCTGTCCAGATCGATGGAGATAGTCACCTATCTCAACACCAACGCCGATCTTCGCAACGTGCTCCAGTACGGCGTCGAGGGAGTCCATTACAAAGTCAAAGCCGACGGCACCGTCGAGCGCCTCAACCACGACTATATGATGAACATCCTCAACACCGGAAACGTCTTCATTGCGCACCCCGAGGAGAACGCCGATCCCAAAATCTGGGAGTACGGAAAGCTTCAGAATCTTGAGATCAAGTCCGAACTCCTAAACTGCTTCAGAGTTCCCGAGAAATACCTCGTGCCGCCTGAAGGGGAAGTCAAGGAGGACGAAAAGGTTCAGCTTCTCGATCTCGACCAGCTGAAGACCATCCTCGACGCCAGCAAGGAAGTCGAGGAGAAACTCAAGAACGTCAAGAACGCGGCTGAACTCGAAGCACTCATCAGTTCTACCGCCGGAATGCTCACGAACGCCATAAGGACGCACTCGAGGAGCACGGAGGAAAAAGGTCTCTACTACATCTACTACAACTGGATGCAGGATACGCAGCTCTACATACCGAGCGAAGACTGATAATCTGTAAATCACACGCCCGGCGGGGTCACCCGCCGGGCGTATAACATGTCAGCCATGCATGCGGTCGCCGGGCAGTCAGGATCGCCGGCGCCCGGAAGCGTGGAACGGACGGAAGAGTGAAGAGTAAGAGTGAAGAGTAAAAAGTGAATAGTGAATAGTGAAGAGTGAAAAGTGAAGAGGGAGGAATGAATTGGGAAGAGTGAAGTGGAAATATGATAGAGGAAAGATGATAGAGTAAAGATGATAGAGGAAAGATGATAGAGGAAAGTGGAAAGAGGAGATAGAAAAGAGGAAAGGTAAGAATAAATGAAGATCAGAACGTACGTCAGCCGGGACACGGAATCGCTGCTTGAGCTCTGGAACTCGGCTCATCCGTCGACGCCGCTGACGATGGAGAGGATGGCAAGGTTACTATTCCTTGACTGCAACTTTTCTCCCGCGGATCTTCTCGTGGCGGTCGGAGACGATGGCAGGGAACTTCTGGGCATGTCATACTGTCCGCACCGGTATTTCGCAGTCGGAAAAGACGGGGACAGGGAGGAGAACAAGGGCTTCATAACCCTTTTTGCGGTCGCCTGCGACAGCTTCGACGATGTCGGAAAAGTTCTTCTTTCAGTAAGCGAGGAGCATCACAGAAGAGGCGGAAGGAGCATCATATCGACCGCCTACAGCCCGCTGTATCTCACGCAGGGGTTTGAATCGGGTGAGGAGAACTATATAAGGCTGTTCGAATCGAGCGGATATTCCCGGTCCAGCAGCTATAAACGGTCGGCGTACCTCGCTTCGTTCAGTCTCCCGGGATCATACGCCGGGGCCAGAAGAAGGCTGGAAAGCGAAGGCATCGTATTCGGCCCGCTCAGATACGAGTATCTTCAGGAGTTCCTTGACCCCGGATCCGAGTTTTCAAGTCCCGGATGGTCATGGGAGTTCAGGACCCGCCTCACTGCCGACTTCGATCTTGAAAAGGCCCGCACAGCCGTCTGCGGCGGGCATGTGATCGGAGGCTGCATATTCGGCGATCCGAACAGCGACGAAGGCAGGTTCGGTCCTCTGGGCGTGTCTCCCGCCTTCAGGGGCAGGGGGATAGGAGGAGTCCTGTTCGCCGACTGCCTCGAGACTATGAAGAGGCGGGGAATTAAAAGAGCCTGGGCTCAGTGGACCCCCGGGGAAGGGCCGGCGCATGCTCTTTATGAAAAAGCCGGCTTCGCTATCGAGGCCTGCATCGTGAGCTTCAGAAAAGAGCTGAAATAAATCCGTTTATTCTGCAGAACGACTGACTATATGGCAAAGGACCCGCACAGAGGGGATACTTTGATATCCTCGACAGATGCGAGTCCTTTTATATTCGATTGAACCGTCGTGAACCGAACGTTACGCGCAACGGTGCGGGAGGCATGTTACTCAAACAACGGATGAGTTCCCGGTCGATCGACCGGCATGCGCGACTTTCAGGCTGTGAAGGCCCGAGCGAGATCTTTGAAGTTCAATTTACTTTTCAGACTCCATCAATGTCTTTGCCCGTTCGATGTATGATTTGAACCGTTCTTCTTCCCGAACAGAGTTAAACCATTCCCAACCGCGTTTTGCCGTCATTCCGTAATACATTTCTTCAGCTTTAGGATAAAACAGGTATCCGTAATCAATGCCTTCTCTTGTGCCGTCGGGCAATTCGATGATTTCTTTTCCCTTAATCAGCTTAACGCCGCCGTAGATCATTTCGTCACCGACATCAAGAAGCGTACCGTCGGGAATGTTTTTCCATGCAGGATACAATTCAAAGGCTTTTTCAAGATAGGCATAGCCTTCTTCTTTCTTATCCTCGCCGCAACCGAACAATCTGCAGGCGACATTAAAATGTTGACGCCAGTAGCAACCGAGCCATGCCTTCGGGATCTCTCTGTCGTTTGATAGATCTTCTATTATTTTGATGATATATTTGCTCCAGGCGGCCGCTTTTTGCGGTGCTGCCCAATACTTGCTTGACCTGCCGAGAAAGTGAAGAAGCAATCTGAAATTGTTAACATCGTGACGGAGTCTGCTCTCATCGGTTTTTTTGGAGTCCCAGAGCTCATCCTCGACGATTTCATCATGTACGGAACAGTACATTGTGATAGGTGACTGTATGTTTTTGATTCCGCATTTGTCGGCCAATATAACGATATCTCCGTTTTCGTCGGCAACATAGGTATATTCGGATGATGCATAAAAGCCGTCTGTCAATCCGACTGCTTCATATTTGCGCACAAGTCCGTCAGAGATCGGAAAATAACCTTCACTCCTGCCTTTGTAATATGTAAGTTCGTATACTGCTTTTTTGAGGTTTGCAAGCTCGTTCACAGCTTTGACGATACCGATTCCCTCGGCAAAATAATACTCTTTATTACCGCCGCGGTATTGATGTCCGTCACCCATACCGGTAATATCAAACGATATCTTCATACAGTTTTCAAAAGTACCGGCTTTGGTTGTCACAGCGCCTCCGTCTGTGCAGGAGATCTTGGTTTTCAAAGGGTATTCATCATAAAGAGAGTATTCAATAAGGGAATCTGTTCCGACATTATATTCGTCAGACCAAAGGTATCTGCCGGCATCCTGAAGTATTCCGTAAATATGATTACAGCAAAGCGGTTCGCAGCCGTTGCACCATCCTTTCCACTCAAAAGACCAACGGTCATGGCGATTGAGACTTATATGTCCCCGTTCCCTGCGTACCACAAAAAATACAAAGAAGTTCCAAAGACCTTCTGCAGTCCGCTCCGGGTTCAGAGTCTGATCGGTAGTCATAATTCTCCTTGCAGCCGAAGCAGCAGCTTTTGTATGAGCTATTTCCATCGGTGTTTTCGCAAGGACTTCCGCCCGTTCTATAGCATGAGAAACGTCGCAAAGCTTGTATTGTCCGTCTGTTTCCGTCCAGTATTCATTTCGAATCTGTTCTATCATATCGAGCCACGAATTTTCATCATACCCAAAGCGCTCAATCATTTCTTTGGATGCGATCATGACGGATTCATCATTCGCATGGATAACCCGGCAGGAAAACTCCGATACCATATACTTCGGATCATATTCGGCTACATACTCCCAGGTATTATCATTTTGCACGGGCAGAAGCCCCGTCCCGCCGTTAATATGATACTTTCCGAGCAAGCGCGTGTCGGCAGTACCGCCGTTTTGTGCAACATATTTTACGATGCCGATGCCGTCCTTATAGTAAACTTTATAAACAGAAGTGCCTTTATAGGGATCATAGTTTTTTGTTATCCAAAGCTGGCAACCGTCAAACACACCAGCAGGCGTAACTACTTTCTCGCTGTTGCTTTCAAATCTCAACGTTGTCCCGTCAGAACCTGTCATGCATTCTCCGACAGCAAGGTCGTGATTAAAGAAATACCCGTCGCAAAGAGAAGCTGTCCGGAAAATGCGGTGAATATCGCTGTTGACAGAATTCAAATATCCTTCGCCCGCCACTTCCTCTTTCCAGTATCGCAGAGAAGAATCTGAGTATCTGAGTTCGTCTGCACGGCAGCCTATCAAATAACGGTTGGGGCTCTTTCCCTTGAATTCACCGTTCAGCTTTTCTTCATTCCGGAGAGTGTTTACGGCGAGTGCGTAATATGGATCGGACGGAAGAAGCAGTTCTATAGTCTTTTTAGTCGCTTCCACTCCTTCGCTGTATTTTTGTTCTCTGAAACAATAGTATCCAAGCCAGAACATCTCTCTTGCCAGAGCTTTGGTGAAGCCGGCTTTTTTAAGATACGGGATCTGTTTATCACGGATGAAATCGATTCTGCCCTGGCGGTCATAATATGGGATCTGCTGTCTTTCACGGGTCGTGATGAACTCCATGACATCTTCGTTGTGGCCCAGTTCCGCCGATTCTTTGATACGTGCGAAAAGAGTGTCGTTCTTGTCACCCGGCAGCCACCACCAACCGCGCATAAGAACATCAGCCAGGGCATGATGCTTTTTATCGGATTCAGGCAGTTCTTCCACATCTCTGAGTACGTCTCTGTAGACAGTTTCAAAACCGTCTTTGCTGTTTTTGAATTGCCAGAGCTTAAGCTCCGCAACCTTCTTCATTACTTTTTCAGCCAGGGTATCGCTCCATTTTTCATTCATAGCACACAGCTCCTTTCGAATTCGTTTGCGTCCGTCGTGAAGTTGGGATTTGACCGTGCCCTGTGATATACGCAGCCTGTCAGCGATCTCGACAACAGAAAGCCCCTCGAAATAATGCAGTTTTATGATTTCTTTTACCTTTGCGGGAAGTCTTGATATCGTTTCGTGAAGTTCAGCCGATTCTTCTTCCTTTTCATATTGCAGATCAAAGATATCCTTATCCGCAGTATCAAGGTTTTCAACGGTATCGAGCGACAGAAAGCTGCGATACTGCCTTAGCATGTTCATACCGCAGTTTTTTGCAATGCGGCAGACCCATGCAGAAAACTTGCAGGGTTCATTCAATGTGTCAAGCTTTATCCATGCAGTCACAAAAGCATCCTGTGCGGTATCTTCTGCGAGAAATGCATTATGCGTTACCGAGTAAGCCGATGCAATAACGGCCTTTTGATAACGGTTTACAAGCACCTCATATGCACTCTGTTCGCCTGCAAGCGTGAGCAACACAAGGGTTTCATCATTTAAGTACCGGTACGACATTTTTTTCCTTTCCCGAAATGATCTGTTCAGGTGAAAAAACAGCTGTTCAGATCTGCCTGAGTTTCGATGCATCTGTCATACAGACACAAATTGTATTAAAAAGGTTGGAAACAGAATGTGTTTTTTTTCATGACAGTGTGGTTTTTCTGAATCGAAATTGCTAGGATGAAAGCAACCTGTTTTATTCCATTACTGACAAAAGACTCGCACTGGCTGGATATTTCGATATCCGGGCCGGTACGAGTCCTTTCATTATTGTTTGAACCGTTCGCTGACCCGCGGTTTGCGTGACGAACGGAAGGCATTGAGGTTTACGGGGACGGAAACTCAAATAACGGGGAGCGTCTGCCCGGTGCAGGCCGCTGAACTATAACGGCGGCCTATTTGCTTCTATCCGAAAGGAGTCGCGAGCTGTTTATCAGCACCGAGAAGGCGCCGACGTTATGCAGCACGGCTCCGGTCACCGAGCTGATCACACCGAAAGAGGAGAGTATTATCATCACCGCGCTCACGAGCATCGAGAGGATAAGGTTCTGGTAGATGATCTTCTTCGTCCTTCCGGCAAGCTCGAGGGTGAAGGGTATATTGGACAGGCGGTTGTTCATCAGCGCGATGTCGGCGGACTGGATCGCGAGATCGGATCCCATGGCGCCCATCGCGATGCCTATGTCGGCGTCGCGCAGGATGAGCGCGTCGTTGATGCCGTCGCCGACGGCTATGACGCTCCTTCCGGCCTTGCGGAGCTCCTCAAGGCGTGAAAGCTTGTCCGAGGGCATTAAGCCGTAGAAAGCCCTGTCGACGCCTGATGAGGCCAGGACGGGCCTTCCCGTCGATTCTCTGTCGCCGGTGAGCATGACGGTATCGGTGACGCCGAGTTCCTTGAGTCTGGCGACGGCTTCCGCGGCGTCCTCTCTGGGGGTGTCGCCGAAGCTCAGCGCGCCGAGAAACCGGTCGCCGCGGCATACGAAACTGAGCGAGCCTTCGGCATCTTCGGCGAATTCGGGCGGTATCCGGCCGGGGCATTCTGTGTCGAACCATGCGCGCTTGCCGAACATCACGCGGTCCCCGTCTCCGTCGGTCCCTTCCGTGCCGCATCCCGAGATCTCTCTGATCTCCGCGAGCGCGGGCTCTGTCACGGCGTCGTGAACGTCAGGGTCGCTGTCGTTTGCGGAGAGCCAGTTCGATACCGCTCTCGATACGGGATGTGCCGAGCCCGCCGACAGCGCTCCAGCGCAGGAGAGGAGCTCCCGCCTGTCGGCACCTTCGGCGGGATATATGCAGGTAAGGGTCATTTCGCCGACCGTCAGTGTGCCGGTCTTGTCGAAGACCACCGCGTCGACTTTAGACATCTTCTCGATGAACTTCGAGTTTTTGATGAGGATACCGCGCTTTGTGGCGGAAGAGAGGGCGGCGACCATCGGGGCCGAACTGACGAGCATCTGTCCGCACGGGCAGGACACGACGAGAATCGCTATCGCCCTTGAGATGTCGGAATTCACCAGCGCGACCGCGGCGGCGATCGCCAGCACAAACGGGATGTAGTAGTGCATGAACCGGTCGATGAGACGCGATTCGGGGATGTCGAGCTTTTCGGACTGCTCGAGCAGTTTTATGATATTCGAGAACGAGCTGTCGGAGTATTTCTTCTTCACCTCGACGGTAAGTCTGCCGTCCAGATTGACGGTGCCGGCGTACACCGGGTCGCCGGGGCCGGCGAATACCGGCTCGGCCTCGCCTGTGAGGGATTTCTGGTCGATGTTAGAGTTTCCGGAGACGATCTCGCAGTCGGTGGGGAAGCCGTCGCCCGGGAGTATCAGCAGACGCTGCCCGGGCTCGAGGACCGATGCGTCCACCGTGACCGACGTCTCCTGCCCCTGCGCCCCGTCGCCGGTGATAAGCCGCGCGCTCGTCTGGCGCATCCTCCTCAGGCCGTCTATCGCCTCGCGACCGCCCATTATGCTGCGTTCCTCGAGTATGTGTGCCGCGTTGAGGATGACGGGGATGAGCAGGCCTGTTATGAGCGATCCCGAGAAATAGCATGCCGTTACCGCTATGGCGACCAGTATCTCCATCGAGTTCGTCAGGTTCTTCCCGAATATCCCCTTTACCGCCACGGCGTATATGGGAATGAGTTCTATGACGATCCCGACGGTATATATCAGCGCGACGATCCCCTCGCGCCCGGGGAAGAGCCTCCCCAGCAGAAGCCCGGCTGCCAGCGCGACGAGCCCCGCGGAGCCGGTCACGATGTCCACCGTCATGCTTCTTCTGCCTTCGGGCGAGAGGTTGTCCCTCGCAAGGGCGTCGAGGCTGTTCTTAGCCATGTGATCTATGTTTTCCATTGTCCTGTATGTCCGTTTCTGTGCCGGTCAGACTGCCGTCATTCCTGATCAGCCGCCGGTCTTTCCGCCGATCACGATCCTCGAGTCGGAATCGCCGTCGGTGATCTTCACGGTTCCGATCGCGCCGATCATGGCCGCGATCTTTTCATTGTATATGCGGGTCCTCACCTTTTCCGGATTCGTTCCGTATTCGTCGAGCACTCCGTAGAACTCAGAGAGGTAAGAGTTTGCCGCGGCTACCGCAGACGCCTTTTCAGCCGAGGCTGCCGATACCAGTGTGTCGGCCTTTGCCTCGGCGGACGGGATCAGGCTCCCTCTGTAGAGCGCGGCGTTCTCGAGTTTCGTCGCGGCAGAGACCTTGGCGGAGTTGACGGCGTCGTACATGTCCTTTACCTCGAACGGCATGCTGACCGAAGTCAGTTCGACCGATTTCAGCGTTATGCCGGCTCCTGCGCCGTCGATCAGTTCCTGCGCTCCGCGGAGGACTTCATCGGAATAGCGCAGCTTGCCCGAGGTGAGGAGCTCCTCCGCCGACATCGGAGCGGCGGCTCCGGACATCGCGCTGCTGACCGACGCCGTGACGAGCTTCGTACCGTCGTCTATGTTCAGCGTATAAGCCACGGGATCGGAGATGACGTACTGAACCGAGGCGGAGATTATGATCAGGTTCCGGTCGCCCGTGATCACGTATCCGTTGTGCGAGTAGCTTGTCATGTGCGTCGGGGTGTAATGCGTGGTGACGTCGAGCTTCATAACGCTCCCGACCGGTACGGTCACCACTTCATCGATGATGTACGGGAATGCAAGCAGCAGTCCCGGCTCGTGTATCTGCTCCTCGGGCGTCGTTCCGAGGAGCTTCCCGAAGCGGAGCACCAGCGCCACTTCGCCGCTCTTTACGATGCGGATCCCCGAGAGCGCGATGACGAGCAGCACGACAGCGGCGAGCACGGCGAACCAGACGGTGAGCGACGAAATTATGTCTGATGCGGCGGCGGACCTGTCGGTCCCGCCTCCGGCAGCGGCCTTCTTCAGATCTTTTCTTTTCATGACTGCGCCGTTCCTTCCGCTTCCTGCTCTGCGGCGGTGGCTTCGGGGAGCGTTCCGGCTGAAGCGTTCTCGATGAGCTTGTAAATGGCATTGCTCAGCGCCTCAGCGTCTTTCTCCGGGAGCTGGGAGAGGATGTATGTAAGGTCTTTCAGCACGGTCCTGTTTCCGGCGTCGCCGTCGCCCGAGAGCATGTCGGAGTAGTCGCGGAGCACGGTGAAGGGGTAGGTGTCGGTATCGACGATCAGCACGGTGCTGTCACCTACCGACGAAACTGCGGTGTCGAGTCTGCGAAGGAAGGTGTAGAGCTCGAGATTCGCGTCCTGCGCCGCGGCGTAGATCGACGCCACCTCAGCCTCTGCGGCCGCCTTTATCTCGGCCGCCTTCGTCGTGCCGTCGGCGATGATCGAGGCGGCTTGGGCGTCGGCCTCGGTCATGATCCTGTTTGCGTCGCGGTCGGCGTTGGCGAGAATGGTGTCGATGTCCTTCTGGCGTTCGGCCGTCATCTGGTCGAATACGCTCTGGAGGTTGGTGTCGGGGAGCGACAGCCGCAGGATCCGGACGTTCAGCACCTCGATACCGTAATTTGAGCGGCATCTGGCGGCGACGGTATCAGTTATCGCCTGCTGTATCTCCTCGGTCTTTATCGACTCTGATTCGAGCGATACGATGTTCGAGAGATCGTACCCGCCGAGAATGCTGTTGGTCGCGCTGAACACCTGGTCCCTTATATACGAATCGATGTTGCCCGACGCTCCGACGCTGTTGTGATAGAGCAGCGGGTCACCGATCCTCCAGATGATGTATGGCTGTATGATTATGTTGCGTTTGTCGCCGGTTATCGTCTCGAGATAGGCGGTCTCGAGGTACTGCAGGCGGCTGTCATAGTTCGTGACGGTCTCGAACGGCCAGGGAAGGCGCAGATGGATCCCCGCCTCGGTGACCTGAGAGCGTGGCGCGCCGAACCTCAGCACGATCGCGCAGTTGCCTTCGCGGAGCCGGAATGTGAATCCGAACCAGACTATGAATACGAGGATGGCAGCCGCCAGTATGATCCTGGAGACACGTCCGCCCCGGCCTTTCCTTGCCGCAGGGGCGGGGGAGACGGTGTTTTCCTTCACGCCGGCAGCGTTCTCACCGGCCGCGGCGTTTTCAGTTGTATCTCTGTCTTTTTCGTTCATGCTCATGATGTCATTCTCCAAGCCAGATCCTGGCGCTGTCGATGCCCTCTCCGACGAGTATCAGTCTCGAGCGGCTGTATGCCTCCGTCAGGGCGGAGAGATATTTGTAGTTGCGGTAGGAGTCGCTGTACCTGCTGTCGGCCTCGACTCCGGCCATGAACTCCGAAACCGAAGCCCTGGCGTCGGCGACTTTGGTGAAGCCGTCGGCGGTCGCCCTGTTGACGGTCGAGTCGCGCAGAGCCTCGGCATCGGCCACCGTCTTTTTCGCGTAGCCTTCCGCCTGCAGCATCTTCTTTCCGGCCTCGATGCCGGCAGAGATGAGTTCCTGGTACTTGGCCGCGACGTTGACCGGCGGGTGTATGCTCTCGAGCACCACCGACACGATCTCAAGGCCGGTACCGCTGCCTCCGCCTACCGCGACGCCGGGGGCGGCGTATGACTCCGTCTTCTCACGCAGCTGTCTTCCGAAGGTCTCGGAGAACTCCTGTCTGTCGATCGACAGCAGCGTTTCGAGGTCGGTCGAGATTATATCTTTCGTGACGAGCTCGTATGCCGAGGCTTCGAGCAGTTTGTCCGGAGACGAGCAGCACCTGATGTATGAGAGCAGATCGGATATGCGGTATTCTATCCTGAGGTTCACCGAGACCAGTTCGTTCCCTCCGCCGACGAGCAGCTTGAACTCCTCGCCGCCGTGAGCCTCGGTCCAGATGACGTCGGTCTCGACTTTGCTGATATAACCGACGGTCAGTTCCTTCACCGTTTCGGTCTCGTACTTCTCGACCTTGTCGAACGGGTAGGGAAGCGTGACGCGCAGCCCGGGCTCTAGGACCCGGTCGGAGAGCCTCCCGAACCGGTACAGCGCCCCTCTCTCGTACGGCTTGACTTCGTGGAGCCCGGTGGCGAACCAGAATACGGCGGCGAGCGCGAGGAGCGCTAACGGGACCGTCCTCTTTATCATCCTTATGCTCCACAGGCTTCTCATCGTGATGCCGGTGTTCTTTTCGAGATATCCGATCACGCCTATGTCTCCTCTGCCCGAGAAGGGCACCGGGACCGACAGATCTGGACGCGTCCTGTACTCTCTGCGTATGAGCCTTGCCGCAGCTGCGACGAGAGAGAAGGCCGCGCAATAGAAGAATATGACCGCCATCGCGACGTCGAGCAGCGTCAGCGGGTCGTAGAACCCGAGCAGCCGCAGGACGGCGAAGGGCTGGATCAGCAGCGACGCGAGCCTGCCGGCGGCGAAGCCGGACCGCACCGTCGCCGTGAGCGCCGAGTCTGCCGGGTCATCCGACGGTGTGTGTTTGCACAGTCTGTCGGCCACGAGCAGGATCACAAATATCCCGGCGGTGATGAGGACGGCTGGCCAGGTCATCCGGTAAAGCGATGTCTTCCTCCGCAGCATAATAACAAAGAAGAAGACGAGGCCTCCCGCGAGTGCTCCGGATACCGAGGCCGCTACGGCCGGGCCGCGCTTTCCTTCGCCTTCGGGGTCGAGGAATAAAGCCGGGATCACGAAGACCGGTGTCACGAGCAGGACCGCGGCAAGCAGTGCGAACGGAGCGAAGAAGGTAAGAAAGTACGGTATCAGGGCAAGGCCGGCGCAGAGTACGGCAGCGGCCGCCCCGAAGAGCGCCGACCTCCTCGAGTGGGAATATTTCAGAGGATTAATCATATGTTCGGTCAACCTCCGTAACCGGAAATTATGAGCATGTCGGATATGTACATGTCTCCGTCCTCGACTGAGCGGGAAATCAGTTCATCTTTAGCGTATGGGGACAGGAAGATGAACGGCATGCAGCTGTCGAAACAGCTCGCGTGGAGCTTTTCTATTCCGTCGGGCACTCTGAAGAGACGCAGGTTCTGACAGTTCATAAGGATCGAGCCGCCGAGCTCGTTAACGCTTCCTGAGCATCCGAAATATCTGAGCGTGTGGCAGTCGGCCACGGCGTATTCCCCGGCAAAGCAAAGGGAGGGCAGCTCGAACGACTTAAGTCCCTCGCAGTAGCTGAACGCGTACTTTCCTATTTCGACGACCGAAGGTCCGCAAACCAGTCTGAGGTCGGGGCAGAAGGCGAACGCCTGGTTGCCGACCGACAGGACGTCGCTCCCCAGGTCTGCGAAATACAGCCCCTCCCGCGTCGTGAAGGTGCCGCCGGCGATGTGCTTTATCCCCGACGGGATCTTTACCGCGGGCGTCGAACCTGTGTACTTGATAAGGACGGAATCGAAGACGGTCGCGAATTCCTGCGTCATGGCGGCGAGCCAGGGGGTGTCCTCGAAAGCCATAATTCCGACATTTCTGATCTTTCCGCCGCCGTTCACCGCCGAGAGCGAAGTGCATCCCGCGAACGCGCCGTCGCCGACAGATATGACGGAGTCGGGAAATTCGACCGAAACAAGCGTGGTGTTCTCGGAAAAAGCGAAGTCGCCGACCGCGGTCACGGGACGGCCGTCGATCTCTGACGGAATTACCGCCGCGGATGAGGTCCCCGAGTATGCCGTTATCATCGCGCAGCCGTCGGAGTCGGTGACGTAGGTGAAATCTCCGCTCACCGCGGGCTCTCCGGATGTCGCGGAAAAGACCGCGGACCTGTATCTGCCGGCGTTTCCGGAACCTTCAGACGAAAGATCCGCGGTGCGCTGCGCGGTCTTCGACGAGAAGACGGGAGAGGCTCCCTTCAGTTCTTCGTTGCCCGGCGCGACGGTGATCCTGCTCCAGGCCGATGTGCTGCCGGCGTAGCCTATCCCGCCGATCGACGAACAGCCGGAGAAGGCCGAGTCACCGATCTCACGGAGCGATCTCGGGAGCGTGATATCGTACAGTGAGGCACAGTTCCTGAACGCCTGCGCTCCCACTGTTCTGATCTTCGGAGCCGTCACGGTTGTGAGTGAGGAGCATTTGGTGAAGCAGCGCTCGGGAATATCCTCGAGTCCGCGCAGCTCGGCATAGACGAGCGAGCCGCAGTCGAAGCAGAGATCGGCGCCGCACGACCTTACGGATTCGGGCAGGATGAGAAATGTCAGTGAGGAACAGCCGTAGAAGACCGATGCCCCAACGGTCTTCAGTTTCTTCGAGAAGACCGCGGATGTAAGCGAAGAGTCGCCCTCGAAGACGGAGTCACCGAGCGCCGTTATGTCCGACAGGTTCTCGCAGTGCGTGAGATTCGGACAATCCGAGAACGCGTATGCGCAGAGCTCAGAAGCGTTTTCCAGGTCGGCGAAGGTGAGAGCGGAGCAGCCGGAGAATGCCGATGCCCCTATCTTCTTAACGTTTTTTCCGATGATCACGGCAAAGAAATCCTGCCTGCCGGAAAAAGCGCCGCCGCCGACCGATACGACCCTGTGTCCGTCGGCTTCGCCGGGGATACGCAGTATGCCGTCTGCCGGGGCGTCAGAGCCTGTCACTTCGGCGTCGCCGTTCTCGTAAAGGCTGTAAATGAGTCCCTCCGCCGTTCTGTTACCCTCGCTTACGAGCGCGTATTCGGGACTGCCGCACCCCGCAAACAGCGGCGCGGCGACGGCAAACAGGAGGAGCAGTACAGTGATACGGCAGGGGAGGAGGAGCTTTGTTCCGTGGAGGCTGCCGGAAACTGTCAGTCGGTTGTTTTCAAAACGGTCAGTCATTGTTCGGTCTGTTCTGTGTGTTCTTTGGGAGCGGCGTCGCCCGTTTCACGTCCGGACGCCGGAAGCGGCGGGCGCACAGGTTCGGTCTTGAGCGGGTCGTATTCGTATCTGCCGCAGCAGAATCCGGCGTCGGTCACGCCCTTTCTGTCGCAAAGGACTTTTCCCCCGGGGACAGATAACTTCTGCGAGCGGACGCAGGTGAGGCAGCACTTTCCGCTGTCGGGAAAGTCCCCGGCTCCCTCCGCGGTCCTCTTTCCGACTGAGCCGGCCTCGGTACCCTTCGACCGGGCCTTTCCGCCGCGGGGGGCAGTCTCATCCGTCTCGCCGTCCTTCAGCACGGCGGTGAACGAGAGGAGGAAACCCACGATATACAGAACGAGAAGCAGGATGCTGAAGGCGAACAGCCCCGATTCGGCTGCCGGAGCAAGGAAAGACACCTTTCCCAGCGCGGGAAAGACCTCGCCCAGCGTATACCGTTTCACGTTTCCCGCAAACAGCGCCGCTACCCACAGGATGTATTCGAGAGCAAAATAGAGGAGCGATGTCACGAGGATCGCGATCCGGCCCTTTTTCTTCATCGCGCCTTGACTGCAGATCAGCGCGCAGGATCCGAGGTATGCGATCCCCACCCCGCACGCGGCGGTAAGACCGGTATATCCGAAGAATTCGCCGGAGAGGCCTGCGGCTCCGGCTCCGAATGCCGCGAGAGCCGTCCCCAGGTCGGAAAAAAAGAAGACCGACAGGAAGACGAAAACGGGCATCGATATGAAATATGTGAGCAGTCTTCGTCTCAAAGGGGCGCGCCTCAGAGGAATGAACAGCACCGCGGCGCAGCACGCGGCGACTGCGACGGTGACGATCAGAATGAGAGACGTATAAGTTAGCGACAGCTCCGCGGGAGAGGGGATCCCCCTGGCGGATATGCTGATCCTGAGTTCCGGATGCCGTCCTCCGGCGGACGGGAATACGCCGCCCGCGCGCCGCAGGATGTGAAAGATCCGGGATATATCCGTATCGACTGGAAACATGCTTCGATCTCCGCAAGAAATGATGATACAAAAATATAGTACCTCTAAATAATATTATAGTCAAAGAATAAACCCTTGTCAAGATATTTCGCTCCCCGGCAAAGGCTCCCCGGCGGTCATGCCTCCTGTATCGATTTCCGTATTTTACGATTTATATTGAAGATTGAACGGTTTTATGATAAAATATATCCGGTATCTGAC
This sequence comes from Clostridia bacterium, assembly GCA_017454675.1. Taxonomy (GTDB): domain Bacteria; phylum Bacillota; class Clostridia; order Oscillospirales; family CAG-272; genus CAG-390. Next base: position 53,053 of record JAFTCN010000066.1, read on the forward strand.
AGCCGCGCGGGAACTGCCGCGCCGCAGACCGAATTCAGATGCAGGGACGGTCTTAATATATGGAATCACAGAACGGAAAAGACACGAGATATGTAAAGGTCCCGGACGGCGGAGACGTTGCGCTGATCTTCGGAAGCCGGGACGTCTTCATAAAGATGATAGAGGAGACCTTCGGCGTCACGGGGGCCGTCGCGCCGACTGAAGGGGGCGGCGACGGAGCCCTCATAGCGATATCGGGGACGGAGCCGGGGAAGGTCGCTGCGGCAGCCGAGACCGTCGGGATCCTTTCGGGCATCGTGGGGAAAAAGGGCGAACTCACCGAACAGACGGTCCGTTATGTCGCCGACATGGTGGCGTCGGGAAAGGGCGGCGAGCTCAGCGGATACGATTCCGACTGCATCTGCGTCTCCGCCAGAGGAAGACCGGTCCACGCGAGGAGCGTAGGACAGAAGAAGTACGTCGAACAGATAAAGAAGAACACCGTCGTGATGGGCATAGGTCCCGCCGGCACCGGGAAGACCTTCCTTGCCGTAGCCATGGCCGTCAAGGCCCTGCGCGAGCGTCAGGTCAGCCGTATAGTCCTGACGAGACCGGCTATCGAGGCGGGTGAAAAGCTGGGATATCTTCCCGGCGACCTTCAGAGCAAGATCGATCCCTACCTGAGACCGCTGCACGACGCCCTGGGAGAGCTGATGGGCCCCGAGAACTATCTGCGAGCCACCGAGAAGGGTACGGTCGAGGTCGCACCGCTCGCTTATATGCGCGGACGCACGCTCGACGATTCGTTCATCATCCTCGACGAGGCGCAGAACGCGACATTCGAGCAGATGAAGATGTTTCTCACGAGGCTGGGGAACAATTCGAAGGCCGTCGTGACGGGCGACCTGACGCAGACCGATCTCCCACGCGGGCAGAAGAGCGGACTCGGTTCCGCCGTGACCATACTCCGCGGCATCGACGGGATCGCGGTGCACGAATTCACCGAGGCGGACGTCGTCCGCCACAGGCTGGTGCAGAAGATCATCGTCGCGTACGACAAATATGAGAAGGAGCAGGCGGCCGAGTTCCAGAAGCACAGGAGCCCGTCGCGCTACCGCAAACTGTGACCGTGCCGCAGCGGTAAATGTATCTGCGGAAGACGCCGGCGGACCGAAAAACAGATACTGACGGGAGTCGCGCGTGCCTGACTTGGGACCGTCCCGGCCGTCATCGGGAGAGGAATGGACTTGAATATGGAACTTTATATCGATTTTATGAACAGAACGAGAAAATACGGCAGAGAAGAGATCGATGCCGTAAAGGAACTCGTTAGAAAGGCGCTGACCGCGGCGCTTGAATATGAAAAGGTGAGCTGGCCCTGCGCCGTATCGGTCACGTTCGTGTCCGACAGGACGATAAAGCGGCTCAACCGCGAATACAGGGGGAAAGACGCCGCGACCGACGTCCTGTCCTTCCCGCAGGCGGAGGACGGCAGGCTTGACGACACCTTCGACGGCGAACGTTACGAGCTCGGGGACATCGTGATCTCGCTCGAACGCGCCGCGGCTCAGGCTGACCTCTACGGTCACCCATTCGAGCGCGAAGTCGCCTTCCTGTCGGTACATTCGATGCTCCACCTGCTCGGATACGACCACGAGAGGGGAGAGACCGAGGACACCGACATGCGCCGCCGCCAGCGCGAGATCCTCGCATCAATCGGAGAGGCGGTGAAGTAATGTACCCGCGCGAGATAATCTTCGGCATGACGCTCTACGACATACTCATGGGAGTCGGTGTCATCGCGGCCATGCTGATCTTCAGGTATTTCTCGGACAGAGAGAAGTTCGACGCGAAATATCATAATTTCGTGCTCGGAGTCGCCGTGGTGACCGTGATCGGCGCCTATTTCGGAGCCGTTGCGCTTCAGGCTGTCTGGAATGCCCTGGCGGGCGGTAAGTTCTCGATCGGCAAAAACACCGGGGCGACCTTCTTCGGGGGCCTGCTCGGCGGCGCCGCCGTCTTTTTTGCAGTCTATTTTCTAGCCGGCAGATTCGTTTTCAAAGACGGCCTTCACAAAAAGAATATTTATACGCTCGTAAACATCCTCGCCGTCAGCATCCCCGCGGCGCATTCTCTCGGGCGGGTCGGCTGCCTCACGGCAGGATGCTGCCACGGCGCCGCGACCGACGCCTGGTACGGCATATATATGGTGAACCCGGGATACAGGGTCATACCCGTACAGCTTTACGAAGCGGTATTCCTGGCAGTCCTCGCCGCGGTGCTGTTCATACTTTGCAGAAGGGGTTTCCGTTACTGCATGCCGGTGTATATGATATCGTATTCGGTATGGCGCTTCTTCGTCGAATTCCTCCGCGGTGACGACAGGGGAAGCTCGTTCATTCCCGCGCTCTCGCCGTCGCAGCTGATATCGGTGCTGCTGTTTCTCGGCGGTGCGGTGCTGCTTTTCCTCCTTGTCCGCCGCGAAAAGAAGCTGAGTGAGACTTCAGCCGCCTGACCGCGGAGACCTTTTCCGGAGATCTCAATATGTCGCATAATAAAGAAAACAGAATATCGGAAAAGACGCCTTCGGAAGAGACCTTCCGTCCGGAAGCGGCGGATGCTCCGGGGAAAGAGGGTCATATCCCTGCGAAAACAGAGAGTGCAGCAAAAGCAGGGAGAAAACGGACCGTATTCTTCGTTCTTGTCATCGCGTTCGCTGCTGCGATCGCGGCCCTCGAAATATTCCCGCCGGCATATTCGGCCGATCCGCTTATTCAGGATATGATGAAGGTCACAGTCACGAGGCTCATCGGAGCCGCTCTGTTCATCCCGATCATGCTGACTAGGAAGTACAGGATCCTGGGATTCGCAAAGGAAAACAGGGCCTTCGCCCTGCTCGTGACTCTTCCCGCGCTTGCCGTTGTGGTGAACAACCTGCCGGTCATCGGTCTGATATCTGGAGGTGCGGCGGTAACCCGCAAAGGGCTGTATCTTGCGCTCTACGCCCTTGAATCGATATCGATCGGCCTGTTTGAAGAGGTCGCATTCAGGGGAGTGCTCTTCATGTCGGTGCTCGAGGACAGGAGGAGCACATCCCGCGAGATCTTCGGCGCGACTCTCGTCACGTCGCTCGTCTTCGGGGCAGTACACCTTCTCAACCTGTTCATCGGTGCATCCCCGCTGTCGGTGATGCTTCAGGTGGGGTATTCGTTCCTGATCGGCGGGATGTGCGCCATAGTGCTGCTGCGGACACATTCGGTATGGATCTGCGTGTTCCTCCATTCGCTCTTTGATTTCAACGGTAATCTGGTGCCGAAACTCGGAGAGGGGAAGATATGGGACGCCGCCACGGTGGCGATCACAGCGGTGCTTGGCGTCGCCGTGCTCGTATTCATGCTGGCAGTGCTGAAAAATACGCGGCCGTCAGATGTCGCCGGCATTTTCCCCGACCTCCCGCCGGAGCCGGATGGAGACGGCGGAAAGCCTGAATAAGATCCTGCAGAAAACATTATATACAGCAAACGCGGCACCCTCCTTTGTCGGGTGCCGCGTCATTATAATGCGGTCTTGCTGCGCGGAACGGCGTGTCCTGAGTTCCCGCCGCGGCCTCGCCCGCATCTCAGCCGGCGATTATCACGCCTTCGAGCGTGACTGTACCGTAGTCGGTGCCGCTGAACTTGATGTTGAGATTCTGCTCCATCACCACGTCGAGAGTTCCTGTTCCGCCGGCGAGCGGGACTTCCATCTCAAAGTTTCCGATCTCGAGCTCGGCGCGCTTGTTGCTGAACTCCTTTTCGGTTTCGGTCGTGTAGTATTTACGGGTGACTCCGCCGACAGTTATCGTCGATGTTCTGTTTCCTATTTGGATCGAATAGCAGCTGAGCTTTACGGTAAAGCGGATCTTCATTCCGTCCGTGTCGCGGGTGACGGTCTCGTAATCGAGTATGAGCTTCAGATATCCGTTCGGATCGACGTTCTTCGAAAATCTTCCAGAGATCGGCGAGAGGTCCGAATGAGCCGTGGGCTCAGGCGACGTCGTAACCGCCGGAGACGTCGTAACAGCCGGAGAGGTCGTAACAGCCGGAGAGGTCGTAACCGCCGGAAACGTCGTAACCGCCGGAGACGTCGTAACCGCCGGAGACGTCGTAACCGCCGGAAACGTCGTAACAGCCGGAGAGGTCGTAACTGCCGGAGACGTCGTAACAGCCGGAGACGTCGTAACAGCCGGAGAGGTCGTAACTGCCGGAGACGTCGTAACAGCCGGAGACGTCGTAACTGCCGGAGAGGTCGTAACAGCCGGAGAGGTCGTAACTGCCGGAGACGTTGTGACGGCGGGAGACGTCGTAAAGACAGGCGACGTCGTTACTGCCGGTTCCGACGTACCTGAAGGTGCTCCCGCGGTCCCGGGCGCCAAAGAACCTCCGGGCGCGTCCGTCAGGGCCCCGGAGGACACAGCCGTGTCAGACGTCTGACCTCCCGGATTGATGTTGATATGCAGTCTGCACGACGCAAGAGGTATGAGTGCGGCGATCGAGATGAATGCCGCTGCGATCCTTGTGATCCTTACAGATTTTTTCATTCCGTTGTCCTGATTACCTGTCCCTGTCATTTCTTTCCCGTAAAGGCCGCGGCATACGACCGGGCGATCAGGTCGCACCGCTCGTTGCGGGGGTCACCGTCGTGGCCTTTTACCCAAACGTATCTCACGCTGTGTGCGGAGTTGAGATCCAGGAGCCTGTCCCAGAGGTCTGTGTTCAGGGCGGGCGACCTGTCGGCTCTCTTCCAGCCGTTCCGCTTCCATTTCTCGGCCCATCCGAGCATTATCGAATCCGCCAGGTATTTCGAATCGGTGTGTATGACGACCTCGCACGGTTCCTTGAGGACCTCGAGTGCGCGGATCGCAGCGGTGAGTTCCATGCGGTTGTTGGTGGTCTCGGCTTCGCCGCCGGCCATGACCTTTTCGGCACCGGATACCGCGAGTATGCATGCCCAGCCCCCGGGTCCGGGATTGCCGAGGCACGAGCCGTCGGTGTAAATATCGACAGTTTTCAAATCTGCGCGATCTCCTCCACAGTTATTGTTTGTAAAATTATATCACAATTTGCATTATAAGGCAAGAAATACTTGATTTATGACCGATAATGGAGTATAATACGTTAAATTCATGAAAGGCGGTGACACAATGGAAAACGAAAACGATGTCACTTCACGGGAGGTAAAGGCCGGCGTGGCCGCGGAAGCGGAGAAGACGGCCGAGGAGAATCCGCTTGCCTACCGCAAACGCAAAAGACGTCTCGGTGACCGGTCGGACGGACGAAGGCTCCGTTCGCTTGAGCCTATGCACAAGCTCATGCCGTTCATTATGGCGAGACGCAGTGACGCGCTGAACACCTTTTATGACCGTATCGATGTAGGACGCGCCGAAGATCTCTGCCGGAGAAAGGCCAGAGAGGGACTGACGCACTTCACGATCCTCCACGTTATCCTCGCTTCGTATCTGCGGACGATCGCCGAGCGGCCGGGAATCAACCGCTTCGTCAGCGGTCAGCGGATATTCGCCAGAAACGAGATCGTGTTCGTCATGACGGTCAAGAAGGAGATGGCGCTCAACGCCCCCGAAACTCTCATAAAGGTCAAATTCAATCCGACCGACACCCTCGACACGGTGTATGAGAAATTCAACACGACGGCCCAGGAGGCGATCGCCTCGCTCGACGTTCCGACGAGCTTCGACAAGGTCTGCAAACTCTTCAACGTCATGCCGAGGTTCATGCTGCGTTTCCTCGTATGGCTGCTCAACTGGCTCGACTACCACGGCATCATGCCGAAGTCGCTGCTCGAGGTCCTTCCGTTCTACGGTTCGATGATCATCACGAGCATGGGGTCGCTCGGGATAAACCCGATCTACCACCACATCTACGACTTCGGAAACCTGCCCGTCTTTATCTCCTACGGGATAAAGAAGGTGGCCTTCGAGTACGACAGGAAGGGCAATCTCTCGAAGCACCGGTATATCGAACTCAAGGTCGTGACCGACGAGCGTATCTGCGACGGACACTATTTCGCTTCAGCCTTCAAGATCTTCAGAAGGTACGTCGAGCACCCCGAGATGCTCGAAGTCCCGCCTGAGAGGATATACGAGGACGTCGACTGACGTCATGCGGACGGATGTGCATATCCGTCCGCGCTTTTTGCTTTGTGTGAATTTTTTGCGCCGCGCAGTGTTCATCAGCTTCGCAAAATGACCGATAAACAGGCTGTTTATATCGAAATTATACGAAAAAAATGAATTTTTCACCGGATTTTCCTTCAAAAATCGCTTTTTCTTATTGACGCACCGACAGCATTGTGATATAATATTGCATTATATCCGCTGCCCGCCTTCTGTATCCTTACGTAATGAGGAAAGAAAGCGAATGCGGGAGAACGGAAAAGGAAAGTGGTACGACAATGAACTATCAGACCGTGGATATCGAAAAGGAATTCAAGTATCTCGCCGACAGATACAACCCGGACGGGGAATTCGACGCCAAGCTGTATACGATGTCCAACGCCAAGCGGGGCCTGCGCAACGCCGACGGCACCGGCATCGTCGCCGGCATCACCAGGATCAGCAACGTTCACGGATATCTCATAAACGAATACGAACGGGTGCCGGTGGACGGCGAGCTCTTTTACCGCGGCGTGAACGTCGCGGATATCGTCGCAGCCTGCTCGAAGGAGGACAGGTTCGGATACGACGAAGCCTCGTGGCTCCTGCTGTTCGGCGAGCTTCCCACGCGCGACGACCTCGAGCTCTACAGCAGACTGATCCAGAAATGCCGCCAGATACCGAACGACTTCATCGATGACGTCATAATGCGCAACCCCTGCCGGGACATAATGAACAAGCTCGCGAGGTCGGTGCTCTCGCTCTATGCCTACGACGAGGATCCCGACAACACGAGCGAGGTCAACTCGCTTCGCCAGTCGATGGAGCTCATAGGCAGGCTGCCGGTCATGATGGTCGCCGCGTATCAGGCCAAGCGCCGCGCCTTCGACTACGAGAGCATGTTCCTTCACATGCCGCTCGTCGGTCTGTCGACAGCCGAGAACATCCTCTCGACGCTGCGCGCCGACAGGCAGTTCACGCACGAGGAGGCGCTGCTCCTCGACCGCTGCATGATCCTCCACGCCGAGCACGGCGGAGGCAACAACTCCGCCTTCGTCTGCAGGGCGGTCACCTCTTCGGGCACCGACATCTACTCTGCGATCTCTGCAGCCATCGGTGCTCTCAAGGGTCCGAGACACGGCGGAGCCAACCTGAAGGTCTGCGACATGCTCGACGACATAAAGGAACATGTGCGTGACATCCGCGACGACGACGAGATACGCAATTATCTTGTTAAAATATTCAACCGCGAGGCGGGCGACGGCACCGGCCTCATCTACGGCATGGGGCACGCGGTATACACCAGGAGCGACCCCCGCGCCGTCATCCTCAAGCGCGAGGCGGAGAAGCTGGTCGACGAAAAAGGATTCAGAGACGATTTCACACTGCTCGACGCGGTCGAGAGACTGTCGCCTTCGATCCTGAACGCGAAGATGATAGACGACACCGGCATCTGCGCCAATGTCGACATGTACTCAGGCCTCGTATACCGCATGCTCGGCATCCCCAGGGAGCTCTTTACGCCGCTGTTCGCGGTCTCGAGGATGGCGGGATGGTGCGCCCACAGGCTCGAGGAGATCCAGACCTGCCACAGGATCATGAGACCGGCGTACAGACCGCTCACTAAGAGCGTTGAATACGTACCGCTCGACGAAAGGAAGAACTGACCGATGGGACTCGGAGTCGCACAGAAACTTATAGCGGCGCATCTCGTCTCGGGAGATATGAAAAAGACCGGCGAAGAGATCGGTCTGAAGATCGACCAGACCCTGACTCAGGACGCCACCGGTACTATGGCCTATCTCGAATTCGAGGCTATGAAGATACCGAGGGTGAGGACAGAGCTGTCGGTCGCCTATATCGATCACAACACGCTCCAGACCGGATTCGAGAACGCCGACGACCACCGCTTCATACAGTCCGCCGCCAGGAAATACGGGCTGATCTTTTCGCGCCCGGGCAACGGCATCTGCCATCAGGTGCATCTTGAGCGCTTCGGGATACCCGGCAAGACCCTTATCGGATCCGACAGTCACACTCCGACGGCCGGAGGCCTGGGTATGCTGGCTTTCGGCGCGGGAGGCCTTGACGTGGCAGTCGCGATGGGAGGCGGAACATACTATATCAATATGCCGAAGATCGTCCGGATCGAACTCACCGGCAGCCTGCCCGAATGGGTATCGGCGAAGGACGTCATCCTCGAAGTCCTGCGGAGACTGTCGGTAAAGGGCGGAGTAGGAAAGATAATGGAGTACTGCGGGGAGGGCGTCCGCACTCTGTCGGTCCCCGAGCGCGCCACGATAACCAATATGGGAGCCGAACTCGGAGCGACTACGTCGGTGTTTCCGTCGGATGACATAACGCGGAAATTCCTGCGTGCGCAGGGCAGAGAGAGCGCCTGGCGCGAGATCCTCGCCGACCCCGACGCGGAATACGACGAATATGTCACGGTCGACCTGTCGTCTCTCGAGCCGCTGGCGGCATGCCCCCACAGTCCCGACAACGTCGTGGCGGTGAAGGACGCGGGGAACATCGTGATAGACCAGGTTTGCGTCGGTTCGTGCACCAACTCGTCGCTGTCTGACATGCTGAAGGTAGCCGGGATACTGAAGGGCAGGAAGATCGCCGACGGCGTATCGCTCACCGTCACGCCCGGCTCGAGACAGGTATATTCGATGCTCTCGCGCTGCGGAGCGCTTTCTGACATCATCGACGCCGGAGCCAGGGTGCTTGAGTGCACCTGCGGCCCTTGCATAGGAATGGGACAGTCGCCGGTCAGCTCTGGCATTTCGCTGCGCACCTTCAACCGCAATTTCAAGGGAAGGTCTGGCACCACGGACGCCGGAGTGTACCTCGTGAGCCCCGAGACGGCCGCCGCTTCGGCGATATCCGGAAAACTCACCGACCCACGGACGCTCGGAAAGATGCCGGAGATCAGGCTGCCCGACAGATTCGATGTGAACGACAATCTGCTGATTCCGCCCGCTCCCGCGGACGAGGCGGCCTCACTCGAGACGGTCAAGGGACCGAACATAAAGGAATTTCCGTCGTCGGGACCGCTTCCCGACAGTATCGACTGCACCTGCGTGCTCAAGGTCGGAGACAACATCACGACCGACCACATCATGCCCGCCGGCGCGAAGATCCTGCCTTACAGATCCAACATACCCTATCTTTCGAAATTCTGCTTCGCCGTCTGCGACGAAAGCTTCCCCGAGCGCGCGAAGGCTGCCGGAGGCGGCATAATTGTCGGGGGCGAAAACTACGGTCAGGGTTCGTCGCGCGAGCACGCGGCCCTGGTGCCGCTGTATCTGGGGATAAAGGCGGTGGCGGCGAAATCGTTCGCGCGCATACACGCCGCTAATCTGGTAAACGCGGGGATACTTCCGCTGGTATTCGACGATCCCGCCGACTGCGACCGCCTCGCGCAGGGCGAGCGCATCGTGATCGACGGTCTTCGTGAAGCCGTCGCCGGGTCTGACACGCTCACGGCTCATGCCGGGGAGGGCGCATCACGCCGCGACGTCGTATTCAGACTTGCGCTGACCGGACGTCAGCGCGAGATCATTCTCGCGGGAGGACTGCTGAACTATACCGGTTCGGTCTGATGATACTGCAATGGAAAAGATAAGAATGAGCACGCCGCTCGTCGAGATCGACGGCGACGAGATGACGAGGATCATCTGGAAAGAGATAAAGGACATACTTATACTGCCGTATGTCGACCTGAAGAGCGAATACTACGATCTCAGCCTCCCCGAACGCGACCGGACATCCGACGCCGTTACTGTCGAGGCAGCAAGAGCGGCGAAGAGACTCGGAGTGGCGGTTAAATGCGCCACGATAACCCCGAACAGGCAGAGGGTGGAGGAATACGGCCTGCACGAGATGTGGAAGAGCCCCAACGCCACCATAAGAGCAGAGCTCGACGGGACCGTCTTCCGCACGCCCGTAACGGTAAAGAACATAAAGCCGGCGGTATCGGGCTGGAAGAAGCCGATCACCGTCGCGAGACACGCCTTCGGAGACATATATAAGGCGTCCGAGCTGCGCACGGCCGGCGGAGGCAGGGCGGAGCTCGTGTTCACGGCCGACTCGGGAGAGAAGACGTCGCTCGAGATAGCAAAGCTCGAAGGCCCCGGAGTCCTTCAGGGACAGTTCAACAAAGAGTCGTCGATCCGGTCGTTCGCTCACTCCTGCTTCAGATACGCCCTCTCGGCCGGAGAGGACCTGTGGTTCTCGACAAAGGACACCATTTCCAAACAGTACGACCAGACGTTCAAGCTGATCTTCGAGGAGATCTTTGAGAACTGCTACAGGGCCGATTTCGAGAAGGCCGGATTAAAGTATTTTTACACCCTGATCGACGACGCCGTCGCCCGCGTTATCCGCTCTGAGGGCGGGTTCATATGGGCGCTGAAGAACTACGACGGCGACGTAATGAGCGACATGATCTCCACCGCGTTCGGTTCTCTCGCGATGATGACATCCGTACTCGTGTCGCCCGACGGAAAATTCGAATACGAGGCCGCCCACGGCACTGTGACAAAGCACTACTACAGACGGCTGAAGGGAGAGAAGACCTCGACGAACCCGATCGCCACCGTCTTCGCCTGGACCGGAGCTCTCCGCAAGCGCGGCGAGCTGGACGGCACCTGCGAGCTGTGCGCTTTCGCTGACAGGCTCGAGAAGGCCTGCATCGACACCGTCGAATCGGGCGTCATGACCGGAGACCTGACTCCGCTCGCCGAAGGCCCTGCCGAGAAGGTCGATACAGAGACTTTTCTCGCCGCCGTCGCATCTAAGCTCTGATCCGGAAATGCAGCTTGAAAGATCGACGGTAAAGCTTCAGCGGGTGCGCAAGGGAGATAACGCTCGTCTGATCCGGGGATCCGGTCCAGCGGCCTCTCCGGGAGCAGGTAATATCGATTCATGATCCGTGATAAAGGAGAGAACCATGACAGAAAAAAGATTTGAAGAGCTCGCAGCCGTGCAGTGCTCATCTGCCGCGACGTCGGCACACGCGGGAGGAGGCCCCGGAAGGCCGTTCTGGAACCCGCAGTCGACCGAATTCATGTATGTTCCCGCGTTTCAGTTCGCGCCTCAGCCGGGCTGCGCCGGATACAGGTACAGAGCAAAGGGCTCAGACGGAGTGATCCGCACCTTCGACGCTCCGACGGCTTCGGCGTCGCTCGAGCCGGTGTGGCGTGAACTTCCCGAGGGAGTCGTCGAGCTGACCGTGCGTCCGTTCGGCGCCGACGGAGAGGAGTGGCCCCTTTGCGGAGCCCGGACCTTCTTCAGACTCTCGCCGTTCCCGTCGGATCTTCCTCCGGCGGCAAGAAGCTGGAGGGACTCGGTGCTCGCGGTCTACGACTACGCCATCGGACAGAGCTTCCTAACTCACTGGCTGACACACGGCACCCCCGACCCCGATTACGACAGATACGTCTACCCCAGCAAGATGGTCCCGACCGTTATCGAGGCCATGATAAACTATTCAAAGCTGCGGCCCGAACGCTCGGCCGACGCGATAAGGATCGCCCGCGCCGCGGCCGACTGGCTCATCGGGATCACTCCGGGAGAAGGAGCGCCTCTCGCACATCTGCCGCCGACATATTATATCAACTGGCGCCCGGATCCTGAAACGCGGACGAATCTCAAGGCGACATCCAGGATCGACTGGATCATGATGATCTATCCGGCGCAGGTCGGTTCGGCATATATACGCCTGTGGAGCGCGACCGGCGATGAAAGATACCTCGGTGAGGCAATGAAGATCGGCGCCTGGTACCGGGATCACGTCGAAGAGAACGGCAGCTGGTATATGATACGCCGCCTCTCCACAGGCGAGCCGGTGAACGGCCACTATTGCGGACCGATGGAGCTGATACTGCCCTTTCTCGAGAGCCTGTACGTGATCACCGGCGACGGTGTCTGGAAAAAACTCGCCGACGGCGCCGTCGGGTATGTCGAGAAGAGGATGCTCTCAAGCTACAACTGGGAGGGGCAGTTCGAGGACAGTCCCTGCTCCGAGAACTACAACAACCTCTCACACTACTGCGCAGCCGCTCTTGTCAGATACCGCTGCCGCAACTGCCGGGACGATGAGGAAAAGATGGCTGAGGCCGACGATCTTTCGCGCTTCATAGAGGATCAGTTCGTCGTCTGGAAGACCCCGGCACCCTGGAACAAGTCACATTTCGATCCCTCGCTGTGGCATACGCCCTGCGCGATGGAGCAGTACGACTGGTACGTGCCGATCGACAACAGCGCCGCCGACATCGCACAGACTTTTCTCGCGATGTACAAAGCGGGCAGGGGAGAGCTCTGGCTCGAGAAGGCGAAGGCGCTCTGCGATTCGATCACGAGGGTACAGCGGGCGGACGGCATGATCCCCACACACTGGATGAACGACGAATTCCGGAACGGCAAGAACCTGTGGATCAGCTGCATGTTCCAGACCGCCAGGATAATGCTCGAGATGTCGGAGAGCATGGAGTAGTACGAGTATATTTACGGAGACGCCCGGATCTACGCGATCACGCCGGCATGGCGCACCGACGGGGAGAAGCCGCGTGCGCTCGGCAGCTTTGCTGACTGCAGTAACAAAGGAAACTTGCGGATCTTCCGGCTTCAGCATGCAGAAACCGGCCTGTTAAGAATCAGATTGCCGATGAAAAAACCGGCCGCCTGATCCCTGAGGATCAGACGGCCGGTTTTTAGTGCGCTCGGCATGCGCGATTACTTGGCGGTGAAAGTCCGCTACAGACTTGGCAGTAGGAACTGTTAGCCGAAGACAAGGGTGTCCGTCGTGAGGCGGAATCTGAAGGAAGTCGGATGCGGGGAGGATACTAACCCG